>JAGWRX010000038.1 GCA_028876395.1 Acidobacteriota bacterium
AGTCGACTTTGCCCTTGAAGCGCGCGTAGACAAAAACAACATATGCGATGGCGAGAGTCATTCCAAAGGCCCACCAGACAAGGCCGACCTGAAGAGTGTGCGGGCCGGAGATGGCGCGGGTGAGTGTGATGTCGTTCTGCGAGCCGGTGGTGGCCGGCAGCAGCACGGGATAGACGCCCCAGCACGCGCCGGCCAGCATGAAGAAGAGGTACAGGCACGAGGCCAGAAACGCCTTGACCGGCTGGGATTTGCGGTTCAGCAGCCAGATGGCGGCCAGCGATACGATCACGCCGACGGGCACGATGAAAGTTGCCGGGTAGCTGAAGTAATTGTTCAGGCTGGCGGGGCGCACGGCGATGGTGGCGATGAGGCTGACCACGGTGAGGACAACAAGCAACAGCCAGAGCGGAGTCACGATTCTGCGCGCGCGCTGCTCCAGCTCGCCGGAGATTTTGATGGTGAGCCAGAGCGCGCCGTGCAGCGTGAGCGCCACGAGCGCCACCAGCCCGCCGATGACGGTGTACCAGTCGAGGATGCCGGGGTTCGGGCCGGGCTGCCAGTTGGTCCACAGGGGCAGAAAGAAGTAGCCGTCAGCTTGCAACGGCACGCCGCGCAGCACGTTGGCCAGGGCCGCGCCGAAGAAGATGGTGAGCAGCGCGCTGGCCAGTCCGAAGACCCCGTCCAGCAGCCCGCGCCACACGCCCATGTCAAGGTGATTGCGCAACTCCAGCGTGACGCCGCGCAACACGAGCAGCCACAGCACAATCATCAGCGGAAGATAGAAGCCCGAGAAGGCAGAAGCGTAGAGCAGCGGGAAAGCGAAGTAGAGCGTGCCGCCGCCGGCAAGGAGCCAGACCTCGTTGCCGTCCCACACCGGGCCGATGGAGTGCAGGGTGGCCTGCCGCTCGGCCTCGTTGCGCACAAGGAACAGGTGGAGCACGCCAACGCCGAGGTCGAAGCCGTCGAGCACGACGTAGCCAACGATCATCACGGCAACCAGCCAGAACCAGACGAAACCCATCATGACGAAACTCCTGATGAACGGACGATGGTCGAGATTTGTGGCCTCCCGCCCATTCGCCGGAAAAGAGGCGAAAGGATGGGACACGAAGCCTTTGCGTGACAGCCCGCGTATCGGTCAATCAGCATGAACCGCCTCAGCAGGCTTCGGCTCAGGCCCGTTGCTGATTTCGCGATAGACCAGCACGGTGAACAGCAGGCCCAGCAGCGCGTAGAGCCCCATGAAGCCCAGCAGCGTGAACAGTCCGTTCGAGGCCGACACCGTGCTGGAGAAGCCCTCGCTGGTGCGCATGAGGCCATAGATGAGCCAAGGCTGGCGGCCAATCTCCGCCGTCATCCATCCGGCGGTATTGGCAATGTAGGGCAGCGGAAAACTGATCAGCAGCAGCCACAGCATCCAGCGCGCGCCGTAGAGCTGTCCACGCCACAGCATGAAGGCCGCAGCAATCATGAGCAGCACGAAGTACGTCCCCAGCCCGGCCATGATGTGGTAGGCGTAGTAGAGCAGCGGCAGCGTGGTGGGCCACTGGTCGCGCGGAAACTGATCGAGGCCCTTTACCTCAGCCTTGGTTGTGCCGTAGATGAGAAAGCTCAACACGTCGTTGACGACAATGGGATTGTCAATCTGGCCGGTCTCCTCGTTGGGCTGCCCCATCAGCACAATGCCCGCGCCGGTTTCGGTTTTGAAGAGGCCCTCCATCGCCGCTATCGAAGCGGGTTGATTGCGGGCCACGTATTTGCCGTGCAGGTCGCCCGTGGGAAAGATGATGAGCACGGTCGAGATGAGCCCGGCAATCACACCGACCTTTGTGAAGATGTGGCCATAGTCGCAGCCGCATTCCGTGAAGCGGCCCTCAAGCAGATAAAATGCGCCCGTGGCGGCCATGACGAAACTCGCCGTGACCACTGCGCCGGTCATGTTGTGCGCGTACTGCAGCAGCGCCCACGGGTTCAGCAGCAACTGCCAGAAGCTCAGCACCTCATATTGTCCGCTGGGCAGGTGCACGTAGGCCACCGGGTGCTGCATCCATGCGTCGGTGACGATGATGAAGAAGCCCGAGATCCACGAGCCGACGAAGACCATCACCGCCGAGAACCAGTGCAGCGTTTTGGAGAGCCGCTTTTCGCCGTAGAGGAAGAGGCCGAGAAAGGCCGACTCCAGAAAGAAGCTGAAGACGCCTTCCATGGCCAGCGGCTGCCCGATGACGCCGCCGGAGAGCCGCGAGAAGCGCGCCCAGTTGGTGCCGAACTCAAACTCCATGGGGATGCCGGTGACCACGCCGAAGACGAAGTTGATGCCGAAGATGCGTCCCCAGAAGCGCGCCGCGCGGTCCCACTCCTCATTGCCGGTTTTGAGCGCGACAGTCTTGAGCACCACGATCAGCAGCGCCAGGCCCATGGTGAGTTGCGGAAAGAGGTAATGGAAGGTCACCGTGAAGGCAAAATGCAGCCGGTGAATCAATTCAGCAGTCATTGGGGATCTCCTGATGGAGGACGAACCCGAGGGGAAACGATATGACGCATCGCCCCCGGACCGTGGATGCGAGGTGCAGCCAGAACAAGACTTCTTCTTGCGTACCAAAGCATAACGCAATTGTGAACAATTGGGCCTTTATGATGGAGTGATATGAATCACACACCACTCGGCGGCTCCAGCTTGATCCTAATCGGGTGGAATGCACGCGCTCTGCAACGCCTCGGTTTCCGTTTGCGGAATGAAAGAGACGCAGAGTAGTTGTGATGATTGGAAGAGGTCAACGATGCGGACGGCAATCATCGGCGGCGGCATAGCGGGGCTGGCAGCCGCCTATGAGCTGGAAAAAGCGCGGGCAGCGGGCGCGGCGGTCAAGTACACGCTCTTTGAGGCGCGCGAGCGGCTGGGCGGCTCCATCGCTTCGGAGATTTTGAACGGCGCGGTGCTGGAGCGCGGACCGGATTCCTTCATCACTGAAAAGCCTGCGGCCGCCGCGCTGTGCCGCGAGCTGGGACTGGGCGACGCGCTGACGCCCTCCAACGACGCCAACCGCAAGACCTACATCGTGGTTCGCAACCGGCTGGTTCCGCTGCCCGATGGGCTCATGTTTCTGATCCCCACCAAGCTGGTGCCTACGGCACTCACGCGACTGTTCAGCCCCATGACCAAGCTGCGCATGGCGCTGGAGCTGCTGCATCCGCCGCGCCCGAGCGGGCATGATGAGTCCGTGGCCACGCTTGTAGAGAGGCACTTTGGCGCGGAGGCCGTGGACCGGCTGGCCGATCCGCTGCTCTCCGGCATCTACGGCGGCGACGCATCGCAACTGAGCGCGCGCACCGTGCTGCCCAAGCTGGTGGAGATGGAGAGCGAGTACGGCTCGCTGACGCGCGGCATGCTGGCCGCGCACCGCAAGATGCGCAAGAAGATGGCAGCGAGCCACGCAGCCAAACCGCAGGGCAACGCACGACCCGCGCCGCGCGGCATCTTCACCACGCTGCGCGGCGGCATGCAGCAGCTTGTGGATGCGCTCGAAGCGCGGCTTGAGCCCGCGTGGGTGCGGCGCTCCACGCCGGTGAGCGCGCTGGAGAAGACCGAAGGCGGCTGGAAGATTGCAGCGGGCGGCGTGACGGAACTCTTCGACGCAGTGATTATGGCCTCGCCCGCATGGGCCGCGGGCGAGCTGCTGGGCGCGGTTGACCCGGTGCTGGGCGAAGAGCTGGGAGGAATTCCCTACTCCTCAAGCATCACTGTGAACCTGGTCTACGACGAAGCAAAGCTGGGGCGGCTGCCGGACGGGTTCGGCTTTCTGGTGCCGGCGAGCGCGGGCCGCGCGATGCTGGCGTGCACATTTGTGCATCGCAAATTCCTGGGGCGCACACCGCCGGGCAAGGCTGTGGTGCGGGCCTTTCTGGGCGGCGCAAAAAACGAGTCGCTGCTGAACGAGAGCGACGATGCGCTCATTGCGACGGTGCGCCGCGAACTGAGCGAGATACTCGGCAGCCAGGTCATCCCCCGCGAGGCAGAACCCGAGCACGCGCAGGTGTCGCGCTGGCGCAGGGCCATGGCGCAGTACGCCGTGGGCCACCAGGAGCGGATGCAGCGCATCACGGCGCGTGTGGCCGCGCTGGGCGGCCTGCGGCTCGCGGGCAACGCCTACGACGGCATCGGCATTCCTGATTGCATCCGGCTGGGACGGCAGGCGGCGCAGGAGTTGGTGGAGTCCGGCAAGACGGCGAGCCAGCAGGTCAGCTAGGGCTGGCCGATGTTATGGAAGGGCGGGCCGGATTGCAGGAACGGCCTCTCCGATCTCACACTTCAATTCTGTTTCTTCTGAAATACGCGGTTGTGGCCGACCTGCAAAATCTCGTCGAATAGCTCACGGTCCACTTCTGCCGCAACTCTTGACGGCCCGGGATGACCCGCAAAGGCAAAACGGGGAGGTACATACCTGGTCGTCAACCCGGAATCATCTAAGACGATCAGTCCGCCCGGCTTCACTGCCCGCGAACAGTTGGCCCAATCGATCGCAGCCACTTCGTAGTCATGGCAGCCGTCAATGTAAATACAGTCCCATGTCCGGGAGGCAATCTTTTCCTGAGCAACTGGGTCGGTAGAATATGCCTTGATAAGTTCCGGTTGAGGAAGGCCGAATGAACGAAAGTTCGCGAGCGTGTCCGCGAGGTAATCGACTTCCTCCAAGTATCTGCTTACTGAATCGCCCGCAGCCGAAAATGGCGAGATACCGCATACAGGCTGCGGATGGCCGGAAGCCGTTTGCAGCAGCGAGACAAGGCTTAACACCTGCCCCCGATAGATGCCAATCTCAAGGAAATCATTGAAGCCAAACTCCTCGTACAGAAGAAACCACATTACGTGAAAGGCATCTTCACCGAAGCCTCTGCGATTCTGAGTAAAGTATGCGCGATGTTGCACCAGCCGGCTGGGCAAGCGGGCGTGAAAGTATCGAAAACATTCGAGATAAAAATCGCGGGGAGACTCCAGGCTTCCCGGCCACTCTGAGCGGCGGAGCTTCGCAGGATCAGCCGGGGAGCCCGCTTTGGCCGCCTGCATCGCCCGCGCATTCAGAAACCGATCAAGCCTTCCGTTCAGCCTGCGAAGCATGCGCATGAACATCACACAATATAGGAGTCGTCGGGCGGGTGAACCGCCCTTCTTTCACGTTGCTGCCCCAATCTACCACACAGGGAAGTGCCCAACCTTGACGCGCTCTTTTTGCGTCGAGGATGGGGCACCGAGGTTGCTGGTCCGGGAGCGGACTTCCGGCCATCCGCCTATCGTGGCACCACCGGCAGCAGCAGGGCGCTGGGGTGTTCGCTGTCGTGGAGGATGGTGTTGGTGGCTTTGACGAAGACGGCGCTGGTGGCGGCGTCCTTGCCGGTGTTCAGGTTGCGGTCGAAGCGCGGGAAGTTGCTGCTGGAGACTTCAAGGCGGATTCTGTGGCCCTTGAGGAAGACGTTGCTCGTGGACCACACGTCAATCTTGTACTCGTAGACTTTGCCCGGCGTGATGGGCTCGGCCGTGCTGGTGGAGTTGCGGAAGCGCGCGCGCAGAATGCCCTCCGTGAGGTTGTGCGCAACGCCGTCGGGGGCCACATCGACGAGCTTCGCGGTGAAGTCGGTATCGACCGCCGATGATTTTGCGTAGATGTCGAGTGTGACAGGGCCGGTGACTTCCATATCCTGTTCAAGGGGCGGCGTGGAGTAGACGAGCACATCGTTGCGCGCTTCCACTTGCTCCTGGTCGCGCGGCCCTCCCGGAAGATGCGCCGGGTCGCAGCAGAGCGGCCCGCCGACGGTGGGCACGGGGTTGGCGGGGTCGTAGACAATGCTGTCGGCGGCTTCCTTGTGCGCTGCGGAAATCGTCAGAGCGCCGTCGCCGGCAGCGCTGTTGGCCTTGCCGGCGGAGTGCAGGAAGTAGCGCGTCTCTTTGGCGCGCCCCAGCGGCCATGCGTCTTCATAGCGCCACTTATTCTCGCCCATCACGAAGATCTTGACCGGCTTTTCAGTGGCGAATTCGTTCTGCCTTCCCTGGAAGAGGTACTCGTACCACGCGAGGGTGACGGCGTTCTCGTCGAAAGGCGCATCGGGTCCGAAATCGACTTCGCCGACCTTGCGGCCGAAGCCGGAGTGGCCGCCGATGGCGATGATCAGATGCTGGCCGTTGCGCGCGGCCTCATTGCCGGCGTGCGCCTTGAGGCCCATGAAGTTGCGCAGCGAGCCACCCTGAAACAGGTCATACCATGCGGCCACGGTGAGCGCAGGGACCTGAATGTTGGCGTAGTTCTCGTCAATGGCCCACTGCTGCCAATAGCTGTCGTAGGTGGGATGACTGAGCCAGTCTTCAAAGTAAGGAGCCAGCGTGGCGGTCGCGGCGGGCGAACCGGGATCGAGGTGCAGGTTGTAGAGCGGATACTGCTTCAACGGCAGTACTGTGCTGTTGACGGTTGCGTTGGTTGCATCGAGGACGGCGCGGTTGAGGGTGTCCTGCGCGAGGCCGGAGGTCCACGACTCGTCGAACCACTGCTCGAATGCGCCGCCCTGGTAGGTCCAGTTCTCGTGGTAGTTGCTAGCCGTGACCACGGGGCAGATGCCGGCCAGATGGGGCGGATGGCTGATGGCGGCGAGCATCTGCGTGGCGCCCACGTAGGAGCCGCCGAACATGCCGACCTTGCCGTTGGAGTGCGGCAGCGCGGCGGCCCACTCCACTGTGTCATAGCCGTCGTTGCTTTCGTGCTTGAAGGTGTACCACTCGCCCTCGGAGGTGTAGCGCCCGCGCACGTCCTGCGCGACAACCATGAAGCCGTGCGCGGCGGCCATGCGCGCGAACGCGGCGGTGTTGTCCTTGTTGTACGGCGTGCGCTGCAGCAGGACGGGGAAGCTGCCCTCTCCCGCGGGGCGGTAAATATCCGCGCGGAGAGTGACGCCATCGCGGGTCTTCATGGCGACGTTGCGCTCGACGATGAGGTCAGGGGCGGACTGGGCCAGTGCGGAAGTGAAGGGCAGCAGCGTGACAGCAAACGCGAGCAGGCAAAGAGCTTTTTTGAGCATGGAGTCTCCGGAGCGGCGAAAGCCGACACCATTCTATAAGCAGTGCCGCACGGAAGACGCGCTTTGGGTTTGGGGGCGGGCTGGTTACATGCCGCCCTTGCCGAGCAGGATGCCGATGCCGTAGGTGACCGCGCCTTCAACGGCGCCGACGACGGTCATCTCCATGCCCGAAGCCCACCACGAGCGGACGGTGATGAGGCTCTTGGCAGCGCCGACGGCGAAATGGGCAATGAGCGAGACAATGGCCGCGGCGACGATGGCCGGAATGCCCTGCAAGAAGAAAAACGGCAATACGGGAATTGCGGCTCCGATGGCCGTGGAGAGCGCGCCGGAGGTGGCGGAGACGAGGGGATTGGACAGCGCATCTTCCGTGGTGCCGAGCCGCTCGCGGGCCAGAACCTGGACCATCTGCTCGGGGTCGCGGGCGATGTGGTCCACCACGCGGTCGGCGTCTTCCTCGGGCAGACCCTTCACCTGGTAGTAGAGCGAGAGCAGCTCGCGGGCTTCAGGGCCGTTCATCTGGACGGCCTCGCGCTCACGGACAATCTCCGCGTCGTAGATTTCGCGTTCGCTCTTGGCGGCCAGATAGGCGCCGGAGCCCATGGAAAGGGCGCTGGCGATCATGCCGGAGACACCGGCCAGCAACACATATTTGCTGTCGCCGGCGGTGGCGCCGGAGACGCCGGAGACAATGCCGAAGATGGCGCCGAGGCCGTCGTTGACGCCGTAGATGGCGTCGCCGATCCAACTGCCGGCCTGCTTGCGTCCCTTTTCCCGCTTGGCCAGCAACTCGTCGAGAACCGCCTTGGCGTCCACGTGGGGCGCACCGGCGGGCGCGGAGTAGTGACCACGCAAGAGCGAACCAAGCTCGCGGTGATGCTCCTTCTCGTCTTCGACGACGTGGTGCAGGATGGCGATGGAGCCTTCGTCGCCCAGCTCTTTCAACTGCTTGCCATAGTTGGCAATGTGGCGGCTTTCCTCGATTTCCAGGCGGCGCAGGGCCATGCGGATGCCGCCCGCGCGGTTGGCCAGCGAGTCGGCCTCGCCACCGGGACCGCCGGTGTAGACGGGCCTGGGGCCGCCCAACTCTTCGATGCGGCTCTCCCACAGGGCGGCGTGCTCGAGCTCAGCCTGGGCCAGGTGGCGCAACACCTGCGCGCGCACCGGATCGGCGTCGCGGTCGGCCAGCGCCAGATAGGTGTGGTAGCCCTCCATCTCGGCCTGCCAGTTGCCCTCCAGGGCAGCCAGAATCTTTTTCAGCCTGGCGTTGTTCAACACTGCAATCGGCACTCGTCTCTCCTTGCTTTCCTTTGAGAATACGGTATCTTCGGGCGATTTTGCAGGTCATCCTGGGGCCACGCACCGCGATGCGATGCCGCCGCCCGTAAAAAGCGGCGGGAACGGCAGGAGCCTTTGGAGCAGCTTATGGATTGGCCCTTCCCCAGCGCGGGGTTTCCCGTATAGTGTTGTGTTCAGCAAAAGCGGCCGGGGTATCCGGCCAAGCCGTACCACAGGCGGTAACCAACGAGCCGCCGGCACGCGCCTGACCTGCGCCCAGGACAGGCGAACGCAGCCTTACCGGGCAGAACACTTTTTTGAGGAAGCGGGGAACAACCTCTCATGGCCACTCGATCCACACCGCCAGCAACGCAAGCTTCACCCAACTACACGGGGCCGTTCATCACCGTAGCGGTTCTTTTTTTCATCTTCGGGTTCATCACCAACCTGAACATGGCCCTGGTGCCGCATCTCAGGTCAATCTTTGACCTGCAATATGCGTGGGCGATGCTGGCGGAGTCTGCATTCTTCCTGGCCTACTTCGTGTTCTCGTCGCCGACCTCGAAGCTGATTGAGTCCATCGGCTACAAGCGGACGATGGTGGTTTCGCTGTTTATTCAGGTGGTTGGCTGCCTGCTGTTTGTTCCCGCCGCCAAATTGGTGAGCTTTCCGCTGTTCCTGACCGCGGTGTTTGTGGTGGGCGCGGGCGTCACGGCTCTGCAGACGGCGGCCAATCCGTACGTTGCGATTCTGGGCCCCGAGCACAGCGCTCCGGTGCGCCTCACGCTGGCGCAGGCACTGAACTCGCTGGGCGGCACGATTGCTCCACTGGTGGCGGGCGCGTTCATCCTCACCGATCCCGCGTCAATGGCCTCCAAGGCCGCCATTGCCAACACCGTGCGCGGCCCCTACATCGCCATTGCGGCCGGGCTGCTGATTCTTGGCGTAGCCGTGGCTTTCATGCATCTGCCGCACATCGCACAGACCCAGACGTTCCGGCCCGCCAAGGAGGGCGACCCCGTGCTGAGCCGCAGCATCTGGGGCTACAGGCATACAGTGCTGGGCGCGGTGGGCATCTTTTTGTATGTGGGCGTGGAGGTGGGCCTGGCCTCGATTGCAGTCAACTACTTCAAGACGCAGGGCGTGGACAGCGCGAAGACGGCTTCGTTTCTGGTTTCACTCTACTGGGCCGGCGCGCTGGTGGGCCGCCTGCTCGGGTCGTGGGTGCTGACCAAGATCAAGTCCGGCAGGCTGCTGGGCGGCTTTGGATTTGCCGCGGCGCTGCTGCTGGCCGTCTCCATGGGCAGCAGTGGGCAGGTGGCAATCTGGACGCTGGTGCTGTGCGGCTTCTTCAACTCGATCATGTTCCCGAATATCTTTGCGCTGGGCATCGCCGGGCTGGGCCCGATGACGAGCAAAGGCTCGGGGCTCATTATGACAGCGGTTGTCGGCGGAGCAGTGATTCCCTTCCTGATTGGCGCGGCTGCCGACAAGATGGGCATTCAGCATGCGTTTGTCATTCCCATCCTCTGCTATCTCTTCATTGCCTACTACGGGCTGTGGGGATCCAAACCCAAGCGGACTGTGACGGCGTAGGCTGATTGCCGCACGCAGTTGACGGAACGCCCTCCGGCCGCTCGCTGGAGGGCCTTCGCCTTTGTGCCCTCCAGCGCCCACCGCTTGTTATCTGCCGCGCATGGAGCAGCTTATGGGTTGTCTGCATCCGCGGGCGCTGTTTTTCGTCTAATAAAAAGCTACGGGCATCTTTAAAGCACTCAGCGACGGCGCCGGCATCCAGGCGCAGGGGCTAAGGAATGGCCAGACTATTCCAAATATTCCTCAAACGGGGTGTGCTTCGTGGCGGCAACACAACTCCTGGAGGCATTTTGCGTCTTTTTCTTTCTTTCCTACTGATCGCGGCATCCGCATCGGCGCTTGCCCAGCGGGCGGCTGATTCCTCGTCTCTGCCGGAGGCGCCCGCAGCGCAGGTGCTTGCCGCAAACGCGCCGGAGACAGGCGTGCCACTCGGTCTGGCGGCTGCACCGGACGCACCGGCGCCGACGCATCCCGGGGTGCCCATATCCAAGCAGCAGCCCAAGCGCATTCTCGGCTTCATGCCCAACTACCGCGCGGTCAGCGCGGGAGCCATTCCTCCGCCACCCACGCCCAAACAGGCGTTCAAGCTTGCCACGCAGAACAGCTTTGATTATTCGTCTTTTCTCTTTGTGGGTCTCACGTCGCTGCTGGCCAAGGGAACTGATGCGCATCCGCAACTGGGCAAAGGTCCGGAGGGGTTGTGGGCCTATACCTGGCGCGGCTTTGTGGATAAGACCGACGGCAACTACCTGGTGATCTTCGCGTTGCCGACGGTGTTTCATGAGGACGAGCGCTACTTCTCAAAGGGCGAGGGCGGCATCTGGAAGCGCGGGATTTATGCTGGCTCGCGCGTGCTGATCACTCCGAACTACCACGGGCACAACACGTTCAACGCATCGGAGGTGCTGGGACGCGGCATCGCCGAGGGCGTCTCGCTGACCTACTATCCCAGCGAGGACCGGAACGCAGCAGATATCGCGGAGAAGTATGGGTACGCCATCGGGCGCGATGCGCTGACCAATGTCTTTCGCGAGTTCTGGCCTGACATCGCCACGCACGTGCTGCACAGGCATCCATAACTCTGGGCGGGACCCAATTCCCTCTTTGGCAAACGGCGGCTGCGCCCGCCATTTGCCCTTGCCGGGGAACGGGCGCGATACTGCTGAACGCGAAGTAAATCGCTTCATCTTTGTCGCAAACGGAGGCCCGGACGTGTTCCAGAAATCACTGAATCGGCGCGCGCTGCTGAGTGTGGCGCTGCTCGTCGCCGGCGTTCCCGGCGCGCTGGCAAAGACTGCTCCGGAAGACGGCGCGGGCGCGTATGCAACCGGCAAGTACCGCAACCTGTTCGCGGAAGACGGCCACTCCAGCCGCGCAATCAAAGCCAGAATTGACGCTGCCTATCAGCAGCTCTTCCACGGTGACCCGCAGACGCAGGCCATTGCCTTTGCCGCGGGCAGCAACGCAGATGGTCCGCTGATGTATGTGACCGACTGGGCCAACCACGATGTGCGCACTGAGGGCATGTCCTACGGCATGATGATCACAGTGCAGCTGGGCAAGAAGGCCGAGTTCGATGCGCTGTGGAACTGGGCCAAAACGTACATGTACATCAGCGACCCGAAAGCGCCGAGCTACGAGTTCTTCGCATGGTCGTGCAAGACGGACGGGACGCACAACTCAGAGGGCGCGGCGCCGGATGGGGAATCGTATTTCGCCATGGCGCTTCTGTTTGCATCGAACCGCTGGGGCGACGGCAAGGGGATCTATGACTACCATGCCGAGGCGGACAAGCTGCTGAGGGCCATGGTGCACCGGCAGGTCATCTCGGCGCCGGGCAAGTATGGACCGCACGCTGTGGGGCCGATGGTGAATCAGGACCCGCCGATGATCCTGTTTGTGCCGGAGATCATGCAGCAGCCGTTCACCGACCCCTCGTATCATCTGCCGGCCTTCTACGAGCTGTGGGCGCGCTGGGGTCCGGCGGAGGACCGAGCCTTCTGGGCTCGCGCGGCCGAGGTGAGCCGCGATTTTTTTGTGAGGACCACGCATCCGAAGACGGGCCTCGCGCCGAGCTATGCGAACTTTGACGGCACGCCGCATCAGACGCGGTTTCCGCAATCCGGCGAGTTCGGCTACGACGCATGGCGCACGGCGAGCAACTGGTCAGTGGACTGGTCGTGGTGGCGCAAGGCGCCCGCGGAGCAGCAACTGAGCGACCGCATCCAGAGCTTCTTTGCATCGCAGGGCATCAACGACTACGGGCCGGTGTATACGCTGGACGGCAAGCTGCTGGGCACAACGCCGGGGCTCACGCACGAGGCTCATCCGGCCGGGCTTGCGGGCACGAACGCGGTGGCGGGACTGGCGGCCACGGACCGCGCGCGGGCGAAGCAATTCACCGACGCATTGTGGAACACGCCCATCCCGTCAGGGCAGAACCGCTACTACGACGGCATGCTCTACCTGATGAGCCTGATGCACCTCGGCGGCGAGTTCCGCATCTGGGGGCCGCAGTAGGACGAACCTGCGGCCTCTGTTTACCACTGCACGCCGGGATAGAGGCTCGGCAGGCGGCTCACGTGAAACTGATCCGCGCCGGCAGTGGAACCCTGCCACACGACTTGGGACGCCTGCGAATCCAGTTCCTGCACGATCGCGCCATTGTGCGCCGCACAGAAATCGACGTGGATGTCGCCATTGGGCAACAGGTCGGCATTGCCGCCGAAGAAGCTGTAATAGCTGGGCGGAGGCATGTAATGCACCACCATGGTCGCCGTCATGTCCGTCTCGTTCAATTGCAGCAGGGGCATGGTCGAGTAGCACTGCGCCGATGGCGTGGCCGACGGCTTGCAATACACCTGCCCGGTGGGCGGCGGGAAGATGCGGTCATTTCCATTGTCCATCAGGCCGATTCGAAAGACCCCGGTGGTGTTGGGCGTGAAGTAACTCATGCCGTGCTGCGCATAGAACCAGTCCGTGGGGTCCACGGCGCCGACCAGCTTGAAGTCTCCCTGGTAGCCCAGATGCCACAACACTTTGCCTGAGCCCGCGCCATCAAGATACTCAATCTTGATGATCCAGTTCTGGTGGCGGATGGAGAGCAGCAGATTGTGGTCGTCGCTCGAATACAGCAGGTCATTCGAGTGCGTCCAGTCAGGGAAGTTCATCGGGTGGCGGTTGATGTCGAGATGGTCGAAGGTGTTCCACACCCACACGGGATTGGAATTCTGGTCCACATCGACGACTGCATCGCCGGTCACCGTCGTGGTTCCGGGGTATCCGGGCAGATTGGTGTAGTCCTTCGCGTAGCTGGCCAGCATGATCCAATGCCCGTTGGGCAGCGCGATCACGCTATGGTGGAAGCTCTTGAGCTGGTAGAGATTGCCCTGCGCATCGCGCAGGTTGGACGCGGCCAGCTTCTGATTCAAGCCGTCCATGGTGACGGAGCGGACGGTATCGCCCATCAGGTTGATTTCGCGCACCTCATTGATGAGGCCTGGAATCTGACCGACAGTCAGCGAGGAGAGATAGGAAATCACCATCAGGAAATCGCCGTTGGGCAGCAGTTGAATTCCCTGCAGCAGATCCTGGCTGGTGCCCTGGTAGGTGTAGGTCCAGATCACGTTCCCGTTGAGGTCGGTGGCAAATGCGGGCGCCACGGTCTGCGGGATGAGCGTGTTCCACATCTCGATTCCCGGTTGCGGCGTTCCTCCGCCCGGGGTGGCGATTGTGGCGGCCGAGGTCGCAGGCGGCGTGCCCGTTGTGCAGGTCTGATCGGGATCGGTATAGGTGGCGCCGTTGTCGAGCGTGACCCGCGCCCGCATGTGATAGAGGGTCTGGGCCAACATGCCGGCGACGAAGATTTCAACGTCCCCGCCATTGGATGTGGGCGCAGCAACCTTCCAGGTATCCAGGCCGTAGTTGGTAGTCTTGCCGAACTCAATATAAGCCTTGCCGGGGGCGGGCAGGTAAATCTTGTAGAGCGCCACCTGGGGATTCTTTGTGACGCCGGGGCAGAAGGCAAAACCGGGCTGGATGATCGACACCACCGCCGTGGCGTAGTTCTGCTTCGGTGACGAGATAAGCACCGCGCTGACCGTGACATTCTCGCTCTGCGTAATCTGCGCGGGAGCCGTGTAGTTCCCTGAGCCGTCCACCGTGCCGATGGTGGCGTTGCCGCCCGCGGTGCTGTTCACGAACCAGAGCACCTGGCCACCGCCTCCGCTGACGGTTGCCGTGAACTTGACCTTCTGGCCTGGCGCGATAGCGACATACTCCGGCGAGATGGTGACTGACCCACTCTGCGTTGCGGTAGGCGGTCCGCCGGTGGGCGGACTTTGGGGGGCAAAGAGTCCGGCTTCAGGCGTGAACCCGCATCCTTGCAGCAGCATCACGCAGACAAGGCTAAACAAAGCGGCAGCACAAACCGCCGTTGAACGGCAAGCCGAACGCATTGTCTGAATCGGCCGGCGCTGCGGTTGACGAACGATACCGAGGGAACAGCTCATCGGGCACTCTCAATGCAGGTGAGGCAACTTCCAGTAAGGCAAGTGAGAAGGGCGTCCGTCTTGCACCGTGCGGAGAAGTGCCGCCGGCCGACGCGATTTTGTCTAGAGCCGGCCCCCGTGCTGTCCGGTCCTGAATCAATCCACAAATAGTCTTTTCGCAGCCACGTGTCGTCCCAGCGAAAGGGATGCTGCGCTTTCCGTAGCGCCTTTCAGCTGTCTTGCTGCCGGGCCGGCGCCAGCCTGGCTTATATCCACAAGATCGAAGAAAGGCAAACAGGCGCTCTCTTCCATCCACGGCGACCAGCGATGAGGTGATGCTAATATGCGCCACCCGCTGAGGGCAATCAGGGAAAGAGGCAAGCCGCGTGTCAGTCCTGCTCTCTGCCGGCCCGTCACGAAGACTTTGCACTACGCATGCACAGCCTGGACACCGCGCCTGTCCCTCCGCAATTGCGCGCGCGCGGGCTCAGAACCGGTACCCTGGCTTGAGTTCACAACGGTAGACCGAGGATTTCTGTCCTTCGGTATTGGTTCTCACAACGCATGTGGCCCAGCTCAGGTAAAGCTCAGGACCGAGGGGAAAGACCATGGGCATGCCATCAATCTCAGCTTCGATGCTCACGCCTTCCTCTGTAATGGGGAGGGTGAAGTTCAGCGTCCGGTCGTAGATGACGGGATAGGACCGGCGCACGCTTGAATCCATTGAGGCGCGAAAGACCTCGGCCTCCAGCAGAAACGTGGTGGTGTCTGACCAGTCCAATGCCGAAGCGGTCACCGTGCGGCCGCCGCGCTGGAAGCCGCTCGCGTCAATCCGCGTAAAGGGGCAGGGGCCTGCGATGCACGAGGCTCTCACATTGCGAAATTCATTGCCGAGGCCGGCGTCCAGTGAAGTGGAACCGGTTGCGGCCTTCCAGCTTCCGTCAGGCGAACAAAGAGACTGGCCGTTACAGGGCACGTTGCCTTGATTGACAACCTGGAAAACCCTGACGGCGCTGCCGATGTTCTCCTCCTTCTGGGAGTTGACCGTGTACCGGATGCGGATGTTGGAGACGACGGATGCCGGGTGGCCCGCATCGATGCTGACACGGGGCGCAATGGGCTCCATGGCCGCGACGTACAGACGTTTCGCCGCTTTACGAAGGCCTATTTCTGTTTGCATGTTGAGGGGCCGGTACTCCGGATGCCGGAAGTTGAGATTCACGGTCTGCCTGGGCCACACGCCCGCCTTCAAGGTGAGTATGAAATATCCGGAAGCGTCGGACCGCGTGGTGACGCTGCTCACGCCGTCCGATGCCGTGACCTCCGTGTCTGAAATCGGTACCTGCCTTCGGGCGTCGCCGTCGCGGCGCATCACCGCGCCCTGTATGGTGATCAGCCTGGGCTGCCAGCGGTGCGTGCGCATCAGCAGCGTGACAATCAATGCAACGGCCACGGCGCAGGCGCCGGCCCAGATCGCGACTGCTTTCCAATTCATTGATTTCCATCCACCTATACTCTATTCTGACGCCTCCGGGCCCGGTTCGGCTGTCTGGCCGATTGCCGTCCCGATGCGATTTTCTGCATCAAACCAATCATGGTTGAAATCATGGCTGGGGGCCTTGCAGGACGTTCTGAAGTTGCGGCCGCTAGGATAGAGCCAGCATTTCATTTCACGGGCAAGGCGGAATACACATCCGTACAGTGACTGAACCAGCCAAAGGAACTCAATCGCGCCGCCAGGTACTGCACCAGATGGCATGCCTCTCCCTGGGCCTGCCGCTCGCGCAGGCAGCGGCCTTTCCGCTGGTTGATGGAGCGGGCGCTGCGGGGGCACAGAACGCCGGCCAGCACACGCAGCCGGCTGCGCCTCCGGCCCCGGCTGCGCTCTCGCCGGAAGACGACCAGTTCCTGAATGATCTTGAGAAGGCCAGTTTTCTCTTTTTCTGGGAACAGGCCGACCCCCATACGGGACTGGTCAAAGACCGGTGCAACGTGCGCAGCGCCGACACCACGCTGGTCGGAAGCATCGCATCCACCGGCTTTGGCCTTACAGCCATCTGCATCGCGCAGAAGCGGGACTTCATCTCCTACGCCGAGGCGCGCCTGCGCGTGATCTCGACACTCTCATTCCTGTGGCACCAGCTTCCCACGCATCGCGGTTTCTACTTTCACTTCGCCAACATCAACACGGGCGAACGAATCTGGGATTCGGAAGCCTCATCCGTGGACACAGCGATCCTGCTGTGCGGCATACTCACCTGCCGCCAGCACTTTCACGACATCGACATCACCAAGCTCGCGACGGCGATCTTTGACCGCGTGGACTGGACCTGGCTCTCAGAAGACACGCGGCTGCTGGCGCAGGGATGGACGCCTGAGCTGGGCTTTCTACCCTCCAAGTGGGACTTCTACAGCGAGCTGATGATGATGTACCTGCTCGGGCTCGGCTCGGCTACGCATCCGCTGCATCCGGAAGCATGGTTTGCATGGAAGCGAACAACATTCGAGTATGACGGCCTGCGCTACATAGGCTCGTTTGCGCCGCTGTTTGTGCATCAGTACTCGCAGGCCTGGTTCGACTTCCGCAACAAGCGCGATCGCTATGCGGACTACTTCCAGAACTCCGTCATCGCCACCGACGTGCATCGCCGGTTCTGCCTGGAACTGAACGAGAAGTTTCCCGACTACAGCAACGCTCTGTGGGGCATCACCGCGTCGGATTCCGCCAATGGTTATGTCATCTGGGGTGGTCCGCCGGCCATGGGGCCGATTGACGGCACCATCGTGCCGGCTGCCGCCGGAGGCTCGCTGCCTTTTCTGCCAGGGGCAACCATTCGCGTTCTGCGCACCATTCACGACCACTATCCCAAGGCGTGGTGCCGCTATGGATTTGTCGATGCCTTCAACCCGCTGACCGACTGGTACGATACGGACGTCGTCGGCATTGACACCGGCATCACCATGCTGATGGCCGAGAATGCGCGCACGGGCTTCGTGTGGGAGACCTTCATGAAGAATCCTGAAGCGCAACGCGGCATGGAAAAGGCCGGCTTCAAATCCTACCGCCCAGCAAGCAAGTAGCCGCGTAGTCATTCGACCAGGGGGAGCAGCGGCCGTGGGCGCAGTCGCCGCATGCAAACGGCGATCTGCAAGGATATTCGACGCCAGGAACACATATAGTAAGATGAAGTGCTGAATTTAGTAGTACAAGACGCCGCAGCCAGCAAAGCGTCGCACACACCTTGGTTCAGGATTCCAGCGCAGCGCGCCTGCCGATTCTCCGCTTCACTCGGCGACCTTCAAAGGAACTTATGTCCTCAACCATGAATGAATCGCAAGTCAACGGCGAGTCCAGGCAAAAAACATCCAGCCAGGCGCAGGGCCCGGGAAACGCCTGGGGCGACCGACTGCGCGCGCTCCAGAACGTTCCGCCTGTACTCCACTTCGTGTGGGAGTCGGGCCCCGCGGTTGTCTTCTGGAATATTGCGATTCGCATCCTGGTCGCTTTTCTGCCGGTTGGCATCGGCATCATCGGCCGCTTCATCATCGATGGCGTCAACCGCATCCGCATGCGCCTGCCGCTGCCCGAGCACTTCTGGTGGCTGGTGGCCGCGGAGATGGCGCTGGCCGTCTTTACAGGCATTCTGTCGCGCACAGTCGATTACTTCGACAGCCTGCTTGCCGACCGCTACACGCATCACGTCAGCGTCGAGGTCATGCGCAAGGCCGCCGCCCTCGATGTGACTGTCTACGAAGATCCGGTCTTTTACGATCGCCTGGAGCGCGCGCGCGTGCAGGCCACGGACCGGCTGGCCATGATTCAGCAGATGGGCCGCCTCATCCAGCAGACTGTAACGGCAATCGCCTTCTCGGCCGTGCTCGTTCGCTATTCGCCATGGCTGCTGCTGCTTCTGGTTGCCGGCGTCATTCCCGCGTTCCTCGGGGAGAGCCACTTCGCCTTCCTCACCTACGCCAAGAATTTTCGCCAGACACCGCTGCGCCGCCAGATGGACTATCTGCGCCAGGTGGGCGGCAGCAAAGAGGCTGCCAAGGAGCTGAAGCTCTTCAACCTGAGCGGCTATCTGACGGACCGCTTCAGCGCCCTCTCACAGCAAATCTACGAAGAGAACGTGAGCCTCAACCGCCGCCGCCTTTTCTGGGGCGCGGTGCTCTCCATGCTGGGCCAGCTCGGGTATTACGGCGCCTATGCTTACAGCATCTACCGCACGGTTCAGGGCCGCTACAGCATCGGCGATCTCACGCTGATTACGACCGCCATCATGCAGGCCATGGGCAACATCCAGATGGCCTTCTCGACTGCTTCCGGAGTTGCGGACCAGGCGCTTTTCCTTACCGACCTGCTGGCATTCTTTGAGATGAAGCCGCGCGTCGAATCCAAGGTGAATGGCCTGCGCACGCCGCGGCCCATCAAGCAGGGATTTGAATTTCGCGATGTCTCCTTCGCTTATCCCGGCACCAGCAGGCGCGTTCTCAGCAACTTCAACTTCACGCTGCGCCCCGACGAGCGCGTGGCTCTGATCGGCGAAAATGGCCAAGGAAAGACCACGATCGTCAAGCTGATCACGCGCCTCTACGACCCAACCGATGGCCAGATTCTTCTCGACGGCGTGGACCTGCGCGAATACGATCTGGCGGATCTGCATTCCGAAATCGGCGTCATCTTCCAGGACTTCATGCGTTACGAAATGACTGCGCGCGAGAACATCGCCGTGGGGCGCATCGAGGTGCCGCACGCGGTGGGAGAAATTGAACACGCGGCGGAGAAAAGCCTGGCGGCGGGCGTTGTGGCCAGGCTGCAGGGCGGCTACGACCAGATGCTCGGCCGCCGCTTCGAGGGCGGCGTTGATCTCTCCGGCGGCGAGTGGCAAAAGCTTGCTCTGGCCCGCGCCTACCTGCGCGACGCGGAGTTGCTGATTCTCGATGAGCCAACAGCAGCGCTGGATGCGCGCAGTGAATTGGAAGTCTTCGAGCGCTTTGCCGAGCTGACTCACGGCAAAATGGCGCTCCTTATTTCGCATCGATTTTCGACAGTGCGCATGGCAGACCGCATTGTCGTCCTGGAAGCCGGACGGCTGGTGGAGGAAGGCAGCCATGCGCAGCTGATGGCGCTTGGCGGCCGCTACGCCGCCATGTTTGAAATGCAGGCAGCAAGCTATCGTTGAGGACCAATGAAAGAAAACGCTCCCGATATGGACTCGCAACAACTTCTGGCTGCACAGGTACGCACGCATCTGCGCCAGGCAGCGAGTGCCGCCGATGCGTGGGATGTTGTGCACCGGCCTGAAACTCCGTGCCTGTTTCCTGCGCGCGTGCGCGCGGCACGCCTCGCGCTGAGGCAACTGGAGAGCAACCTTGCACGAACCCACGCGGGCAACGGGATGGAGAACCCTGCGCAGAGCCTTCCGCGTTCCGCGGTACTCGATTTGCAGTCAAACTTCCGGCTTTTGCGCGCGGCCGTGGTCGGCGTTTCAGAGAATCCACGGGACACGGCTCGCCTTCCGCGCATCGATCTGCCGCCGCGAGGCGAGGAGCCGCGTATCGCCGGAGCAGCAGCCCTCTATCTCCGCGCCGTTGAAGGAACGTTCTCCGCGACAACCTTCTCCACTTTTATTCAGGAGCTGCAGACCAACGACCCGCTCACCGTCAACGAGTTGTGGAACCTGCCCGCATTTCTTCAGTTTGTTCTGCTCGAACTGCTGCTCGGCGAGGCCGGCGCGCTTCTGTATTCTCACGACCCAGCCGCCGCCGTACAAACACAGGTTCACCTTAAGAGCCTTCGTTCCATCGGTCACACAGACTGGAGCGCTCTGATTGAGCCGCTCATTATTTTTGACGAGACCTTGCGGCAGGACCCGGCGGGCGCCTATGCATCCATGGACTTCGAGAGCCGCGAGGCCTACTGCCGGCGCATTGCTTTCATCGCTCGTCATTCCGATTGCACAGAACCCAAGGTTGCTCAAACCGCGCTTGAACTTGCGCAGCAAGGTGCTCTGCACTCGGCCGATGAATCGCGCATGCAGCTTCGGCGCAAGCATATTGGCTACTACCTGGTCGACAAGGGATTTCCTCAGCTTGCGCGGCGTGTCGGTTTCCATCCGCCATTCATTGACCGTGTTCGCTCTTTCATTCGCGCTCATGCTGACGATTTTTACATCACTGGAATCCAGCTGCTTACCATCCTCTTCATCGCCGCAGTGATCTTTCCTCTTCTGCCTCACGCTTCGGCTCTCACGGGACTGATCGTTGCCTTCCTTGTAGTTCTGCTTCCCGTGACGCAGGATGCGGTCGATCTGGTCAACAACTCCGTCACTGCGCTCTTCAACCCCGATCCCCTGCCGAAGCTCGATTTCAGCAAAGCAATTCCCGCCGCATGCGCAACGCTGGTCGCGGTCCCTTCCCTGCTTTTGAATGAAAAGCAGGTGCGCGATCTGGTGACCAACCTCGAAGTACGCTTTCTCGCCAACCGCGATCCGCATCTTCACTTCGCGCTGCTCACCGATCTGCCGGACTCGGTAAGCAAGCCGCACGAAAACGATTCGCATCCGCTCGTCGAGCTGGCCATCCAGCTTATCGACGCGCTCAATGAGAAATATGCGGCCCCCAGGGATGGGTACTTTCTTCTTCTGCACAGGCACCGCACCTTCAACCGGCGCCAGGGTGTGTGGATGGGCTGGGAGCGCAAGCGGGGCAAGCTGCTCGATCTGAACAAACTGCTTACCGGGGAGTACGACGCATTTCCCATCAAGGCGGGAAGGCTCGAGGCGCTCCATCAGGTGCGCTACATTCTTACGCTCGACTCAGACTCGCAGCTTCCTCGCGGCGCCGCGGCACGGCTCATTGGCGCGATGGCGCACCCTCTGAATCAGGCGGTCATCGATCCCAGGTCGCGCATTGTCACGGCGGGATATGGAATTCTGCAGCCGCGCGTGGGCATCGCCGTCCAGTCCGTTTCGCGTTCGCGTCTGGCGTCTATCTACTCTGGCCAGACCGGCTTTGATATCTACGCCCGCGCCGTTTCAGACGCGTATCAGGATCTGTTTGGCGAAGGGATTTTTACCGGCAAGGGCATTTATGAGGTTGAAACTCTGCATGCCGTTCTCGATCGCAGATTTCCGCGCAACGCATTGCTGAGCCACGATCTGATTGAGGGCGCGTATGCGCGCGCCGGCCTGGCCACTGATATCGAACTCATCGACGACTATCCCTCGCACTACAGCGCGTACAGCCGCCGCAAGCATCGCTGGGTGCGCGGAGACTGGCAGATCGTGCAATGGATTTTCTCGCGCGTTCCTGAAGAGTCAGGCCGACGTGTGCGAAATCCAATCTCAGACATTTCCCGCTGGAAGGTTTTTGACAATCTGCGCCGATCGCTGGTCGACCCTTTTCTCTTCATCCTGTTTGTCGCAGGTTGGCTGTGGCTGCCGGGCGGGCCGCTCTACTGGACCGTTGTCTCTCTGCTCCTCCTGATTTTCCCTACACTGGTCCAACTGGGATTCGGCCTGGGCCGCGCGCTTGCCGCAGGCCGCAAAGGCGGCGCCGGCGAGGCATTCGCAGGCTTTGGTCGCGCGATGCTCGTTGTTCTACTGAATTTTTCCTTTCTTCCTCACCAGACTCTGCTCGCGATTGACGCCGTCGTCCGCTCGCTTGTGCGGCGATTCATCACCGGCGAACGATTGCTTGAATGGGAGACCGCGGCACAGGCAGAGACTCAATCCGCCAGGCGCACGCCGGTCGATCGCTATCTTGCCCTCACGCCGCTCGTTGCTGCGGGCCTGGCGGCGCTGGTCTACTTTTTTGCGCGGCATCACAGGGCGATCGTGTTCGCCGCGCCCATTCTCGTGCTCTGGGGACTCGCGCTGGTTGTCACGGCATGGCTCAACCGGCCGCCGCGCGACCAGCACAAGCACCTTGGCTCCAGCGACGCGGCATATCTGCTCTCTCATGCGCTCCGCATCTGGCGCTACTTTCATCAGTTCGGCGCGGAGCGGCACAATTATCTGATTCCTGACAATGTCGAGGAAGCGGGCCTTCATGAGGCATCGCGCGTCTCGCCCACCAATGTGGGCCTGCTGTTGAATGCCCGCCAGGCAGCGTGCGAACTCGGATTCCTGACCACGCCGGAGTTTATCGCGCTCACACAGCAAAGTCTGGCGACCATCACCCGCCTCGAAAAGTTCCAGGGCCACCTGTACAACTGGTACGACACGCAAACGCTCAGGCCGCTGGATGCCTCGCCTTTCGTGTCATCCGTTGACAGCGGAAATTTTCTCGCCTCCCTTTACACGCTGCATGCTGGCGCGCAGGAACTTTTGCAGACTCCGCTGCTCACCGGTCTGCTCTTCAGCAGCCTGCGTGCGCATTGGCAGCGGATGCTGGCGGAGAATGCCAAGCGTGCCCTGTTCGAAGAAGTCGCATTGCCTGCTGCTTCCGCATCCATGGCGGAATGGATTGCATGGCTTCCTGAGGCGGAAGCGGCGCTCTCTGCGGCCTCCGCCCACGCAGACGAGAAATCGGGCGAAAGTTGGTGGCTTGTCGAAACGCATCGACGTGTGACGTCCATCCTGGAATTGCTTCGCGACTACATTCCGTGGATGCAGCCCGAATATGCGCCGCTTCGCAAGATGCTTCAACCGGCCATCGACGAGGAGGCTGGTATGCCATCCCTCGAAGAAGCCATCCCATTTGCCGAGGCCCTGGACGCCCGCCTCAAGCGCGCCTGGGCCGCGATTACCGAGCGGACGCCGCATCATCCGCTGGGCGAACAGCTCAGAGCATCATTGCCCGTTGCGCAGCAGAATCTGCGCAGTCTTGCCGCAAGTCTTCGCGCCATTGCGCAGGACGCCGAGCGCCTTGCGGAGGAAACGGACCTATCATTTCTGATGGATCCAAACCGCCAGATACTCTCCGTCGGCTATGACACAGGCGCGCAAAAGCTGCATGAGTCCTGCTACGACATGCTCGCCTCCGAGGCCCGGATCGCCACGTTTCTGGCCATCGCGCGCGGGGAGCTGCCCCAGCAGAGCTGGTTCAGGCTGGCGCGCCAGCACGCGCATGCCTTTGGCCGCTTTCTCCTGCTCTCATGGACCGGCACCATGTTTGAATACCTGATGCCGGCGCTGTGGATGCAGAGCTATCCGGACACGCTGATCTCGCGCACTCAGGCCGCCTGCGTCGATGTGCAGCGGGCCTTTGCGCGCTCGCTCGGCATTCCATGGGGCATTTCGGAGTCAGGTAATTCACGCAAGGATGATGCGGGCCATTATGCCTACCACGCCTACGGCATTCCCCAGGCTGCATTGTTTTTCGAGGCGACAGCCGGCCCCGTCGTTTCTCCGTACTCTACTTTTCTGGCGCTGAGCGTGGACGCCGGCGAGGCGCTGCGCAACCTGCGTCACATGGAGTTAGCAGGGTGGGTGGGATCCTATGGCTTCTATGAAGCGGGGGACTATATCAACTCTCCGGGCCATGCCGTTCTGGTGCGCGAGTGGATGGCCCATCATCAGGGCATGTCCCTGCTGGCGGTCGTGAATCTGCTGCGGAACAATGCCGTGCAGCGCTGGTTTCACTTGAATCCTCTGGTGCAGTCCGCAGAGTTGCTGCTGCACGAGATCCCGGTTCGCAAAGCCGTTCTCAAGGCCGCGGCGAAGGAGTTCGCGCCTCTCGCCACGTGAGCCTATATGCAGACGGCTGCGCGTTGACTGCGCCCGCGCCATTGCTTCATGCGCCCTGCAGCACGTGAAGCGATGGCGCGCGTTTCATTGCCTGTGCAGGCTCCACATAGCCCCGCGGAACGTAGGAGCAGCACGGCTCCTGCGCAAATGCATTCCCCGTCAGCGCGTACGCGCGCGCCCGCGATCCTCCGCAAATTTGTTTGAACTCGCATGCGCCGCACTTGCCTTCGAGTCTGTCCGCGTCTCGCAACGCAAGAAACAAGGGCGACTCGCGATAGATGGTGGCCAGTGCCTGATGGCGGATGTTGCCCGCCGAAACGGGCAGAAATCCGCTGGGGAAAACCTCGCCTGTATGCGAGATGAAGACAAAACCCTTGCCGTCATTGAGTCCACGCGGCGCGCGGCCGATGGAATCGGCCACCCTCTCGTGCGTGGAGTCCAGGCTTCCGGCCCTGCGGGCTGCGGCGCGCTGCTGCAGCAGAAAGCGACGGTAATGCTGCGCCTCAGTTGTTTTAATGTCGAACGGGGCCGTCCTGGAGAGGCCGTGAAGCTTTGCAAAAATCTCCTCGAACTCATCGGCGTTCAATAGATCATTCAGCTTGCCGCGGCCGGTGGGAACGAGGAAGAATACGCTCCATAAAGTGATTTTCAAGCGTGCAACCAATGCCACGATGTCGTCGATTTCACCAATGTTTCTGCGGCTGAAAGTTGTATTGATCTGTACGGGGAGCCCCGCCTCGTTGGCCCAGCGGATCGCATCGAGCGTGCGAGCAAACGAGCCCGACATTCCGCGGAACCCATCGTGCGTCTCAGCGCTCGCGCCGTCCATGCTGACGGCAAGCCGCGCCAGCCCGGCATCCTTGAGGCGGAAGACAATCTCCCTGGTCAGCAACGGCGTGGCGCTCGGCGTGAGGGATACGCGCACCCCCGCCTGGCGGGCGTAGTCGATCAGTTCAAAGAGATCGGGCCGCTTGATCGGGTCGCCTCCGGTGAGCACGAAGACGGGCACGCGCAGGGTGGCGATTTGCCCGATGAGCTGCTTGCCTTCCTCTGTGCTCAACTCCATGGGATGACGCTCTGGCTGTGCTGATGCCCGGCAATGAACGCAGGCGAGGTCGCAGGCCTGCGTCACTTCCCAGATTGCGATAAATGGGCGCTCATCAAAATCGGTCGTATTGATCTGCGGGTTCATAGCACGATGGAACCGCAGTGGAGTCGCCCCGCGCAGTGACTAAAGTCGCGCTGATACAATTTTGGCGTGAGTGCTGAGCGCATCGACCTTGCCGGAGTTTTGCAGAAGACGGGCCTGCTCTCCAGTCTGACGCCGCCCGAAGTGCAACTGCTGGCCACCCGAACCGTCCGCAAGCTATTCAAAGCCGGAGAGTTGCTGTTCTGCGAAGGCGAGCCGTGCAGCGGCTTGCATATTGTTGCGCAGGGCAAGGTTCGCATCTTCAAAACCTCCATGAGCGGGCGGGAGCAGGTGCTTGCGGTGGAGGGACCGGGCAGCTCCATTGCCGAATTGCCGGTCTTCGACGGCGGCCCTTATCCCGCATCGGTGGTGGCGATTGAGGATTCAGAGATTGCCTTCATATCGCGTCGCGACTTTCACGCTTACTGCATGGAGCATCCTGATGTGGCGCTGAAAGTGCTCGCCGTGGTGGGCGGGCGGCTGCGCCGGCTCGTGGGAATCATCGAGGAACTCTCCTTCACCACGATTCGCCAGCGGCTGGTCTCCACATTGCTCAAGATCGCACAGGCTGAGGGAAAGAAGACCGCGCACGGCGTGGAATTCCTTCTCCCTTACAGTCATCAGGAGATCGCCAATCAGCTTGGCACCGTGCGCGAGCTGATTTCACGCAACCTGATGCGCCTGCAGGCGGAAGGCCTGCTTGAAGTGGATGCGCGGCACATCGTGATCAAGAACATGAGCGGGCTTACCGCTCTGCTGGAAACATCCGCCTGATTCCTCGCCCGCGCCGCAGTTCACAATGAAGACGAAAGAACCGCCTGCCCGGGCGCGTCCCGGTGCGTGAAACCATGTGACTAAAGTCCCTGCGTGGCGCTTGTTCTCCCCCCTACTGTGACAACAGCAGCGGGCAGGTAGCATTCTCCTCTGCAAAGCGAGGGAAGCAATGTCATACAAGCGTTATTGGCTTGTTCTAGCCATCGTCATCATAGGGTCATTTGCCGTGCTGGGAGGAGTGGGGCGGAAGATGATCAGTCAGGCTCCTCCAATCCCGGATGTCTACACCACGGACGGGCAACTTCTTTTCACGGGCTCTTCCATCACCGACGGCCAGGGCGTCTGGCAGTCCATCGGCGGCCAGGAGATCGGCACGGTCTGGGGGCACGGGGCCTACGTCGCGCCCGACTGGAGTGCGGATTGGCTGCATCGCGAGTCTGGCATTCTGCTGGATCGCTGGGCTCAGAGGGAAGGCGCGGCCAACTTTGCAGCGCTCAATTCAGATCAGCAGGCCGTGCTGCAGGCGCGCCTGGTCCGCGAGATGCGCACCAACACATATGACGCGGCGACGAACCGGGTTGTCATCAGCAGCGATCGCGCCGCAGCCTACCGGCAGCTTGCGGATTATTATGCAGGCGTCTTCGCGAACGGCCGCAAGGAATACGCCATCCCGCAGGGAGCGCTCACCGACACGGCCCGGCAGAAGCAGCTTGCCAACTTCTTCTGGTGGACTTCGTGGGCGGCAAGCACAGAACGCCCGGGCTCCACAGTCACATTTACAAACAACTGGCCGCATGAGCCGCTGGTCGCAAACGAAGCGACGCCGGGCGCGGTCTTGTGGAGCATCGTGAGTTTTGTCGGCCTGCTCGGCGGCATCGGCGCGCTCGTCTGGTGGTACGCATCGCAGGAAAAGGAGACCGTGCACGGCCCGTATCCGGCGCGCGATCCCTTCGTCGGCATGCGGCCGACACCGTCACAGCGCGCCACGATCAAATACTTCCTCGTGGTCGTGATTCTATGGGCCGTTCAGATTCTGATGGGCGTCATCACCGCTCACTACGGCGTGGAGGGTCAGGGCTTCTACGGCTTCCCGCTGGACCGTTACCTGCCCTACGCCATCACGCGCACCTGGCACCTGCAACTCGCGATCTTCTGGATTGCAACATCGTGGCTGGCAACGGGCCTCTATGTCGGCCCCGCAGTCAGTGGGCACGAGCCGCGCTTCCAGCGGCTGGGCGTCAACGTGCTGTTTGTTGCGCTGGTGCTGGTTGTCGGCGGATCGCTTGCGGGCGAGTGGCTCGGCATTCAGCAGCGGCTCGGCAATCTCTGGTTCTGGTTTGGCAGCCAGGGCTTTGAGTATGTGGACCTCGGCCGCTTCTGGCAGATTCTGCTGTTTATCGGCCTGGTGTTGTGGCTTGTCCTGATGGTCGCGTCGCTCAAGCCGGCACTGCAGCGCAAGAGCGAAGATCGCTCGCTGCTGTCGCTGTTCCTGCTTTCAAGCGTCGCCATTCCGCTGTTCTATGCGGCGGGCCTGATGTACGGCCAGCGGAGCCACCTGGTCACCGCCGAATACTGGCGCTGGTGGGTGGTTCACCTCTGGGTTGAGGGATTCTTTGAGGTGTTTGCCACCGTCGTCATCGCTTTCCTCTTCACGAGGCTCAGGCTGCTGGAAATTCGCAGCGCAACGCGAACGGTACTGTTTTCGACTTCCATCTTTCTTGCCGGCGGCATCATCGGCACCTTCCATCATCTGTACTTCTCGGGATCGTCGGCCATCGTCATTTCTCTGGGCGCAATCTTCAGCGCGCTTGAAGTAGTGCCTCTGACCCTGATCGGCTACGAGGCATGGGAGAATCTGCGCCTGGCCCGGCCCACGGAAAAAGCGCCGTGGCTCGCCAACTACAAATGGCCGATCTACTTCTTTGTGGCCGTTGCGTTCTGGAATATGGTGGGCGCGGGACTCTTCGGCTTCCTTATCAACCCGCCCATCGCCCTCTATTACATGCAGGGCTTGAACCTGACGCCTGTACACGGACACACAGCGCTCTTCGGTGTCTACGGCATGCTGGGACTTGGGCTGACACTGTTTTGCCTGCGCGTTCTGCAGCCCGGCCGCCCATGGAAGCAGGGGGTCTTGAAAACGTCGTTCTGGTGCCTCAATATCGGACTGGTCTTCATGGTCGTCCTCAGCATGCTGCCCGTAGGACTGCTGCAGGCATGGGCTTCCATCGAGCATGGCACCTGGTACGCGCGCTCGGCGGAGTTCCTGCAATCCCCTGCGATGCAGATGTTGCGTTGGATGCGGGTTCCCGGAGACATTGTCTTCGCTCTCGGAGCCGCGCTTCTGGGCTGGTTTGTGCTTGGATTGCTGACCGGACACTCCTTCAGCAACGAAAATCCCGAGGCCGATGACGCTTCGCTATCCGCAGGCAAACGTTCCCGGCAAACATTGGTTGCTCGCTGATGCAAACTTTGCGGACCCTCAGTCGCCTTGCACCATGGCTGAGGGTCCGCTTCTCACCGTTGCGTTGCCAGGTAGCGCGATGAAGGCAGGGCTTATGAATTACGCGTTTGTTGCCAATCTTCCAGATGAAATCACCGTACCCGAGCAAGGCATTCTGAGCAGGGTAATCCACAAGGACGAGAACACGACTATCACCGCATTCGGATTCTCTGCCGGAGAAGAGCTGTCGCCCCACTCTGCTTCTACTCCCGCAATCCTCTATTTTCTTGAGGGTGAGGCTGAGGTCCAGTTGGGAGACGAGATGAAGCACGCACAGCCCGGTACCTTTATCTACATGCCACCGATGCTCGTGCACGGCATCTCGACAAAATCCTCCGTCAAGATGCTGCTCATTCAAATCAAGAGATGAGCAGAAGGCGCATCATAGTGAGAGAAGAAGCAGCTCACTGGAGGGCATTCCATGATTCAACTGAGGCGTGTCTACGATCCACCAGGCGATCACGATGGGGCCAGGTTTCTGGTCGAACGCCTTTGGCCGCGAGGCGTAAAGAAGTCGGCACTCACGATGCAGGCGTGGCTGAAAGATGCGGCGCCGAGCACAGCGCTGCGGCAATGGTTCGGACACGACCCCGCGCGATGGAATGAATTCCGGAAGCGCTATTTTGCGGAATTGAGCAAGCACCCCGACGCATTGCATCCTATTCTCGACGCTGCACGGCATGGTGCGGTCACGCTGCTTTACAGTTCGCATGACACTGAGTACAACAATGCCGTTGCGCTGAAGGAGTTCCTGGAGAGCCGGCTTCTCTCCGCGCGGCCATAGAGCACCGGCTATGGTATTCCAGATTCAGTCGCGGCGGGGTCACGTATTGCGCCGCGCTTTGAATTCTCCTCCGATTTCGCCAAGAGTCTGCTGATTGAAGAGTGCAGCCGCGCGCGGAAACACAACTTCCTCTTCGATGCGGATATGTTCTTCGTACAAGCTTTGCAACTGCCCGGTGCGCAACAGCAGGCGGTTTTCGTCCTCGTCTCCCAGGCTGCCATTCGCAATCCATTTTGCATAGAGCAGTGCCGCTTCATCGTGATGCGCAGTCGCCTCATGGTGTTCAGCCTCCAACCGCTCCACCTCTTCAGTTGTGCCAGAGGGACCGCTTGCGCGCAGCCGGGGGAAGACAGACTGCTCCTCATCTTCATTGTGGCGAGGGCCGGACTGGGCGAAATAGCGAAGCGCGGACTCGACGGCGTGCCGTTCCTCGCCGCTCAGTGCGCGGCCGCGCGCCCGCCGGCAAACCTGGAACAGGATGCCGAGGAAACTTTCAATCCTGCGATGGCAATCCTTCAGCATCCCGATGGGATCGTCAAAGCCGCTGTCAGGTTTTGCGCCGATGACTACTGGCATAAATCAGCTCCTTCGCGTCTGCCGCGCAGAACATGCCGGGCAACCGCACCAATGATTGTATGAGACTGTGCGGAAATGGCCTGCGCAGTGACTAAAGTCGCGCAGGGAGGATGCTTCTGCAATCGCCGCAAGCCCGTGGGCTGCCGAATGTTAACGGCGCAATCCATGTCCTGGCGGCGCACCGCTATACGCCGGCGCGATTTTCTCCCTGCGCGGTGACATAAGTTACTGTCGCGAGGCTTCGATGCCGTTACGTTGATGGTGGAGCGTGCCCTATGAGCATCACCAACATGCCGCTGCGCGAGATTGCCACGGAGCTTCCCGCGGCGATTTCCATCTTCGAGCAGTTTGACATCGACCTATGCGCCTGGGGAGACAAACCCCTCAGCGAAGCGTGCGCGGAGTTGCGGCTCTCAACGGATCAGGTGCGCGAAAAGCTGGATGCATTGTCTGTTGCAGAAGGCGGCGTGCGCGACTCGGCGGGCCTTTCGCTTACCAAATTGATCCAGCGCATCGTGCGCGTGCACCATCGGCGTGTGCGGCAGGACCTGCCCGCGCTGGCGCGCATGGCGGCAAAGCTGGACAACAGGCGCTCCAGCCAGAACAGGCCCGGAGCTTCGCTTGCGCACTCCATTCAGATTCTGCACGCCGACCTGCTGGCGCATATCGAGAAGGAGGAGCAGATACTCTTTCCCTGCATTGCGGCGATGGAAGAGGAAGACGGCGTGCTTTACCATTCAGAACGCGCGTGTTTCCCCTCAGTCCGCGAGCCGATTGCTGCAATGATGAGGGAGCACGCAGCGGCCGATAGGACGATCGACGAGTTGCGTGACCGCACTGGCAACTTCGAAGCAGCCGCTGATGCCTGCTCAACGCAGCGCGCTCTCTACGGCGGCTTAAGCAACTTTGAAGCAGACCTGCGCGAGCATCTCCATCTTGAAAACGACATCTTGTTTCCGCGCACCATCACAGCCGAGCTGGAACTGCGAAATAGGAGGCAGCCATGACCACAGCAGAGAAATCCACCTCCGTGGCGCAAGGGCCCGATACATTTGTTCTTCCGATCCTGGTCCGCGAAAAACAGAAGAGCCTGATGCTGCGTGCTTGGATCATGGGCGGGCTCTTCTTTATGGCCCTGCCGGGGACACTGCTTGGCTTCTCAAACCTGATGGCGATCAGCGCAGGTCACGGCCTGGCCGCGCTGCCCGCGGCATGGCTTCAGGGTCACGGTCATGCACAGATGTTTGGCTGGATTGGCAGCTTTGTGCTCGGCATCGGCTTCTACTCCCAGCCGGGAAAGGAACGCACCGCTCTCCGGCGGCAATTCATCTGCTTCGTGCTGTGGACGCTGGGTGTGGCGTTGCGCTGGCTCGCCAGCGTCTATGGATGGCATTGGGAAATTCTGTTTCCCGTTTCTGCGGGCATGGAGCTTGTTGCAATTCTGATATTCCTGCAGGCGGCATCGCACCACAAGCTTCCAGCGCCGGCCCAGCCCCACGCGGCGAGACCGAAGATGGAGCTGTGGATGCTTTCAGTGTTGCTGGGTACGGCGGGCCTGGCGGCAGGGGTCATCTTCAATTTCGTGGAATGTGTGCATCTCGCTCTGCGTGGACAGGATCGAGCCTTTCCCCATGGCCTGGATCAGCGCTACCTTGTCCTGCTTGGATGGGGATTTCTTGCGCCCATGGTGTGGGGATTCTCCGCGCGCTGGCTGCACTCATTTCTCTCGATTCCGCGGCCCAGTGCGCCGCTGCTGAAGCTTGCGCTGGCGCTGGACATAGCCGGTGTCCTGTGCGGCGTTGCGGGCTTCGCAATTGCGGCGGCCACTCTGCTGACCGCGAGCGCGGTCGTCATCGCATTCGCAATCCAGGTTGTGCGGGCCGCGCAGGGAACTCCCAAAGTGCAGGGAATTCATCCCAGCTTTCCATTTTTTGTTCGCATTACCTATCTCTGGCTGGTGATTGCTGCCGGCATGAGCATATGGGCAGCGCTCGCTGATCAACACGGCGGCATCTGGGGAGCGTCGCGCCACGCGCTTACGGTGGGCTTTGCCGCCACGATGGTCTTCTCCATCGGCCCGCGCATTCTGCCCCATTTTTCCGGGGTGCGCGCGCTGTTCAGCAAGCGCCTGATGCTGCTGAGCCTGCTCCTGCTGCAGATTGGATGCACGCTGCGGGTCAGCTCCGAGCCGCTTGCCTACGAGGGCATTCTGCCGTTTGCGTGGAAGACGCTGCCCATCTCGGGAATGCTTGAGCTGAGCGGGGTGATCGTGTTCGCCATCAACATTGCATTGACGCTGCTTGCCGGGAAATCTGCATTTGCGCAGACCGCCGAAAGCCAGCATGCGACGCCTGCAGCCTGATGCGCGGACTGGCACCAGGGACTCCCTCGCACGGATGCGGTATGGATTCTGTCAGCGGGTTCACCGCCCGCTGGCTGTGCTGGACGCACGTCAGCGAGCAGCAGCCGGCGCAAGTTTGTATCCCCAGAAGGCGTACAGCGCCACGCAGAGATAGCACACCAGGGGAACCACCATTGCGGCCGCCATGCTCTTTGTGGTTTGAAACACGAGGCCGATCAGCGGCGTGAAAACCGCGCCGCCGATAATTGCCATCACGATCAGCGAAGCTCCGGCCTTCGTGTTCGGCCCGAGATCTCTCAGGCCCAGCACAAAGATGGTTGGATACATGAGCGACATGAAAAAGCTGGTCAGGAAGATTGCCCATAGTCCGACCCAGCCGGGGAAAAGGATTCCGATTGTCACCAGAACGATATTGGCAAGGGCAAACAACCCCATCATCGTGCTGGCACGCATGACCTTCATCCAATGGCTTGCGGAAAAACGGCCTACACCAAAGCCCACAAGCGTCCCGGTAAGGAAGTACCCCGCAGCCTTTTCAGGCAGGTGAGTATAGTCCTGAACATATTGGATGAAGTAACTCCACGTGCCGACCTGCGCGCCCACGTAGCAGAACTGCGCCAGCACGGCAAAAAGAAAGTGAGGATAGCGAAGTAACTCCCGATAACTCCCGTACGGCTCATCGGATCCCGATGACCGTCCCGCGGCAATTGCGGGGAAGGGCGTGCGCAGGATGAGAAGCGTCCACAGGAGAACGACCACGCCGAGCACCAGGTAGGGCGCGATGACGCGCATGGTTTCATGCTGCAGGTATGCATCGTAGGTTCCGGCAAGCTTGAGCCTGGCAATATCGGCAGCTTTCAGCTCGACGCCGGAAAAGATGAACAGCGTGCCGATCAGCACGCCGGTGATGGCTCCGATGGGGTTGAATGCCTGCGAGAAATTGAGGCGGCGCACCGCGCTGTCAGGGTGGCCAAGCTGCGCTATCAGCGGATTGGCTCCCGTCTCAAGGAATCCAAGGCCGCTGGCAATGACAAACAGAGCCAGCAGAAACAGCGAATAGCTGCGCGCTTCAGCGGCAGGCAGAAAGAGAAAGGTTCCCACGCTGTAGAGCAGCAGGCCGACGACAAGGCCAACCTTGTAGCCGTGACGCCGCATGACCATGGCCGCCGGCACGGAGAATACAAAGTATCCCGTGTAGAACGCCGACTGCACCAGGCCCGCCTGCAGCCGCGTAATCTCGAAGGACTTCATGAACTGGCGAATGAGAACATCGTTCAGATTGTTCGGAATTCCCCAGAGAAAAAACAGCCCTGTGACAAGGATGAAGGCGGTTGCATTCTGCGCCGGGAACAGCGGCGCACTGTCGCTTTGATCGGACTTCGGCGGGGCCATCGCAAACGCCATCCACTACTCCTTCCTCGCAGAAACCATGACTTTGCCGCTTCAGGTCCGTCGGCCTCTGCCACAAAGTTCACTGCCCGTTCTACACCATTCACTGCCATCGTGTCTCGCACCCTGGCTACATTGCCGGAAACGGAGGAGAGAGTGCCGCGTACCCGCAACTGCGGTTGTCTTCGCCGGGCATTGACCTTAATATGGGCTCTCTGGAGCCACCCCATGCGCACGAGCCCTGCTGCTGTCGTCCTCGCCTTCATTCTGCCCCTTTCTGCCGCGGCACAGATGGCCGTACAACCCACGCCTCCGCCGCCCACAGCGGAGCAGATCAGGGCGGCAGCTGCCATGCCGTTTCGCAATTCCGCGCTGCCGATTGAGCAGCGCGTTGACGATCTCGTATCGCGCATGACGCTGGAAGAGAAGGTCTCGCAGCTTATTGATCGGGCCGCGCCGATTCCGCGCCTGGATGTGCCTGCCTACAACTGGTGGAATGAGGGGCTCCACGGCATCGCCCGCTCCGGTTATGCCACGCTGTTTCCGCAGGCTATCGGCAACGCGGCCACATGGGATGTTCCCCTCCTCCACGGCATCGGAACGGTCGTCTCCACCGAGGCGCGCGCCAAGTACAACGATGCGATTCGCCACGACAATCGCGATCGCTTTTACGGCCTGACAATCTGGTCGCCCAACATCAATATCTTCCGTGATCCTCGCTGGGGACGCGGCCAGGAGACCTACGGCGAGGACCCGTTTCTCACCAGCCGCCTTGGCGTGGCCTTCGTCAAGGGCATTCAGGGCGACGATCCGGACTACTTCCGCGCTATCGCCACGCCCAAGCATTACGCCGTCCACAGCGGGCCTGAAAGCACACGGCACAAAGCCAACATTGACCCGAGCGAGCATGACCTCTGGGACACCTATCTGCCCGCATTTCGCGCAACAATTACCGAAGGCCAGGCCGACTCGATCATGTGTTCCTACAACGCCGTCGATGGCGTGCCTGCCTGCGCAAGCAAGATGCTGCTCGGCGACATTCTTCGCGGGGACTGGGGCTTCAAGGGATTCGTCACATCAGACTGCGACGCGATTGACGATTTCTCGCAGAAGAACGGGCACCATTACGCCAGCGATCATGCCACAGGTTCGGTGGCAGGGATTCTGGCGGGAACTGATACGGACTGCGGCACCGCGTACCGCGCTTTGACAGATGCCGTCCACCGCAATCTCATCACCGAGGCCCAGATTGACGTGTCCGTCAAGCGCCTGTTCACCGCGCGCATGCGTATGGGCATGTTCGACCCCTCGGAAAAGGTGCCCTATGCCTCACTCCCCTTCAGCGTTGTCAACTCCGCTGAAAATTCGGCTCTGGCGCTGCGGGCCAGTCGCGAGTCGATGGTGTTGCTCAAAAATGATGGACATTTTCTTCCGCTGAAGCCGGATGGGAAACAGACAATTGCCGTCATCGGTCCGCTAGCCGCCTCCCGCATCGCGCTCGAAGGCAACTACAACGCGATACCGCTCAATCCCATTCTTCCGGTCGACGGCATCGCTGCGGAATTTGGCGCGGCGCACGTGCTCTACGCCGAGGGCTCGCCCTACATCATGGACGGCGAGGTGCCGGTTCCGCGCACTCTGCTGCGCACCGCGGCCGGGTCGAGTGTTGAGGGCCTGACCGCGGAATACTTTGCGGCTCCCGGCTTCGACGGCGCTCCCGCAATGACGCGCGTTGACAAGGAAATCGACTTCGACTGGGCCTTCGCCAATCCTGTCCCGAGTCTCTCAGCAGATACCACGGCCCAGAGCTTTGCCGTTCGCTGGACCGGCACCATCTCCGTGCCGGTTGCGCAGAGCGAGAACTTTCAGGTCCGGCTGCCCTTCTGCTACCCGTGCAATGGCCAGCTGAAGTTCGCCATCTATCTCGACGGCAAGCCGCTGGAGGCGCTTCCCCCGCAGGCCCTGGGGCCGGAAAGACTGCCCCCCAGCGGAAGGAACTTCGGCGCGGTTCACCGTTTCCTGATCCCGTTTGCAGATACCAAGCCGCACTCGATCAGAATCGAATACAGCCAGAGCGGCAGGATCGCCTTGAGCGGAATCACGTTCGAGTGGAGCCCGGGCCAGAAGCTTCTTCAGGACGAGGCCGTCGCCACAGCGAAGAAAGCCGATGTGATTGTGGCCTTCGTTGGCCTCACCGCGCACCTTGAGGGCGAAGAAATGCGCGTCAACGCCAAAGGCTTTTCCGGCGGCGATCGAACCGACATTGCCCTGCCCGATGTGCAGGAGGAGCTGCTGGAGTCGCTCGCCAGGACCGGAAAGCCCATGGTCGTCGTGCTGCTCAACGGCAGCGCCCTGGCCGTGAACTGGGCGCAGCAGAATGCCCGCGCGATTCTGGAAGCATGGTATCCCGGCCAGGCTGGCGGAGAAGCGATTGCCGAAACCCTCAGCGGCAGGAACAATCCCGCCGGCCGCCTGCCGGTCACCTTCTACACGGGCATCGACCAGTTGCCTCCCTTCGAGGATTATGCGATGGCAAATCGCACCTACCGCTACTTCAAAGGCAAGCCGCTGTATGCCTTTGGCGACGGCCTTAGCTACACGGATTTTGCCTATTCCGCGGTCAAGCTTTCCACTGCAACTCTGCACGCTGGGGACACCCTGACGGTGGACGCGGACGTAAAGAACGTGGGCAATCTTGCAGGGGACGAGGTCGCGGAGCTTTATCTGGCGCCGCCGCACACAAGCGTTTCGCCGCAACTGGCGCTTGCGGGCTTTGAGCGTCTCCACCTGAACCCGGGCGAGACGAAGCACGTGACATTCCGCCTTGATCCCCGCACGCTTTCCCAGGTGGATGACACGGGCATTCGCGCAGTACGTCCCGGCCGCTACCGGATATCCATCGGTGGATCGCAGCCTGGCGGGGACGCGGCCCAGGCCGTCAGGTCAAAGGAGTTCACTCTGGTCGGGACACAGCAGCTTCCGCGGTGACGGTGCCGGCAAAGCCCGCGACCAGTCCGGATATGGACCATTACTGATTCATCTGCCCGGCCGCATTTTCTTCCGTTGGTCAAGGATGGGGGCGATGCCAGAGAGGCCAGATAGGTCGCCGGGCAGGCTCCACGCCGGCACGCCTCGGTGACTCTATCTATATAGCTCTTGAATAAGATAAGGCGGGCTGCCCGTTTGATGCGCCACGGGCAGCCCGGCTGGTTTTTCGCTTACTGCTGGGTCGCAGCCGAGTGATGCCTTTCCGGCAGCGGCTTGCGTGTTTCCGGCTTCACGGTCGACTCATCCACCGGGGTGGTGCCTTGCACGTCGTTGGCAAAGTTCGCGCCGGACGGCACAAGGTAGTTCTGTGCTTTCTGTTCATCGTTGGTGCCGGTCGCCGTCGTAACGCGCGAGGGGTCAATTCCCTTTTCGGTCACCAGGTAGTCCTTGGAGTTGACGGCGCGCTGGCTGGCAAAATCCAGCACCTTGGCCCGCTTGTGCTTCGCCGCATACTTCTGCTGCTTTGCGGTCTTGTCCTTCTCCTTCGCATTCGAGTTGCCGACCACGACCGCCTTGGCGTCTGGCTGTTTCTGCAGATCGAGTGCAATCTCGTCCAGGCAGGCCTTAGCTTCGTTGTCAACGCGGGTTGGGCGCTTCTTATCCATCTCGAAGGAGACGATGCAGAGCGTCTGGACGTGAGGAACCGGCGGCGGAGGCGGAGCCACGATGGTTACGCTCGTGCCCGCGCTCGCGTGGTGCCCCTTATCGTCTGCAACGTTGCAGGAAATCTCGACGGGCCCGGTGGGCGCGCCGGTTGAAGAGTACGTAGCCGTGTTGCCGCTGCCGCTGATACTGCCGGCCGCTGCACTAAAGCTGTAGGTCAGCGGGCGGTTCTGCGGGCTCGCGCCCGTGGCGGTAATCGTGCTGCTGCCGCCCGGGTTGAGCGTGGTGGGGCTGGCGGAGCAAGCGATAGTGGGCGGCTCGAATTCCTTCACCGTGAAGCTGGCGGAGCATTCGGCGGACTGGCCGGGCTTGAGGCCTTCCTTGCCCTTCTTGCCTTCCTTGACCTCGCCCTTCACCGTATAGCTGCCTGGATCGAGCGAACCGGTGGCGACGGTGGCCGTCGTCCCGCTGCCCGTCACGCCCGTGCCGGACCAGCTGTAAATCACATTCACGTTCTTCTTGGTGCTCAATGAGCCCGCGGTTGCGGTCACTGTAACCGGCTCACCCGCAAAAATGGCGGGGGGGGCGGCATTGCACGCCAGAGTCACAGGCGGGGCCTTCTTGCACCCCATGGGCAAAAAGGTCAAACACGCCGAAGCCATAACCAGACAAACAGACTTCGATCTTGCTGAAATCATAACTTTCCCTCCGTAATCGAAGTAAACACACAGAAGCGGCCCCCTGAGTGACGCCGCCCCCCTCAACCGGGAAAATTCCCGGAATTGTTTCGTCTGAATTCTAGCGCGTTTCGGGAAGTTTGAAACGCCGCATCCGATTTTGGACGAAAATTGCGGTGTTTTCGGCACTTTTTCAGAGACACTGCTTCTGAGAAACTTTGCAGCTTGCCGCCCTGCATCCGCACGCTTCCTTTTTCCAAACTTCAATGAGCCTTTCGTGCCGTTGACAGGCGGACTCCAGGCAGCTAAATTGCCGACTCGCCGCGTTCATCGTTGCGGATGCGAATGGCTTCTTCAATGCGGCTGATGAAAATCTTGCCGTCGCCGATGCGACCGGTGCGGGCTGCTCCCAGGATGGCTTGCACGACCTTCTCCTTCAGATCGTCGTTGATCACCAGCTCGATTTTGATCTTGGGGTTGAGGTCGATGGTGTACTCGCGCCCGCGATAGAACTCGGTGTGGCCCTTCTGGCGGCCGTGGCCGCGGGCTTCCAGAATGGTCATGCCGTCAACATTGATGGCGATGAGCGCTTCCTTGACTGCATCCAGTTTTGCCGGTTGGATTACAGCTTCAATCTTCAACATGGTTGGTTCCCTCAGTTGAAAGCCTAACGGTTGAGAGATGCGGCGCTGGCCGGTCTCAGGAAAAAATTTGCTCAGGCGTTCAGGTCGTAGCCCTCTTCGCCATGCTGGCTGAGGTCCAGGCCAATCGCTTCGTCGGCTGCTGAAACACGCAAGCCAATGAGCTTGTCCACAAGGACGAGGAGCACGAGCGTGCCGATGAACGAGAAGCCCCAGCCAATCCCCATTCCGATCGCTTGATTCTTCACCTGGTGCCAGTTGCCGTCGATGGCTCCCACAGCAAGGGGCTTGCCGGCAGCATCCCGGCCAAAGACAGCGTTGATTACGCCGGACGCAAAGAAGCCGGTAAGCAGCGCACCGATGGTTCCGCCCACACCGTGCACGCCAAACGCGTCGAGGGAGTCGTCATAGCCAAAGTACTTCTTCACTCTGAATACCATGATGGAACATACAACGCCCGCGATGAGTCCAATGAGCAGGGCGGACATGGGCTGAACGTATCCTGATGCCTGGGTAATGGTGGCCAACCCGGCAACCGCGCCGGAAATCGCGCCCAGAGCCGTGGGTTTACCATTTTCAATCCACTCAACCACAGTCCAGCTCAGCGCGGCTGCGGCCGCCGCGAACTGCGTATTCACGAACGCGCTTGTGGCCAGCGGCCCGGCGCCCAGCGCGCTGCCGGCATTAAAGCCAAACCAGCCCACCCACAGCAGGCTGGCGCCTATGAAGGTGAGCACCATGGAGTGCGGCGGCATGGGCATGTGCGGATAGCCGACACGCTTGCCCAGGTAGAGCGCCGTAACCAGTGCGGCAATGCCCGATGTAATATGCACGACGGTGCCACCGGCAAAGTCGAGGCACGGCCAGCGGCCGCCAACCGGGTTCAGCAGCCCTCCTACTCCCCAGACCATGTGGGCCATCGGCGTGTAGATAAGAATGGACCACAGGGAGAGAAATACCAGCATGGCGCTGAACTTCATGCGCTCGGCAAACGCCCCGGTGATCAGGGCCGGAGTGATGATGGCGAACATCAGCTGGTAGACCATGAAGGTCTGCTCAGGAATCGTTGGCGCGTAGTCGACATCCGGCGCGAGTCCCACGCCGCGCAGAAACACATGCTCAAAGCCGCCAATAAAAGCGTTGCCGTGCCCAAAGGCCAGCGAGTAGCCAACAATGGCCCAGATGAGAGTGACCAGCCCCATCATGGCGAAGCTTTGCATCATGGTGCCCAGGATGTTCTTCCTTCGAACCAGCCCGCCGTAGAACAACGCCAGCCCCGGCGCCGTCATCAGCAGTACGAGGGCGGCCGAAACAAGCATCCATGCGTTGTCGCCGGCAGCCCGGGCGCTTTCGCTGGCCGCCTGGGCATTGCGAACGGCCTCTTGCAAGGCGGCAATCTGGGCCTGCGTGTCCTGTGCAGAAATCGGCGATTGCCCGAGAGCCAGAAATGGGAATCCTATGAAAGCCGGCAGGAAAAGCAGTTTACTTCCGAGACGACACATGCGTTCTTACTCCTAAAGAAAAATCCAGGCGCGATCCCAGCCGCCCTGCCGGACAGGGATGCTTCGATCGACAGAGCGCGGCGGCGCGATGATCTCTGAACCATGAAGCCATGATTGAAGAAGAACAATCCGGCGCGGGATGCCGGCGCTGTACGGTTGGATGTCAATTCGATTCTCTTCCCTGCAACAATCGAAGTTCCATCGCCAGAAGGCCCGCCTGCTTGCAAATCGAACTCGGTCTTCTGCGCGAAAAACCGTTGTATCACAAACGATGCAACTCGCGCTTCATTCCCGGGAAATGCCGTTCAGACGATCCTCATGGACCGCTGAGTGGAGCCTTCAGCCGACCGCTCTCTTCCCGGGAATGAACGTCTCCCCGGTCATTTTTTGTGCTGCGCGTTGGGGTAGCCCTGCCACACATACTCCAACGCCTCGGGCAGGGTCTGCAGCTTCACCGCGTGGTCAACATGACCAGCGTTGCGCGCAAACACAAACTGGTAGTGGTAGCCCCTGGCAGCCAGAACGTTGGCCATATTCTCATTCGCAACCACCCAGTCATGCATCCCGTCGCGCATGACGTTCGGATTGAGAAGGTCGCGATCGCCCACCTCCATCCAGATGCGAAGCGGCCTGGCCGGGCTGTTCGGGATGAGGTGCTCGTGAAATTCCCACGCGCCATGGGGAGTCTGCGGATCCCATGGCCACTGCTGGTTCACGTAGGTGCCCGAATAGGTAAGCACGCGGTGGTACAGCTCCGGGTGATACCAGGCCATGATCAACGCGCACGAGCCGCCGGAGCTGCCGCCCATCGTGGCGCGCCCGTCCGGATCGTGGGTCAATTTCACGTGATATTTCGCCTCCACCAGCGGCAGCACTTCCTGCTCAACGAACTCCGCATACCGGCCGGACATCGTATCGTATTCCAGGCCGCGCTCGCTGCCCTGGGCGTCGCCCCCGCCATTGCCGATGGAGATGGCGATCATCACGGGGACCCGGTGCTCGGCGATCAGGTTGTCGAGCGCCGTGAACAACGCATCGTCGGGTCCGTCCGCGCCCACAATAAACGGCGCAACAGTGCCTGGAACGTACTGCCTGGGCACATAAACCGCCACACGCCGCATGTAAGGAGCAGGATGGCTCGCAGTCACCACCAGTCTGGCAGGATTGGAGGGATCAACGGTGCCAAATGTATTCGCGTCGCGCGCGATGCCGGGATAAATCCTGCTGTCTGCCGAGCTCATGGTGAACTCATACACCGCGCCGCGCGGCACACCGGCCCGCACTGACGACTCAGGCGCGGGGTTGTGCGTGGGCCCAATGATGAAATTCCCGTCGGTCTGCGCCGGAGCATTCATGCCGTCAGGCAATTCCTTCGCTGCGACGTAGCCGGGCGTGTGTGGATCGCGCGTGGGCGGCGTGGGACGAATCGGCCGTGGCACTGCCGGCGGCGCCTGGGCAATTGCGGAACCGACAACGGCCAGCAGGATGGCAAGGCTCACAAAACGAAGCAACGGGGCATCTCCTTGGGGGTGGCAATGCTGATGCATGCAAGAACTGCTTCGCGCTTGATTGTACAGTTTCCAATCAAACGCCTGATTCCGCCCCATGTGCAAGCTGCTACCGGGCAATCGGCACAGGCTGTAGAGCGATTTGTTACGATGCGGGCAATGTAGACTTAGGAGTCACAATCCCTGCAACAGGCTTGAACAGGACGAGAAAGAGGTTCTCGACAATGACAGAACGGGCCGTCCGTTTCACCCTCACGCCCTCTGCTGCCGGCTCTGGCGGAAAGCGCAGCTACAACGCCTTCCTCTTGCTGGTTGCGGGTCTTGGCGGCCTGCTCTATGGAATCGACGTGGGCATCATCGGCGGCGCATTGCCCTATCTTGAAGCGACCTCGGGCCTGACCGCGGCGCAGCTTTCGGTCATCGTCGCCGCTGTCCTGCTGGGCAGCGTCTTCTCCACCCTGTTCGCGGGAATTCTTGCCGACTGGATGGGGCGCAAGCCGCTGATGGTCCTGAGCGGCGCGACGTTCGTCCTGAGCATTCCAGTCATCGCCCTTTCGCACGGATATGCTCCGCTGTTCTTTGGCCGTCTTCTTCAAGGCATCAGCGGCGGGCTGATCGGCGTGGTGGTGCCGCTGTATCTGGCCGAGTGTCTTTCTGCATCGCAGCGCGGCAAAGGCACAGGCGTATTCCAGTGGCTGCTGACGCTCGGCATCGTTGCCGCGGCATTGGTGGGAGTCTACTACAGCTATCGCGTCGATGCGGTTGCCAGAACCGCCGGTGCCGCAACGCTCCTGAGCTTCAAAGATCAGGCATGGCGGCGCATCTTCTGGGTTTCACTGCCGCCGGGACTGCTGTTCATGGCCGGCAGCCTGCTGGTCACGGAGTCGCCGCGATGGCTCTTCAGGCGTGGGCGTCGCGAGCTGGCCGAAGCAGCCCTGCTGCGCTCGCGGACACCCGAACAGGCTCAGCGCGAACTGCAGGAGATGGAAGAGACGGCGCACGCCACCAAGGCACAGCGCTCCTCCGGCAAGAAGATCCGGGAGTCTCTGCTGCGCAGAAAATATGCCATCCCGTTCCTGCTGGCCTGCGTCATCCTCTTCTGCAACACGGCAACGGGCGTCAACTCCATCATCGGATACAACACCGGAATTCTTTTGCAGAGCGGCCTCTCCGATTTGTACGCGCACTGGGGCTACGTCCTGTTTACGCTGGTCAACTTCCTGCTCACGATGATCGGGATGGTGCTGGTGGATCGCAAGGGACGCAAGTTTCTCATGGTCCTTGGCACCAGCGGAATCATCGTCTCTCAGGTCGGGGTGGGCATACTCTTCCTCACTACGGAGAAGTTGAGCTTGGGCGCGCGCGACCCTGTGCAGGCAATGGTCAGCCCGAATCAGGAGCTGACCCTCCGCTTTGATCCGGATGAAGCGCGGCGGCTGCTGGCGATGCAGGGCGCGGCGGGCAATGCGATCCAGGGCAGTCGCGCCTCGCTCGCCATCATTTACTCCTATGGAGATTTCACAGCGGCAACCAGCTATGTGCGATCGGATGATCCCGCGGCCGCTCCCATTCACATCACGCGAGCGGACTGCGTTCCATCCACCAGGGTCGAGGCATTCTTCAAGGCTCCGCTTGCAAACCTGGAGGCCGCCCAGTCCGCACCGCTCCGCATCAAGAAGGCAGTATTAGGCAGTGTGCCCGATGCCCGCCAAGGCTGGCTTGTCGCCCTCGGTCTGTACATGTTCATGGCCTTCTACGCGGTCGGGCCCGGCGTATGCGTATGGCTTGCACTCTCAGAACTGATGCCGACGCGCATCCGCTCCAACGGCATGAGCATTGCGTTGGTCATCAATCAGCTGGTTTCCACCACGCTGGCTGGAATCTTTCTGCCCTTCGTCAGCAAGTATGGCTACTCTTCCATGTTCTTCCTGTTCTCAGGCTTTACATTCGTGTACCTGATCGTCGTGGCGTTCTTTCTGCCAGAGACCAAGGGCAAGACCCTTGAGGAGATCGAAGCCTACTTTGAAGCGCGGGCAACCAGGGCTTAGGAGCCGCACTCAACGATCCTTGGATCCACCAGCGGTGGACGCTTCGCCGTCAAGGGCCCTGTGCGCCTGGTGAAAAAGCAGTACTGCCTCGCGCACATCGGCTTCCAGCACTGGCGCTCTATCCCCATTGCGGGGTAAGCTCGAACCGCTCCGCGCATCTCTTCGGATGAGCGACCCATGCAGCGAGGTAACTCCGGTCCGCCGCACAACGTCCATCAGGTTGTCCAGGCGCAGCCCGCCGCCGGCCATCACGTCGAGACGCCTGCCTGCCAGCCTATGCAACCTGGCAATCGCCTCTGCGCCGGCCACCACGTCCGCTGCGCCCCCCGAGGTCAGCAGGCAATCGGCGCCGGTTGCGATCACGTCTTCCAGGGCTTCGTCCATTTGCGGCGTCTCATCAAAGGCGCGATGAAAGGTCACTCCCATCGGACGGGCCAACTCCACCAGTTCGCGGCTTCGCGCCAAGTCCACACGCCCATCCGGCAGCAGGACGCCAACCGCAATCCCCGCGGCTCCGGCCTGCTTTGCCTCTTCAATCTGCCGCCGCATCCGGTCAAACTCCTCAGCGGCGTAGCAGAAGTCTCCGCCGCGCGGACGAATCAGCACGCGCACAGGGATCGTGAGAAGCCTGACACAGTCCGCGATCAGATCGAGAGGAGGTGTAACGCCGCCTATCCACAGTTTGCTGCACAGCTCAATCCGGTCGGCGCCGCCGGCCTCAGCGATTCGCGCGGATTCAAGACTCTCGACACACAGCTCAAAACGCAATGTTTTCATGGCGCACTCAAGAAATCGAATTTGTCAGAAGAACGTCTTGACGATCCCGACCACATCGTACTGCGGGTTCAGCACTGGCAGCACGCGCCACTTGTCGAAGGTCAGGCAGGGGTGACAGATGTCGAAGCCGATCATATCGCCGACCTGCAAGTCGTCCTCTGCAGCCATCCGCATGTAAGCATGTTGATCCATCATCTTCGTCAACGCCCAATGCGAGGGAGCCGCCTTCGGAGCCGTATCTCCAGGCCTGAAGTGCAGCGCGGGCACCGGCAGGCCTGAGTCAAAGGCCGCATCCCGCTTGCCCATGCCGATGATTGCTTTGTCTGCCTCCGGAACCGATTGCACATAGGCCCAGATTTGAAGCGCGGGCAGTAGACCCGACTTCATGCGGCGCGCTATGGGATTGCGCTCAAGAATCTTCGCCTGTGCCTCGCGATAGGCACCCACGTCGTGGGTGAGATAACAACCAGGACGCAGAACAATCTCAACGGCAGCGCCAAACCCCGCAGCAGAGAAGACCTCGGCCACTACGTCGTACCAGGCCGAACCGGCGCCGGAAAGCAGGATGGGCGTTCGCTGGAAGTGCCCCTCCGCTGACAGCGTACGAGTGACATCGACAGCGCGTTGCAGGAAGGCGCGAATCCCAGCCTCGTCGTCGAGGACGCCTTCATAAAGCTCGACGCCGCTCAGGACAACCACATCGCGCCATCTGGACAATGCGGCCAGCACGGATTGCAATTGCGCATCGTCGCGCACTCCCGCGCGGCCGCCCATCACGCCTAACTCAAGCAGCACATACAGCTTTTGGCCGAGCTTCGAGTAATAAGCGCCCAACTTGTCGATCTGCGCCACTGAGTCCACCAGGCAATAAAAATCAAAGCCGGGATCGCGCAGCAGACGCGAGATGATCGCCATGTTTTCCTTGCCCACCAACTCGTTCGCCATCAGGACACGGCGCACTCCATGCGCGTAGGCAGCCAGTGTCTGCGGCGCGGTCGCCAGCGTGATGCCCCACGCCCCGCTCTGCAGTTGCATGGCAAACAGCCTGGGCGCCATTGTGGTTTTGCCGTGCGGTGCAAGCTTAACCCCATAAGCATTGATGAACTGCCGCATCCAGTCGAGGTTATGCAGGAGTCTGTCTTCATACAGTACCGCCGCTGGCAGGCTCAAATCCTCGCGCAGCAGGTTCCATCCCAATTGCGCAGCCTGATTGGGGTCGAGGGCGTGATCGAGCGAGCCAATGCCCTTGTTCAGCGGGCTGATTCCGGCCTCGCAGGCCACCTTTGCGGGCTCATTCTCTTTCGACACCTGCACCTCCGTGAAGCGCTCGGAGAAACGTCGTAATAAGTGTGGAGCGCGTGCTGGATATAGTCTATATTTTGAGTCAGCCGACATGTTGAGCTGCGACACTCTTATACGGAATGCAAGCGTTCTGGACGGCAGTGGCGCTTCTCCAGAGGTTCTGGATATCGCGATGCGCGATGGCCGCATTTGCGACATCGGCCCATCCCTTCAGTACAGCGCGGTATCGCTTGTGGAGGCCGAAGGCCTCGCGCTCGCGCCCGGCTTCATCGATGTCCACACTCACGACGACACCAGCGTGATTCGCACGCCGGCGATGCTGCCAAAGTTGTCGCAGGGAGTGACAACGGTGATTGTGGGCAACTGCGGCATCAGCGCGTCTCCGGTGCGGCTGAAAGGCGACCCGCCCGATCCCATGAACCTGCTCGGCGAGGCCGCAGATTTCCGCTACCCAACCTTCTCCGCGTATGTTACCGCGCTTCGCGACGCGCAGCCGGCGGTGAATGTGGGCGCGCTGGTGGGCCACACCGCGCTGCGCAATAACCACATGGACCGCCTGGACCGCACCGCGACCGACGCAGAGATTGCCGCAATGCGCGCGCAGCTCAGCGAGGCGCTCGACGGCGGCGCGCTTGGTCTGAGCTCAGGCCTCGCCTATGCTTCGGCTCATGCTGCGTCTACTGATGAGGTGGCGGCGCTGGCGCAACCACTGGCATCGGCAGGCGCGATCTATGTCACGCACATGCGCTCGGAGGCCGCAGCAATTCTCGACGCGATGAACGAGGCCTTTGCCATCGGCCGAGCGTCCCATGTGCCGGTGATTCTTTCCCATCTGAAATGCGCCGGCATCGCCAACTGGGGCCGCAGCGGCGAGGTGTTGCACGCACTGGAGGCCGCGCGCGCCGCGCAACCCGCCGGCTGCGATTGCTATCCCTACGCAGCCGGGTCGAGCACGCTCGACTTGCAGCAGGTGGATGATCGCGTTCAAATCGCGATTACCTGGAGCACGCCGCACCCGGAGGTCGCGGGCCAGTCGCTGGCATGCATTGCTGAGGCGTGGAACGTGACGCAGATCGACGCGGCGCGGCGGTTACAGCCGGCAGGAGCGATCTATCACAGCATCTCTGAAACAGACATGCGCCGGATACTTGCGCACCCGGCGACGATGATCGGGTCCGACGGCCTGCCCAACGATCCGCGGCCCCATCCCCGCCTGTGGGGAACGTTTCCCCGCGTGCTGGGCCGCTATAGCCGCGATGAGAAGCTGATCGCGCTGCCTGACGCCGTTCGCAAGATGACCGGCATGCCTGCGCAGAGATTCGGACTCGCGGAACGCGGCATGATTCACAAGGGATATTTTGCCGACCTGGTGCTCTTCGATCCGGCGAATATTATCGATACGGCAACCTTTGCCGATCCCATCCGCCCGGCGGAAGGCATCATGAGCGTATGGGTCAACGGCGTTCTTTCCTACACTGCCGCAGGGGCCACAGGGAATCGCGCCGGGCGCTTCCTGCCACGCGCCAGGACACGCTGGATTCAATAGCTGAAAGGACGGATGAGAAGCAGATGAGCATCAAGCGATATGGAGTGGAAGGCGGCAAGGGCACAGGTGGCCTGCATCTTCCCTTTGCGCGCGCGGTGGGGGCCGACGGCTGGCTCTATGTGTCGGGCCAGGTCCCAATGGCGAATGGCGAGGTCGTCGCTGGCAACATCATCGCCCAATCCCGGCAGGCCATTCAGAATCTTCTGTCCATCCTCAGTGAGGCGGGATACAGCCCGGAGCATGTGGTGCGCTGCGGTGTATGGCTCGATGACCCGCGCGATTTCTCCTCCTTCAATGCGGTCTTCAAGGAATACTTCGGCGAGCATCCGCCAGCCCGCGCCTGCGTCGTATCCAGCATGGTCGTCGATTGCAAAGTCGAGATCGAGTGCGTGGCGTACAAAGCCCCCGGCGCCTGAGCGTTGGAGTCCTCTTTGCCGCGCGAGCAGCCGTTCAATCTTATCGACGCATCAACACCGATAGCGAGCCTATGATCGATCCGCACAGTATCTTTCTTCTGGTCTCCGCATTAGCCGCGGTCATTGGGCTGATTCTGCTGATCGCCGTCCTCAAGCTGAATCCGTTTATTGCCCTGCTGCTGGCCTCGCTGTCGCTGGCCGTCGTTGCCGGAATGCCGCTCGCTACTGTGATTCATTCTTTTGAAGCAGGCGTGGGAGGCACACTCGGACACATCGCAATCATTGTGGCGCTGGGCACCATGCTCGGCAAGATGATGGCAGAGTCGGGCGGTGCCGACCAGATTGCAAAGACGCTGATACGAGCCTTCGGCGAGAAGCGAATCTCCTGGGCCATGATGGCCATCGGGCTCGTGGTGGGCCTGCCGGCCTTCTTTGAGGTCGGCTTCGTTCTCCTCATTCCGATTGCATTCACCGTTGCGCGGCGCACGCGGACGTCCCTGATTCTGGTTGCATTGCCCATGGTGGCCGGACTTTCAGTCGTTCACGGCCTTGTGCCTCCGCATCCGGCCGCGCTGCTGGCGGTTGCAATCTACAAGGCCGACATCGGCCGCACCATCTTTTACGCATTGCTCATTGGTCTTCCCACTGCGGTGATTGCAGGCCCTGTGTACGCAAAGTTCATCGCGCCGCATGTCAAGCTTGCGCTGGAAAATCCCATGGCTGCCGAGTTCGTCGATCACGGCGCGGAGAGCAGCCTGCCAGGCTTCGGCCTTACCTTGTTCACAATCCTGCTGCCCGTTGCATTGATGCTGATCGGCAGTTGGGCGGATACCGTGTCCGCGCCCGGCAGCTCTCTGAACCATGCGCTGCGCCTGATGGGAAACGACGACATGGCTCTGCTCATCGGCGTGCTCGTCAGCTTTTTCACCCTTGGAAAGCTGAGAGGATTCACGCGGGAAACCATCCTGCGCTTCAGCAACGAATGCCTGGCGCCAACGGCGACCATCACCATTCTCGTCGGCGCGGGCGGCGGCTTTGGCAGAGTCCTGCAGGACAGCGGCGTCTCTCAGGCTCTCATTGGAATCGCCCTGCAAAGCCACGTGCCGCTGCTATTGCTGGCCTGGCTTCTGGCCGCGCTCATGCGTCTCGCCACGGGCTCGGCAACCGTGGCCATGACAACCGCCGCGGGCATCGTGGCTCCGATTGCGCTGCACAGCACGGGCGTGCATCCTGAGTTACTGGCCATTGCCACCGGCGCGGGTTCGCTCATCTTTTCGCATGTCAACGACGGCGGGTTCTGGCTCGTAAAGGAATACCTCAACATGAGTGTTACGGAAACGATCAAGACCTGGTCGGTCAGCGAAACCATCATTTCAGTCACGGCTCTCCTTCTTACCCTTGCCGTATCGGTCGCGGTGTGACGCATCACTCTTCACGTTTTTGGGCGTCAGCAGGTTGTGACCGCTCAAATCATCCAAGGATGAATTGAATGACAGATTGGACTTTGCTGCGGACGCCGTCTCGCCGAAACTTTTTGAAGACCACCGCCGCTCTTGCTGTTGCGCACTGCGTGCCGGGCATGGCCCGCGATGCCATGCCGGAAACTGGAAAAACCTTTGCCTATGTGGGCACTTACACGGGCACGCCGGGCGCGGGCGGCAACGGCGAGGGCATTTATCTCTTCGAAATGAACACCGCGACCGGCGAGTTGTCAGAGAGAAAGCTAGCAGCAAAAACGCCCAATCCATCCTGGATTGCGATTCATCCGTCCAGACAATATCTCTACGCCGTCAATGAGATTGCTGACTTCCACGGCAACAGCGGGTCGGTAAGCGCTTTTGCAATCCATCCGGGAACTGGCGCTCTTCACCCGCTGAATACGGTCAGTTCTGAAGGCGCCGGCCCGGCCCATCTCAGCCTCGACGCGTCGGGCAGATACGCCTTTGTGGCGAACTACGCAGGGGGCAGCGTCGCCGTGCTGCCAATCCTTGCCGATGGATCGCTCGGCTCGGCCGTGGACGTTCACCTTGATCACGCCTCGCTTGGCAGCATCCGGGCAACCAACGCTCCGCCCGGCAGCTTTGCCATCAGCGGTCATGACGCGCCGCATGCGCACATGATCGCGGCCGATCCGCAAAACAACTTTGTCTTGGCAACCGACCTGGGCCAGGACCGAATCTATACCTATCGCTTGAACCCCGCGACGGGCAGGCTGACCCCGGCAGAGCGCGCACCCTTTGTCGCATTGCCCTCCGGTGATGGCCCTCGTCATTTTGCATTTCATCCAAACGGGCACTGGCTCTATGCAATTCAGGAAGAGTCTTCCACCATCGTCTTCTTCTTGTACGATGCCGACACGGGGCAGCTCACCGCGCAGCAGACATTGTCTGCGCTGCCGCAGGGCTTCGCGGGATCGAGCTTTGCTTCTGAGATTCTGGTGTCGCCCGACGGAAAGACGCTCTACGCCGCCAACCGGCTGCACGACACGATTGCCGTCTTTGCCATCGACGCGCGTGGAAGGCTGGAGCACATCGGCGAAACATCGACGCAGGGCGATTACCCCGTACAGTGCCGCATCGGCCCGGGCGGCAGCTTCCTCTACGTATGCAACCGGCGCAGCGACAACATCACTTCATTCAGGATTCATCGCGACACCGGCCTGCTCACATTCACAGGGCATTACACGCCCGTAGGCAGCCCCGCAAGCATTGCGTTTCTCCCCTGACGGCTACTTGCTCACGCTTCCCGCCACAGACTGAAAGCATGCCTTCAGGGTTGCGACAAATTTGCTGCCGCAGCTTCCACCAGCTTCCGCAGCTCTGGCAGGAAGACGAAGCGCACCAGCGCCGAAGGCTGATCCGCGTCGGCGAGAATCGCCATCTCGCGCGCCTTCCATTCCGGAGCCGGCGCGGAATGCGTCTCCAGATAGGACAGTGCATCCAGTCCAACCGCGCCGGAAGCACCAAGTTGCTGAGCCCGCTGGCCGATGTCTGAGAGCATGGGAGAGCGGCGAGACATGGCTTCAATCACCGGCGCCGCCGCCTGCCACTGCATAAAGCGCCTGCGCAATTCCATTGCCGCGGCCTGGGACTCGCCAGCATGGCCCGGCGCGAGAGTCGCGTCCACCAGACGCGCTATCTCCTGCCTCGATGGCGGATCGGGCACAACCGCATCGACAGAGCGACCGAGCGTCGTAAGCGCATCCGTGTGCTGTCCGCGGTAACGCTCGCCAAAGCTTACCGGCTCGCTCACCGCTGCAAGAACGTCGAGCGGTGCGGTGTCCTCTGCTCCCCAGATGCTGCGCCGGATCTTCTGCGGGCCTGAGATATGCGTGAGGCCCACGTCCTCCAACTCCAGCGACGCCATGCGCAGCCGTCGATACATATCCGCGACATCCCGATCGGACTGGGGTGACCAGAAGCGCTCGGCAATGGCCATGGTGCGCGGCCAGTTTCGTGAGTCGATTGTCTGGGCGTTGATCTGCTCGCCCCACATGCAGACTTCTCCGCCCAGAATCAGGCGCTGCTGGTCGGGCGTCAACTTTGTATCGGCGGGCAGCGGATCGGCCAGGAACATCGCCTCTGAGGTCTTTTGCGCGTCAAGATAATACGGAGCCGAAAGGATGCCGACATAGCCTTGCGCAGCTCCCGCCGCCAGCGAGGCCTCGCCGCGCCAGCTCTGGATTACGATATCCTTCGGCAACGCGGGATTCAGAATTTCGTCCCAGCCCATCATCTTCTTCCCATGCCGCGCGAGAATGGGCAGCAGGCGGCGATTGAAGTAGGCCTGCAGCTCCGCGGAGGTCTTGAAGCCTTGCTTCTGCATGAACGCCGCGATGCGCGGATTCGCCAGCCACTCCTTGCCGTCGGTTTCATCCCCGCCGATGTGAAAGTAGGCATCGGGAAAAATCGCGGACATTTCCCCCACGAAGGCGTCGATGAATTTGTAAGTGTTCTCGTTGCTCGGGTCCAGCACTGCCTCGTGAATTCCAAACACCGCGGGCAGCTCCCGCACCGCTTCGCCCGATTCATACTCCGGATAAGCGAGAAGCAGGCTTGATGTGTGACCGGGCATATCGAATTCAGGAACCACGCGGATGCCACGCGCCCGCGCATACGCGACCACTTCGCGCATCTGCTCCTGGGTATAGAACCGGCCTTCTGATGCAGCTTCCGTCAGCCGCGGAAACTTTTTGCTTTCCGCGCGGAAGCCCTGGTCATCGCTCAAGTGCCAATGAAAAACGTTGAGCTTCGCCACAGCCATTCCATCAAGCGTGCGCTCAATCACATCCACGGGCTCAAAATGGCGGCTCACATCGATCATCAGTCCGCGCCAGCGAAATCGCGGAGCGTCATCGATGGTGACAGATGGCAGCCGGCAGGTTCCGTTCTCCGTCGAGACAAGCTGCAGGAACGTCTCCATTCCATGCATCGCTCCCAGGTCGGTTGCGGCGGTCAATTCCGCCATTGCGGGCGTAACCTTCAACCGGTAGCTTTCATCCTCGTCAACGCTCTGCACGGCATTGCCCGGGCCGGCCGCTCTAATCGTCAACACACGGGGTGAGCCGTCTCCAGATGCAGCCTGCGCGCGAAGAACTTCCCCGCAGTGCCGATCCAGGCGCGCAAGCATGCGATCGAGCGCCGCATCGAGACGCGCGTCATGAGAGCCCGAGAAGCCTGCATTGAAATACGTATCGAGTACCAGATAACCTGCGCCGGATTCCACATGGCCAGGCAGCGGCATCAGCCGGAGCCGTTCGGGCGCGTTCCCCGGCGCTTCTCCCCACGCAACCGCGGCAACAGAAAAAACAATGAGCACCAGAAACGCAGCGCGCACCCGGCAACCCCCAACAAAACCACACTCACTTCTGGCCATTCATTTCTCCGGATTGAACTGCGCTACCGACCGCTACGGATGAGCGGGCAAGCCATTCAGCATCGGCGCGTCCACGCCGCGCAGGGTTCGTCCCGCTTGCCCTTCAACGTCGAACACCACCACCTCATTGTTCCCCCTCACCAGCCACGGCCCCGGAGCGTAAAGGGTTCTCTGCGGCCCGATATTCCAGATACGCCCCAGCGGCGTGCCGTTCAGCCAAAGCTGCCCTTTGGTGAAGGCGCTCGTATCGAGAAACGTGTCGCCCACCTGCGAGACCTGAAGCTGGCCGCGATAAAAGCAGGGGCCTTCACAGCTCTTGCTGCTGTACTTGAGAAGCTGCGGCGCATCCATCGGCAATCGATAGATCTCCCACCCGCGCAGTTCCTGCCCCGCCAGCGTCACACGCTTCGTAATGCCCGCTCGCTCGCCGGGAATCGCAGGCCCGAAGTTGATGCGCCCGGTGTTCTCGACTAAAAGGTCCAGCCGCGCAGGGGCCTTCTTCACGTCCAGCATTATCCTGTCCTGCTTCAACCGTCTGTCCAGCGTTCCAACCTGCTTGCCATTCAGATAAATCACCGCGTAGCTGTGCAGCGCATCCAGCACCAGGTCGCCGCGCGCAGCGGCCGGCAGCGTTGTCCGGTACAAAATGTAGCCGTAAGACTGGTCCACATCTTCCATGCTCAATATGCCCTGCGACCGTATCGGCTCAGGCAGGTTGTCCCACAGCGAAGCTCCTTCCACCATCTTTGCCGCGGGCGTGCTCACGGCGGCGGGCACCGTGGGAACGGTTGGAGGAGTTTTCCCTGTGGCCTTTGCAATCAGATCGCGAAAGGCAAAATACTTTGCCGTTGGCCGGCCGCTTTCATCCAGCGCGGAGTCGTAATCGTAGCTCGTTACATCCGGCTCATAGCTTCCTTTTCCGTCGCTGTTTGCGCCGTTCATCCACCCAAAGCTCGTCCCGCCGTGAAACATGTACACGCTGACGGAATAGCCCTGCTCCAGCATCCATTTCAGGTTGGCGGCCTGCGCCTCGGCGTTCGTGTGCGCATGCCTGCTGCCCCAATGATCGAACCATCCGGCCCAGTACTCGCTATTGAAAAACGGTCCGTCAGGACGCGCCTTTTTCAGCACGGCAAATGCATGCTGCGCATCGCCAGGCTTCTCGCCTCCAAAGTTGATTCCCACCGGCAACTCAGGCAGCGATCCGTTGGGCACCTGCTCCGGCCCATCGGCCGTATAGAGTTGCGACTTCGTAAAGCCGGCATGCACAAGCGCCTGGTGGATCTGCTCCATGTACGCATGGTCATCGCCATAGGACCCATATTCGTTTTCGACTTGGGTCAGAATGATGGGTCCGCCATTCTCAACCTGCAGCGGCGCCAGTTCCTTGCCCAGCCTGTTGAACCATCCACGTACGAGCGACAGAAAAGCCGGATCATTGCTCCTCACCTTCATACCGTGATCTTTCAAGAGCCAGGCAGGGTAGCCGCCGAAATCCCACTCCGCGCAGACATACGGCCCGGGCCGCAGAACCACGTAAAGCCCTTCCTCCTGCGCTTCCCTTACAAACTCCGCAACGTCCTTGTTCCCGCTAAAGTCGTACACTCCGGGCCGCGTCTCATGCTCATTCCAGAAGACGTACGTCGTAATCGTGTTCAGCCCCATGGCCTTCGCCATGCGCAGCCGATCGCGCCAATACGCGCGCGGAATGCGCGGGTAGTGCATCTCGCCTGAGATGACCTGGAACGGTTTGCCGTCAAGAACGAACTGCCCTCCACTCACGCCGAAGTGATGCCGCTCGGGCTGCTGTGACGCGGCAGCGACGCCGTACAGCAGGCATGCCATTATCCCTGTGAAAATCCGCCTTGAACGCAAACTACACCTCAGATCTGCAATCGAATTGCAATGCCGGACATTCTATACAAAATGACCACGCCCACACTCTCGCCGGCGCAAAATGAAGGCGCCGCAGGCACATGCGCTCCGCCCGTGCCGCGGAGAGCCAAATTACTTTCCGATGCAGAAGGTGGAGAAAATCAGGTTCAGAATGTCGTCCGGCGTGGTTTGCCCGGTGAGTGAATCCAGGGCCCACAGCGCGCGGTAGAGGTCGATGAGAATCATCTCGTCGGGAATGCCGTTTGTGTTGGCCTGGGCCGCATCGGCCAGTGCCGCGCGCGTCGTGGCAATAGCCTGCTGATGGCGCAGACTGGTCAGCAGTCCGGGCTCGGCGGCGGCTCCGCCGGTGGCCAGCGCCAGGATGCGCTCGCGCAGAGCCGCAATGCCCTCGCCCGTCAGCGCCGAGGTAGGCAAAGCCGAAACACCGGCGAATTGCGCGGCGGCCATATCGCTGCTCAGGGCATCGCTTCCCGCCAGATCACTCTTATTGATGGCAACGATGGCCGGGCGGCCCTCAACCGCAGCCAGCAGGCCACGCTCCTCGTCGTTCAGCGGCTGGGTCGCGTCCAGCACCACCAGTACCAGCGCGGCATCGGCCAGCGCTTCGCGGCTGCGCGCAATGCCCATCTGTTCCGCTTCTTCAAACGCCTCGCGCAAGCCCGCTGTGTCCACCAGTTCCAGCGGAATGCCATCCAGCGAGATGCGCTCCGTCACCAGGTCGCGCGTGGTGCCGGGCGTCGCGGTCACAATGGCCCTGTCGCGCTCCACCAGCCGATTGAAAAGCGAACTCTTGCCTGCGTTGGGCCGTCCCACAATGGCCAGCGTCAGCCCGTCGTGCACAATGCGGCCGCGCGCAAAGGAGGCTTCAAGCGCTGCAAGCGGCGGGGCAATCTCTCCAATGCGGCGCGCAATCTCCGCCTGCGGCGTGACCTCCACGTCATCCTCGGCGAAGTCAATGCCCGCTTCAAGCTGCGCGATCAATTCCACCAGAGCCTGCTTCATCGGCTGTACGCGATGGCTGAGCGCTCCGCCCATCTGGGCGGCGGCCTGCCTCGCCTGCGTCAGGGTTTGCGCATCGATTAGATCGCGCACGGCCTCGGCCTGCGTCAGGTCAAGCTTGCCTGCGAGGAAGGCGCGCTGCGTAAACTCTCCGGGCTCTGCCAGCCGCGCACCCAGTTCAAGCGCCCGACGCAGCAGCAAGTCCAACACCACCGGCGACCCGTGCGCGGCGATCTCCACCAGGTCGTCTGCCGTGTAGGAATGGGGCGCGGCAAAAAACGTCACCACCGCTTCGTCAATGCGCGTGCCGCCTGCCTCCGGCGCATCCAGCACATCAGCCAGCCGCGCCCGCGCGTGCTCCAGCGGCTGCCGCAGCCTCACCAGTTGCGCGACAATCTCCGCGGCCCGCGGCCCGCTCAAGCGCACAATCCCGATGCCTCCCCGGCCGGGCGGGGTGGAGATGGCTGCAATGGTATCGACAACTTCCGCCGGTTCCGTCATGGCTTGGACCAGTGTAGCGGCTGCGCATAAGCCGGGCTGCATCAATCACCAGCTGCGCGATACAAAAACCTTTTAGTACAATACGTACAGGCACTCTCCATTCGGCCGCACAAGAGAAGCGAAGACTCCTCGGGCTGCTGTTGTGACAAGCCGGCGCAATGCACCGCCGGCTCTCTTGCGGCGCGGAATTTCTTCGCAGCACGAGGGCATCTGTCCCCGGGTGCGGCAGGTAATCAGCGGGCGTGGAAAGTAGCTGAAAAGAAATTCGTTGCAGCCCGGCCACGCCCGATTCGTTCCGGCGCGTCGCGGGATTAGCATTGAGAAGGTTTCATGTACGCAAGGGCTCTGTTCGCAAAAGCACGCTTCCTCCGGTTGGCAACGCAATCGATCGCACAGCGCAACATCTGGCTTCTGGCGCTCGCAGGACTTCTGGCCTGCGCGGCCGCCGGCGCGCAACAGGCCGCGCAGGCCGTGTGGAGCGGCGTGCTGCGCAACCCGGGCGGCGCACCGATTATCGCCGCTACCGTCACCCTCACTGCCGGCGGCGCCAAGACAAGCGCCATCACCGCAGCCGACGGACACTTCCAGCTACCCGCTTTGCCGGCTGGCCAGTATCGCCTCTCCGTCAGGACAACTGGCAGCCGCGCCGAGTTTGACCAGCCCATCGATCTTGTGGCCGGCACACAGTCGGTCGCCATTACGCTCTCAGGCCGCGGCGAAATCAGCGTGGCGGCTCTCAATGACAAGCAGCAGACCGCGACCGGCGGCGAACAATTGTCCAGCGAAGCCGTCAGCTCGCTGCCCTTGAACAAGCGCGACTTCAGCTCGCTGCTGCTGCTGGCAGCCGGCACCATGACCGATGCCAACGGCGCCACCAACTTTACCGCCCAGTTCGCCATCAACGGCCAGCGCGGCGTAGAGGCGACATTCGCCATGGACGGCGCCGACATCAGCGACCCCGAAATGGGCGGTTCCACCTTCTCGAACTTCGACGTCGATGCCGTGCAGGAAATCCAGTCCAGCTCCGGCTGGATGCCCGCTGAAATCGGCCACGGCGCCGCCGGATTCACCAATATCGTCACCCGCTCAGGAGCCAGCGGCTTCCACGGTTCGTTCTTCGAGTTCGTGCGCAACTCCGCCTTCGACGCGCGCAATTATTTCGATCACGCAACTCCGGCATATCCCGGGCGCATCCCGCCCTTCCGCCGGAATGAGTTTGGCTTCACCAACGGCGGCCCCGTCTTCCTGCCGCATGTCTACGACGGGCGCAAGCGCACCTTCTACTTCGCGCAGTTCCAGGGCTTCCGCCAGGTGCTCGGCACCACTCAGGTCATGCCCGTGCCCACCGCCGACGAGCGCGCCGGCATTGACAAAATCACTTATTCCGACGGCTCCACAGACACGCTCACGGTGCCGCTCGACCCCAGCATTGTGGCAATCCTGGCGCGCTATCCGATGCCCAACGTTCCCACCGGCGCCTATGGCAATCGCACCTACGCGACCGCGTCCAAGGTGGACACCAACGCCAATCAGTTCTCCGTGCGCATCGATCACAGCTTCTCGCCGAAGGACCAGTTCTTTGCGCGCTTCAATTTCGACAACCTCACCGGCCCCACCACCAACCCTGACCAGACCGCCATCGATCCCGCCTTCGGCGTGCAATACATTGACCGCCAGCGCAACGTGATGGGCAACTATACCCGCACCGTTTCCCCGCATCTCGTGCTGGAGTCGCTCATCAGCATCACGCGCTCCACGCCCGGCTTCCCCACCAGCGACTACACCGATCCCGGCGTCAAGTTTGTCGACGGCCTCTTTGAGCCCTTCAACGCCGCAGCCGGTTCGGTCATGCAGGCCTACGGCAACCTCTTCCAGGGCAGGCAGAGCGTGGCCTACACCAAAGGCCGACACAACATCAAGGCCGGCGTCGAAGCCCGCTTCAACCGCGACACCACCTACTTCGGCATCAGTCCCAACGGCGAGTACGACTTCGGCGGCGGTACGGCCTACGCTATCGAAGCCATCCCCTCGCAGAGCGGCACGCACGACGTCGCCGTCGGTGATCCCCTGCCGGACACGCTCTCCGGTTTCCTCTCCGGCAGCGCCTTTGTCTACACCGTCGAACTCGCCGCCCCGGGAATCTCCGGCGGCGATCACATGGGCCCCGCGGCCATCAACCGCGAAAACTACGCCGCCTGGCTCCAGGACAGTTGGAAGATTACCCCGCGTTTTACTCTCGACTACGGCCTGCGCTGGGATCTCTACACGCCCATCAGCGAGCGTGCCAAGCGCACCGGCGCATTGCGCTATATCAACGGCGTACAGCAGTACGTGGTGAATCCTCAGCCCGGCTACCAGACCAGCAAGCACGGCTGGGAGCCGCGCGTACAGGCTTCGTGGCAGGCTTCGACAAACCTCTCTGTGCATGCCGGCGGCAGCATCATGGTTATCCCGCCCAACATCTGGCAGGACAACTTCCTCACCGGCTCTGCGCCCTTTGCTGTCACGCCGCGCCTCGTCGCCGCGCAGGGCGCGCCTATCCCCTACGGCTTCAAGCTCACGCCCGCGCAACTGCCCGAGGCTTACACCACCAGCGGCCAGCCCGTCTTTGGCGCCAACCCCTACAGACCGGCTGCGCCCAACACCATCATGGACGTGGACCGCTACGAGAAGGACATGGCCGCGCTCACGCCCAGCCACGTGGTCAGCGCGCTCAACCTCAGCGGCATCGATCTTTCCCTCACCAATGCCACGCTGTTCACCTGGACGGCAGGCTTCGAGCGCAAAATCAGCAACCTCACCGCCGACGTGAATTATGTGGGCACGGCCGCTGAGCACCTGCCGCGTTACAGCTTCCCCAACGCCTATCCCGGCGCCTCGCCCGGCTTCGCGCCCCACACGCAGTTTGACAGCTCCGGCAACGTCATCGGCGGTTTTGGCGTGGAGAACGTCATCATCGCCGACGCGCACTCCACCTATCACGCGCTGCAGACTTCGCTCTCCGGCACGGTCGGCCACGGCGGCCCCGGCATCCAGGCAAGCTACACCTGGAGCAAGTCCCTCGACGACACCAGCCTGGTGCTCGGCGGCACGGGTTCCACGGGAGCCGTTACTTCGGGCTTTTCGCAGAACCCCTTCGACACGCATCCTGAAAAGGGCCCATCCAACTTTGACGTAACGCACTCCTTCGGCCTCAGCCTAGCCCAGGACATGCATGTCGGCGGCGTCCCCTTCCTGCGCCCACTCGGCAAAAAATTCACCGACGGCTGGGAGATGCTCAGCATCTCCAGCATCAGCTCAGGCCAGCCCTTCACCGTGTATTCCGGCGTGCAGCAGACCGGCTACGGCTCCAACGGCGTCGACCGCCCTGACCAGGTCGGCAAGCCGCATCTCTCCACCGCCCGCAAGGTACGCGAGGACTACTTCGGCCTTGGCGCCAACAATGCCTCCTACTTCAGCATTCCCATCCATGTGCCCGGCGGCACCGGCCCCAATCAGGGAAGCTTCGGCACGCTCGGCCGCAATTCCTTCCGCGGCCCCGCTTACTACAACTTCGACTTCGCTTTCATCAAGGACACATCCATCGGCCGCCGCGCCAGCGGAGCCGAGCGCATGGACCTGCAGTTCCGCTCGGAGCTGTTCAACCTGTTCAACATCGTCAACATGGGCCTGCCGTCCAACATCCTCAACGGCTCGGGCTTCGGCGAGATCAGCCGCACCGCCGGCACCTCCCGGCAGATTCAGTTCTCGCTCAAGCTCATCTACTAGCTTCGTGAACCCCGGCAGAGCGTGACATACCCGCGCTCTGCTATAAAGGGTGCGCAATTCGGCCTGTCTTCCTGTCGATGTGCTGTGCCTCGCGCACACGCAACAAAGCAGGCCGTGGAGGCGCCCATGCATCTCGTCCGCTCCGCCCTCGCCGCGCGCCTTGCGCTGGCCGCCCTCGCGCTCACCCTCGTCGCGCCTGCATCGCTCGCGCAGCAGCCCGCCGGTCCGCGCGTCGATCTCACCGTCGTCAAGCCTGAATCCGTCGGCTTCTCCTCCGATCGCCTCGAAAACCTGCACAAGCTGATGCAGCAGACCGTGGACAAGAAGCAAATCGCCGGCATCGTCACCATCCTCGCCCGCCACGGCAAAGTCGTTGACTACCGCGCCTACGGCGTCAGCGACCTCGCCAGCGGCAAGCCCCTCCAGAAGGACGCCATCTTCCGCGACTTCTCCATGACCAAGCCCATCACTGGCGTGGCCATGATGATCCTCTTCGAGCAGGGCAAGTGGCTGCCCTCCGACCCCATCTCCAAATTCATTCCCGAGTTCGCGCACCTCAAGGTCTACAAAGGCGTGGGCGCCGACGGCAAAATGATCCTCGTCGATCCCGACCATCCGCCCACCATGCGCGAGCTGATGTCCCACACCGCAGGCTTCACCTACGGCTTCTTCGGCGACACGCCGGTCGACAGGCTGTACCGTGACGCGCACCTGTTCGAGTCCAAAGACCTCCAGGAATTCATCGGCAAGCTGGCCAAATTGCCGCTGCTCTATCAGCCCGGCCAAGGATGGACCTATTCGGTCTCCATGGACATCGAGGGCTATATCGTCGAGAAACTTTCCGGCCAGTCTCTGCCGGACTTCGATCGCGACCACATCTACACGCCGCTCGGCATGCGCGACGCCGGTTTCTTTGTGCCCGCTGACAAGAGCGGCCGCTTCGTTACCCTCTACCAGAGCCAGCCTGGGCCCAACGGCGAATTAGTCGCCGATCCCACCGGCGGCGGCCTCAGCCACCACAACTACTCGCAGCCGCCCGGCATGCCCTCGGGCGGTGGCGGCATGGTCTCCACCGCGGAAGACTACTACCGCTTCGCAACCATGATGCTGAACGGTGGCCAGCTTGGCGGCGCGCGCATTCTCGCGCCTTCCACCGTCAAGCTGATGACCTCGAACCACGTGCCCGCCGAGCTGCTCACCGGCAAATTCGGTATCGGCTACCAGACAATGCGCCCCGGCTTTGGCTACGGCTACAACTGCGCCGTCGTCTTTGATCCGCCTGTGGCCAACCTGCCCGACGGCAAAGGCACTTTCTTCTGGGATGGGGCAGCAGGCACCTGGTTCTGGGTTGATCCCGCCAACGATATTGTCTTCATCGGCATGATCCAGCGCATGCTCGGCCCCGCCAGCCCAAACCTCGAATACGAAAGCCGCGCCACCGTCTACGGAGCCCTCGTCGATCCGGCCAAATAGCGCGCACTCCAGCACTCCCGCAGCCGGATGCTACACTCCCACGAGCGGGAGTGGTACATGCGGGCAAGTGCAATCGAATTTCGCCTGCGTCTGGCGATCATCACGGTCATCATCGCGCTGGGCTTCTGGGCGCCGTGGATCGAAGCCTGGGGCATCGGTCAGCGCAACTCATTGCTGGAGTGGCTGGCCCTCGAACTGAGCCGCCTCGGCCTCGTGCGCTTTACCGTGGCCACGCCCGTGGTCATCGTCGTGGGCTCGTTGATCGCCGCGCTTGCCGTGGCTCTGCGCGTGTGGGGCACAGCCTGCCTTGGCCCCGGCACGGTGAACCACGCCGGGATGCAGGCCGGCGCGGTCATGGCCGATGGCCCCTACCGCTTTGTGCGCAATCCGCTTTATCTCGGCACGTGGTGCATGACGGCCGCGATGGCCTTCATCATGCCGCCTACCGGCGCACTCTTCGCCGTGGTGCTGGTCGGCTTCTTCCTGCTGCGCCTCATCCTCAGCGAAGAAGCCTTCCTCGCCACCCGCCTCGGCGAGCCCTACCATGCCTATCTGCGCGCCGTGCCGCGCCTTTTTCCGCGACTGCGCACTGCCTTGCCAGGCGCGGGCCACAAGCCCCGCTGGCTCCACGCCATCCTGGCCGAGCTGTTTCCCATCGGCGTCTTCGTCACGCTGGCTGCGCTCTCGTGGAGCTATGACAACCTGCTCATGATCAAGGCCATCCTCATCAGCTTCGGCATCTCGCTGGTGGTGCTTGCGCTGATGCCGCAAACGCCTACCGGCCCTGCGTCAGCGGAATAGCTGCGCGCTGCTTGCCCAGCCTGCCCAGGTGCGTCCACCCGAATCCGTCCGCATACTTGAGTCCATAGCCCAGCAGCCGGTCCACGCCA
>JAGWRX010000039.1 GCA_028876395.1 Acidobacteriota bacterium
ATAAGCGGCGCCAATCGAGACGGCCACGCCGACCATGATCGACAATCGGCCCACCATCACATAATGACTGTCTGAGGCGGTCTTCTTGATCAGCGGCTTGTAGATGTCATAGGTCCACACAGTCGAGAAGGCGCTCACATTGCCGGCCATACCGCTCATGAAGCCGGCAATCAGCGCCGTAATGCCCAGCCCCAGCAGGCCCGGCCCGCAGTAGCGCACCAGCATCAGGGGCAGCGCTTCGTTGTAGCTGTGCAGCTCCGTGCCTTGAGCGGCGCTCAAAACATTCTGCTGGTAAGCCGGGGAGAGCCTCGTCTTTGCCATGGCCGCCGAGCAGGCGCCGGGATTTTCAACCTTGTCCTGAGCGGCACTCACGGAGCAGGAATTTACAACGTCCTCACCCACGAGCACTCTGCGGCTGCCGTCGGGGTTCTGCAGCAGCACCAGCCCCAGCAGACCGGGCAGAATCACGATGAAAGGAACCGCCATCTTGAAGAACGAGCCGATGATGGGAGCCATGCGCGCCGCGCGCAGGTTGTGAGCCGCCAGCACGCGCTGCACCACCAGAAAATCCGTCGTCCAGTAGCCGAAGCTGATCACAAAACCGAGGCCGAAGACGATGCCCGTCCAGTGAACGCCCATCGGATTGGCGGCAAAGGTCCCGGTGTCGCGCCAAAGGTGGAAGTAGCTGTCCGAGTTCAGATTGGTGAGGATCTTGGACTTGAGACCCACCCATCCGCCTGCCTGCACCAGGCCCAGAATCGGCACCAGCAGCGCTCCGCCCCAGATGAGCACAAACTGCAAAACTTCATTGAAGATGGCCGAGCGCAATCCGCCCAGGCCCACATAAAGCGCCACCGCGACCGATGACACCAGAATGCTGAAGGTGATGTCCCAGCCCAGCACGACCTTCATGACCACGGCCATGGCGAACATGTTCACGCCGCTCATCAGAATCATCTCCGTGGCAAAGGAGATGGCGGCCAGAATGCGGGCATGCTCGCCGAAGCGCAAGTTCAGATAGCCGGGAACCGAGTGCGTCTTCGACACGTAGTAGAAAGGCATCATCACCAGGCCCAGGAAGAGCATGGCGGGAATGGCGCCTACCCAGTACCAATGCGTGGCAAGAATGCCGTACTGGTATGCCGAGCCGGCCCAGCCCATCAGCTCAAGAGATCCCATGTTGGCCGAGACAAAGCTCAAGCCCGCAATCCATGCGGTCATCTCGCGGCCGGCCATGAAGAACTCTTCACTGGTATTCGACTTCCCCTTAAGGTAGAAGCCGATCCACACCACCATGGCGAAGTAGATGACGATCACGGCGATGTCGAGCGGGCTGAGGCGCGCCAGGGGAGACGCCGCGAAGGCTAGCAGAGCCGGCATCTGGGCAAACGAACCGGCGGTTGAGACTGGGAGCGATCCGAACATTGATTCACCTGATCTGGGGCAGTTTCGTCCGAAAATCTCTGAGACGTTCGCCCTTAGTAAATGGGTTTACTGCCACACCTGTCAAGCGTCAAAAGGCCCGATGCGACAAAAAAGAATGGTACAACGCCCGGTGTAGCCACGGAAAGCTGCGGGCCGGAGGCGCCGATGCAATCCGGAGCTGGGTAAGCGTTTTCTCGACGAAGTGTACCACATCTTCTACACGATGCAATATGGCCAATCTCACCCTTCAACGAAACACGCCGGAAGAGCGCTTCTCACAGGCCGCTTCCTGCCGGCGGCCTGCTCCATTGCCCGCGGGAGCGCTCGCCGCCTACCCGTGGAAACGCGGCGAAAAAAGCCAAAGGCCCCGAGCCGACCCATTTCCCGCTTGTCTTCGCGGGGCATTCGGCGATACGTTTTGACATGGGCACCGCCGCTTCCCCGAACTGCCCTCTCCACTTCAAGGCGCTTGCGATTCTTCAGCATGCGCAGCGGTTTCCTGCCCTGCACACGCCCGCATCAAGGAGTTGAACCCATGCCTTCCTCCGTCGATCCCACCACCGCGAACGGCATCTCTCGCCGCACCTTCTTCCGCTTTGCCGCGGGGGCTTCAGCGCTGGCCAGCCTTCCCCTGCTGACCGAACCCGACCTCGCCCGTGCGGAGTTCCCCAAATTCGCCGACCCCAATATCGGCATCCACATCGACGCAAATGAAAACCCAATGGGCCCGTCCGAAGCAGCGCGCCAGGCCGTCGCAAGCATCATTCCCAGGGGCGGGCGCTACCTCTTCAACATGGAGGATGAACTGACCGCAATCTTCGCAAAGCAGGAAGGCCTCGACCCTGCGTCTGTGCTCGCCTTTGCCGGTTCCTCCGAGCCGCTGCACTTTACGGTGCTGGCCTTCACCAGTAAGGACAGGCCGCTGGTCATCGCCGATCCCGGCTATGAGGCGCCGACATGGGCCGCGCAGGTTTCCGGCGCGCCCGTGCTCAAGGTGCCCCTGGCCGATCCCAAAGGTGCGGCCACGCACGACATCAAGGCAATGCTGGCCGCTGCGTCCAATCCCGGCGTCCTTTATATATGCAACCCCAACAATCCCACCGGCACATGCACCCCGCGCGCCGACATCGAGCACGCGGTGGCCAACGCACCCAAAGACACGATCCTGCTGATCGACGAGGCCTACATTCACCTTTGTGACACGCCGAGTGCCCTCGACTTCGTCAAGGAAGGCAGGAACGTCATCGTGCTCCGCACTTTCTCCAAGCTCTACGGCATGGCCGGCCTGCGCATGGGATTCGCTGTTGGCCGCCCGGATTTACTGGCCAAAATCGCCTCCTTCGGCGGCAACAATTTTCTGCCCATCACCGCCATGGCGGCAGCCAAAGCCAGCCTGCTGGACCCCGCACTTGTCCCCACCCGCAAAAAACTCATCGCCGACACACGCCAGCAGACGCTCGCCTGGCTCGGCGGCCAGGGCTATACCACCACGCCGTCGGTCAGCAACTGCTTCATGCTTGACGTCAAGCGGCCCGGCAAGGAAGTGCAGACGGCTCTGGCTTCCAAGGAAATGTTTGTCGGCCGCATCTGGCCGGCCTGGCCCAACAGCCTGCGCATCACCGTGGGACTGCCGAGCGAAATGATGGCCTTCCGCAAGGCATTCACTGAGGTAATGAACACCTCGACGGCCGGGCTGACGCCACCGCCCTTGCCGCACAGGCAGGCGAAGCGCCCATTCACACGCCTGTCATAAGGCACCGGCCCTGGATCTATCTATCGTCGCTGGGCGGGTTGCCTGCGCCAGCCCGCCCGGCAAAACGCCGGACGCATTTGCCAGCGCAGAAATGTGATTTAAATCACCTTTCATGGTGCCCGATGACACATCTCCGCGCCTCCTTCGGTGGCACGATTGCGTTGCGAGGTGCAGGTATGCCCGGCTCAGGCATGGATCGATGGACTCATCCGGCCGTGATCCTGGTCGCCACGGACCTAAGCGACCTGGACCGGTTGATGGAGTTCGCCCTTGACGAGGCGGCCGAGACAGGGGCGCGGTTGATCCTGCTGCATGTGCTTGCGACAAACACGGGCATGGCGGTGGACCCTTCCGGAATGCCCTTTTACGACCCGGCAGGAGCCCTGGAGTTTGCGGCGAAGACGCTGCACCCATGGTGCGCACTTGCACGCGAGAAGGGCATAGCCTGCGATGCCCTGGTGCGCGAGGGCAATGCCGCACAGCAGATTGCTGCTTCAGTGCGCCAGTTTCAGGCAGACCGTATCCTTCTTGGGACTCGGAGCCGGGGCAAGGCCAGTAAGTTGCTCTTAGGCTCCGTGGCAGAGCAAGTGTTGCGCTCGGTAAACCTCCCGGTCATCACCGTGGGACCCGAGGCTCATCTCCCGGTGGGGAGCAGCGGCCACGAAAAGGTGGTCCTGCACGCCACCACACTTAGAGAGGCCTCTCGACCGAGCGCAGCGCTTGCCTGCCGACTTGCCGCGATCCAGGGCGCAAAGCTGGTTCTGCTGCACGTGCTGCCGTCCATCGATGAGATGAAACGCCACGGCCTGCCAACGGGCCTGGAGTCGACAGCCATGCACCAGTTGCGTGAGCTCGCCGATGAGATCGTTGCCGGAGAGGCCGGCAGCGGCGTCGTGGTGGAACCGCGCGTGGCGCATGGCAACCCATCCATCGAGATTCTGGCCGCATCGGCAGATCTGCACGCGAGTCTGATTGTCCTGGGCGCGATGCACCACTCCACCCTGCAGAATCTGACCAGCGACCACACCATCTACCGGGTTCTGGCGCATGCACGCTGCCCTGTGCTCACGATGCGCGAGCCCGTGACGGCTGCGGCATCCAGCCCCGTCGAGCGGCTCTCCATCCAGCGCTGACAAGAGGCTGTTGTCACAGGCTGAGGGCCGGTGAGAAGGACCATCCATTTCAAGGCGAGCCGGTGGCTCCGCGCACCGCCTCGGAGTCGCGTGCCAGGGGCGAAGTGAATGGGGAAAGCTAGGCGGTGAGCCGCTCAAGCTGTTCAGGCTTGACGATCGTCATGCTTGAGCCTTTGATGGTAATCCACTGGTCGCGGCGGAACTGATTCAGAAGCCGCGTGACGGTCTCGCGCGAGGTGCCCGCCATGTGGGCGATCTCCTCATGCGTGAGAGCCATGGTGAAGCGGATTTCGGGCTTGCCATTGGCGGACGAGCGGCCCCAGTCCAGAAGCAGCCGGGCCAGGCGTCCGGCAGCCGAGCCGGAAAGCGCCAGCCGCTTGGCGTCGTGGAAAACGGTGAGGTACTCGCCGGAAAGGGATTGCGCCGCATGCATGCTGGCGATGCCGTGGCGGCCAAGGAAGTCGACAAACTCCTGCTTGCGCACGGTCTTGACCTGGCAGGGCTCAATGGCTTCCGCGGATACTTCATGGGGAACGTTGGCCAGCACCGCGCTCAGGCCCATCACATCGCCGGGACCTGCGATCTTGAGAATCATCGTCTTGCCGTCGCGCGAGGTGGAGGAGATCTTTACCTGGCCAAAGCAGATGATGAAGACATTCCGCGCCTGGTCGCCCTCTGAGAACAACTTGGCGCCGCGGGCATGGCTCATCATGATGCCGATGCTGTCGTAGTCCTGCAACGCCTCGGGCGTGAGATTGCAGAACATCCGCAGATGGCGATGCTCACAGTTCAGGCAATCTTCCGGGGGGCGATGAGAGTGCAATCCAGACATACTTATCCCGTAAGTCAAGCTCAAGTATATCGCACTTTACGGGGTGCAAGGCAGGGATTTTCCGTCTCCGCCGGCAGAGGAACAGATGCCTGCCGAAGCGGACAAAATCAGGATAAACATTCACTTTTCACGCCCGAAGAGGCATCCCCGCCGGTGCGTCGAATCCGCGCCATGCGCGCGGCACGGCACGCGTTATAGGCACGGGAAACCTCGCGGGCCAGTTCTTCAAGCAACTGCATTCTCAGCGGCGGATGCGTCTGGAACGCCTGATTCAGCGACTCAATCGGCAACATCAGCAGCGATGCCGGCGTGAGCGCGGTGAGCGTGTAGGTATGCCGCCTATCGCCAAGCGCGGCTGCCAGTTCCACCAGCTCCCCGACGCGCACAGAGCCCAGTGTCAGCCGTGCCTGCTTTCGCTCGGCCTTGCGGACAAACTGCCCTGAGACAACGACGTACAAACCTTCACAGTTGTCCGTCTGGCGAAACACGGTTTCGCCGGCATCGAGCTGGACGCATTGGGCCGAGGCGTTGAGCAGATTTCCGGTCTCCGGCGGGCAGGCCAGCAGCTCTGCCAGCGGATGCGGCGCCGCGCCCAGGGATTGCCCGGAAGTTGCCTCTGGTTGCATGGTCAAGTCTCTCCTTGCCTCCGACTGCACTGCGCTCCAGCGGCGGGTCGCGCCTGCAAACCACCCGCCAGACATCTTCGAACGGCTGTCTCCTGTATTGCCGCCTTGCGATGCAACAGGTTCCATATGCTGCCAATCAATACAGCAACTGCAAGTCCAAAAGCACGCTCCGGAGCCGGACTTTGACTTTCCCGAGGCCGGGCTCCGATGCAATCAAAATGCCAACCCCGCGCCTTTAACGCTCGTTTGCCGCCATGGAGCGGTCAGGCTCCTTGGCAGCGGCGCTGGCCACAGTGTCCGGCGGCACGCAAATTACGGGAACACGCGAGCGCGCCAGCAAGGTGAAGGCCGTGCCGTGCGGTCCCGGCGTCTGGCTGGTGCGCTTGACCCCAACCACAAGAACGCTGGGATGATACTGCTCAATTGCCTCTGCAATGACGTCGGCCGGCTTGCCATCCTTCACGATGCAGCGCACCGGGCAGCGTCCGCTTGCCCGAATACCGAAATCCTCAAGCCTGGTCGCAGAGGGATTCAGAAAGGAAGAAGCCTCGGCAGCCGTTCGTGCGTGGAGAACCAGCAGGGTCCGCTGAAAGGTCTCCGCCAGAGACATGGCGCCGGCCACCGCTGCTTTCATCGCCTCGTTCCGCTCCATGGCCAGCAGCACCGGGCCTCCCGGCGTGGGACGGAACTGGCCTGCATTCCAGTCCGCGGCCACAGCCATGACCGCGCACGGCGCCTTGCGAACCAGTTGCTCGGCGACGGAGCCAACGACCACGGGCCCCGCGCCGCGTCTGCCCTCGGTTCCAATGACAATGAGGTCGGCTTTGTACTGGCGGGCCACATCGAGCAGCATCTGCGTCACTTCGCCCTGCCGCACCTCGGAGTGGCTGTGGATGCCGGCAAGAAGCAGATCAGCGGCCATTTGTTCCAAGACGGCCCTCGCCTGCTCCGGCAGTGTGCTCTTGACGCGGCCGGGGACGGATTCCACCGACGCGTAGTCCATTGGGTCAATGCCGTGCGCCAGAACGATGCGCGCGCCGTAGGCCGAAGCAAGCTTGCGGGCATACTCCAGGGCAGCTCCGGAACGGTCGTCCAGATCCGTCGCAACAACAATGGTTTTCAACCCGGACTCGAAGCTCATCGATGCCTCCTGGCGCCGCACAGCGCATCCAACAAAGGAGCATGGCCGCGCGGTCACCGCTCCCGCAATAGCGGGGAGCTGAGCGTTTGCCGGCGGCAATGTCTCCAGAAACCGCCACGGCACCGCTTGCGGCACCGTGCCTTACTGCCCTATTGGATACCGAGTCTGCGCCCCCTGCCGCAGGCCGGGCAGTGACATGATTCACCCCGCTCTGTGATTTAAATCACATGACGGAAAGCCAGGCGAACTGCAAGTGGTTGCAAAGGCTGCCTTCAGGGCAAACGCTGCCCGTCAAAAACGGTGTACATGCGTGGGGTAAATGCGGTAGCCTTCTCCGCGTCATGAAAAACACATTGAACTCCCGTACTCAATCGTTTTTGTCGTTCAGAATGGCATGCCTGGCTTCTCTGCTGCTGGCGTGCCTGACCACGGCGGGTCTGCAGGCTGCGGCGCAGGCTCCGGTGCCGGACTCGCCCGCAATCGAGGCCCAGGCCCGCGCGCTGCTGTCCAAGCTGACGCTGGAACAGAAAATTGAGCTGATCGGCGGCGTGGACAGCATGTTTACCCACGCGGAGCCGTCGATTGACCTGCCGCGCTTCAAAATGTCCGACGCATCCGTCGGCGTACGGACCTGGGGACCGACCACCGCCTATGCAGGCGGCGTGGCCCTGGCCGCCACGTGGGACCCGGACTTTGCGCGTAAGCTCGGGGCAAGCCTGGGCAAAGACGCCCGCGCTCGTGGCGTCAACTTTCTGCTCGGCCCGGGCGTCAACATCGCGCGCTCGCCGGTGAACGGCCGCAATTTCGAGTACCTGTCTGAAGATCCGTATCTGAACGCCTCCATCGTGGTTCCCTATATTGAAGGCGTGCAGTCGCAGGGCGTCATCGCCACGGTGAAGCACTACGCGCTGAACAACCAGGAGTACAACCGCCACAACGTGGACGTGGAAGCAGACGAGCGCACCATGCGCGAAATCTACCTGCCCGCGTTCGAGGCGGCCGTGACCAAGGCGCACGTGGACTCGGTGATGAACTCCTACAACCTGATCAACGGCTCCCACGCCACCCAGAACGAGTTTCTTAACCTGAAGGTGCTGAAGGGCGACTGGGGCTTCCAGGGCGTGCTGATGTCGGACTGGGACGCCACCTATGACGGCGTGGCCGCGGCCAACAACGGCCTGGACCTGGAAATGCCGTCGCCACGCTTCA
>JAGWRX010000040.1 GCA_028876395.1 Acidobacteriota bacterium
GCTGGGCATGAGTAAGAGTTGACGCACCGCCGAGCAGTCCGGCTACCGCGGCTGCAAGACACAGGGACTTCATGGAATTGGTCATTTGGGGAATTCTCCTGGTTCTGAAATGGCTTTCCGTCCTGGGGTGGCGACGGTTGGGCACTGGCTTGAAGATTGCGGAGAGAAGGGAAGGTTACAGGAGGAAGGGGAATAAATATTTCCGCAAATTCTCGGTAACCTTTGCGAATACGGAGAATCGTCACGGATAGTGGTCAAAGGGATAGTGCAAAGATCCGGGCTGGGCGGGAAAGGTGTTCTTTGAAGCGAGCCATCAACGTGATATCCGACATCCCCAATGAAGAAGTGATGATCGCTCTCATATGCGCTGGCGAAAAGTCATACTTCCACGATTTGATTCGCCCCTATGCGCGCATCATGTTTGCGTCTGCTCAGGCCGTATTGCGGGACCCGGCAGATGCGGAAGATGCGGTGCAGGAGGCGGCGCTGAAGGCTTTTCTGCACTTGGCCCAGCTTGAAGATCGGGGGCGGTTTCGCGCCTGGCTGCTACAGATTGTCGTCAATGAAGCTCGGATGCACCGCCGGAAGCTCCGCAGGCAACTCTACGAGTCGATTGACGAGACCGATGAAGGCGATGACGGCGACTCGATGCCCCGACAGTTCGCCGACTGGCACGATTTGCCTGACGAGGCACTCGACCGCAACCAGCTTCGTGACGCAGTACGAAATGCCGTAGACAAGTTGCCAGAGGCCTATCGAGAGGTGCTTTTGCTCATCGATAGCCAGCATCTGAGCTATGCCGACGTCGCTGAAGCTCTCGGCGTATCGGTTGGAGCCGTGAAAACGCGCGTTCATCGCGCCAGAATGCGTGTTCAGGAACAGTTGGGTCCGGCGTTTCAGCCCCGCTTCAGCGATCACATCCGGCTTATGAAAGGAATGAACCCATGGTCTCATGCAAAAAGCTAGCCCAGAACCTGTCAGCGTATATCGAGGGCGATGTGGACCGCGAGCTTTGCGGCGAGATCGAACGGCATCTCTCCCACTGCCGGCGCTGCTCGGTGCTGCTGGATAGCGTGCGGAAGGTGCTCGTGATCTCTGGCGATGAACAGACGTTTGAGCTTCCAGTGGGATACGAGGAAAGACTGCATGCGTTTCTTGATCGCCACATCTGAGAGTTTTGCATTCTTCTGCCCGTCCGGCCGGTAACCTTCGGCGTTCCAGCGAATCACGACGATAGAGGTACGTAGACATGAAATCACAGTTTGGTCGCGCCGTCGTCGGTGGACTTGCCGGAACCATCGCCATGACCATGATGATGATGTTTGTTGCGCCGATGATGGGCGTTCACATGGACATCGCAAAGAACCTGGCGGACATGATGGGAACTCCACATGCGGCGGGTCTGGCGGTTCACTTCTTTAATGGGACAATCCTGTTCCCCGCGATTTTTGTCTTTGTGCTCCTACGCTTTCTCCCTGGCACGACCTTGGTGAAGGGCCTGATCTGGGGCGGGATTCTGTGGGCGATGCTTGAGATTCTGGTGATGCCGATGATGGGCATGGGCATCTTCGGCTCACTTGGGCCAGGCATGAAGGGTGCAGTGGCCGCGCTTCTTGCCCATCTGGTCTATGGAGCTCTGTTGGGATGGATTGCGGGGGTCGGCAGCGAGACCTCGACATCGAAGGCTATTTAGTCAACTTCACGGAATTCAAAGGAACGACTCAGGATGATGGCGACTCAATCCCGCGCGAGACGTGTCGCTGCGGCAAAACGTGCAAGCCGAGGAGCGGCGTTGGCCTTGCTCACGGTAGCGTTTCTTGGAGGCCCGATGTTCAGTCAGAGCACGGCGCCAGTGCCCGGCATCCAGGTTGGAGAAAAGATTCCTCCCATTGCTGCTCCGGACCAGTTCGGTCACCCGCAGACCTTTGAGAGCCTTCGCGGCAAGCATGGTCTCCTGCTGCTTTTCTCCCGGTCTGCGGACTGGTGCCCCTACTGCAAGAGGCACCTCCTCCAACTCCAGCAGGCGAAGGCGGAATATGAGGCGAAGGGCGTTCGGTTGGCATCGATCACCTACGATTCTGAGGGCATTCTGAAGAGCTTTGCTGACAGGAAGGGCATCACCTACCCGATGCTCTCCGACAAGGACTCGAGAATGATTCGAGCTTTCGGCATCCTGAATCCAGAGGGCAAGGGCTTTGCTGCCGGAATTCCTTATCCGGGCATCTACTACATCTCCCCGGATGGCGTCGTTCAAAAGCGTTTCTTCGAGTCGCAATACTCCGACCGATTTACGCCGAACGATATCTATGCCGACATCTTTGGTGGTGCCACTGCCATTGCCCGGGCTGCGACGCCCATTCAGTCGGCTCACGTAACGATCAAGTTATCCCAATCGGACACGGCGGTAGGGGCAGGGAGTAGGTTCAAGCTGCTCGTCGAACTTGATCCCGCCGCCCATGTGCATTTGTATGCTCCGGGTGCCGAGAAGAATGGATACAAAGTGGTGAAGCTTGAGATCAAGCCCAGCGCCGACTACCGGCCGGAGTCGCTCCAGTATCCACCCAGCAAGCTCCTGACCTTCCCCGAACTGAAGGAAACGGTGCCTGTCTATAGTGGGCCGGCCGTTCTTGCCGAGGACGTTGTCATCGCTGCGACGAAAGAGTTCAACCAGAGCATCGGCGGTGGCAAGATCATTCACATAGCTGGAACGCTGTTCTACCAGGCATGCGATGACCACCAGTGCTTTGTGCCTGTCCAACAGCCTGTCACTTGGGATGTGCGCGTCGATCCCTTTGATCTGGTACGCGCACCCGAGGCGTTGCAGCACAAGTAGTCGACGACACCTGAAGCAGCGCGAGCTGAATGTATTCAAGCCATCAACGTGCAAATAAGGAAGCCGCACAATGGAAAAGCAGCCGAACCGCTTAGCCCTCACGATCGTTGGTCACTCCATTCTCAGGATCGCGAGTAGCGCCAGCGGCGTTTTGATCGGCATCTATCTGGCTGAGCTGAGCGGACACGGCTTCCAGGTGGACGCCGGCCTTCTCGGGATTTTGGGTGCGGTCTCTTTCGGCGCTGAATTGATCGCATCGATTCCCTTCGGCATTGCCTCCGACTCGATCTCGCCGCGTTGGCTGATGGTGGGCGGAGCGCTGATTGGGTCACTTGCCGTTCAACTCTTCGCCCTGAGCGCGCATACCGAGGTGTTTTTCCTAAGCCGGGCGCTGGAAGGAATTGGTGTCGCCGCGGTGACTCCTCCCCTTTTGGCATATCTCGCGGATGCGACAAGCGATGACTCCGCCTTGCGGGCGCGCGTAATGAGCTTCTTTGAGCTGTCGTTGCTTGCAGGGCTCGCGCTCGGTAGTCTGATGGGAAGCCAATTCTGGCATCTGTTTGATGTTCATGCCTTCAGCCTCGTAGCCATCGCCTATCTGCTCTGTGCGATGCTGTTGTTCCGCGGTGCAAAGGGCAGCCGGTCGCATGGTTCCCATGCTGCATGGCAGGGTCTGCTGCGTGCCATCAAAGACCCCTCGGTGCGGTCTTTGGCTCCGGTGTGGCTCTGCGTGAATGCCGTGGTTGGTCTATGGCTTGGGCCAACACTCCCGTTCCTGATGACGAAGAAATCTGACAGCTCGCAGTATCTCGATGGGATTTTCGCGAACAACCCAACGCATATAGGCTGGCTCCTGCTGGGCTACTCGGCGGTTTTCGGGATAGGTGTGTTCGGATGGAGCTTTTTGCTCCCGCGCATGCAGATTCGCTCCGCTATGCGTATCTGTCTCCTGGCCATGGTGCCCGTGTGTCTGGGACTCTTCGCGATCAATCATTCAGCGCATGCAACTGCGCCAGTTCGCTGGTCAATGACTGCGGCAACGGCACTCCTAATCATGGTAGAGAGCGGTTTTACACCGGCAGCGCTGGCGTGGCTGGCGCAATCACTTCGGCCACAATCTGGAAAAGGCGCGGCCATGGGTATTTACTCCGTTTTGCTCAGCATTGGCGCGATTGGTGGTTCACTTCTGGCAGGAGTATTCGGAAAGGCCCTATCCGTCAATGGCTTGTTGCTCGGCACAGTGCTGCTCGCATCGTGCGCCCTGCTTCTGCTTCATCATGTAACGGATCTGGCAGTTCAACCTCTTGAGGAAAGCTATGAGCAAGCCTGAATACGATCTCGCAATTATCGGAGCCGGCGCTTCCGGGCTGATTGCCGCGGACTTCGCCGTCCAATTGGGGGCGCGCATCGCGCTGCTCGATAAGGGGCCGATTGGTGGTGACTGCACTTGGACGGGATGCGTGCCGAGCAAGTCCTTGATCAAAGTGGCGACGGTGGCATATCACGCACGGAACGCTGCACGGTATGGAGTCGCCACAAGCGAGCCGGTCATTGACATGAGCACTGTGCGCGATTATTTGCGGGCAACCATCCAGCAAATCTATAAGCCCACCGAGCCGGAGACGCTGAGCAAGAAGGGCATGGATGTTTTGATCGGTGCTACTCGGTTTCTCGATCCGCACATCCTCGAGGTGGGAACACAGCAGATTCGCGCCAAGAAGGTGTTGATCAACACCGGCGCCGAGCCGCGAATCCCCCAGATTCGAGGTATTGAAGATGTTCCTTACTCCACCTATCAGCAGATTTTCGACAACGACCGATTGCCTGAGCACCTTCTTGTCATCGGCGGTGGCCCGATTGGGTGTGAACTTGCCCAGGCATATCGCAGGCTCGGCTCCAGGGCAACGGTCATCGCCGAGCATCTTCTCCCGCGCGAAGAGCCTGAGGTGTCTGAGCTACTGAACCGCATCTTTGCTCAGGAGAGGATAGAGCGCCTTGTAGCGCGTGCCGAGACTGTCCACGGCACTACTGGGGCCATCACCGTGCATACGAAAGCTGGTGATGCAACCGGAGACCTTCTGCTCGTCGCAACCGGGCGTGCGCCGCTCGTCAGAGGGCTTGGGCTGGAAGCGGCCAAAGTACGCTATACGAAGAATGGCATTGAAGTGAACGAGTTTCTTCAGACTTCGGCCAAACACATTTACGCAGCAGGTGATGTGATCGGAGGCGCGCAATTCTCGCATCTGGCCGGATGGCAAGGCTTTCAGGCAGTTCGCAATGCCTTGCTGCCCGGCAACAATGCCGGCACATCGCCGGCAATGCCTCACATCACGTTTACCTCTCCGGAAATTGCACAGATCGGACTTACTGAGAAGGTGGCACTCGAAAGGTTCCTAGCAAAGGATCTCCAAATCAAATCCTTCGACATCAGTAAAGTCGATCGCGCCGTGAATGAGGATGACCGGCTTGGATTGATCAAGATCGTTGCACGCACCAATGGCGTCATTCTGGGCGCAAGCATTGTCGGCGAGAGGGCCGGAGAGACGATCACGGAGATTGCCATTGCCATGCGGAACAATCTGAAGCTTAGCGACCTCGCCGCAACGATCCATCCCTACCCGACTTACTCCACCGGCGTGCAACTGTTGGCAACGAGGATGGCGGTGGAGCAAGCCTTCAAAGGGACCTCGGGCAAAGTCATTCGCTGTCTTTCCGCGTTATGGCGCTAGAGTGAAGGAGACTGGTCTGATGCAACTCACAGGTAAAGGATCGTTGATGGCCGGGGCGCTTGCTGCCATTGGAGCGTCGGTGTGCTGTGTGGGGCCGCTTGTTTTGCTGGCGCTCGGAATCGGCGGCACATGGGTCGGGAACCTGACGGCAATGGAGCCATTCCGGCCATGGTTCATTGGCCTGACGCTGTTGTTTCTGGGGCTGGCCTTTCGCAAGCTCTACCTGGGTCCGCGAGTCTGCGCACCGGATACACCCTGTGCCGATCCGCGCGCACTCAAGCGACAGCGCATCACTTTCTGGATTGTTACCACGCTATTGCTCGTTCTCTTGGCTGTACCATGGTTCGTCCCGCTGTTCTATTGAAAGGAGTCTCTTATGCGTAAACTGCTGATTTCCGCGATAGCCGCCCTGCCGCTGATGGCGATGGCTGCCACACCAAAAACGGTCACACTCGATGTCAAGAACATGACCTGCGAGGTCTGCCCGATTACGGTCAGGAAGTCGCTCGAAAAAGTTGCCGGCGTGAACGCAGTCAAGGTCGATTTCGCAAAGAAAACGGCCGTTGTGACGTACGATCCGGACAAAACAAAGCCTGAGGCGCTGACCCGCGCGACCACGAATGCGGGCTATCCATCCACTGTGGAGAAGTGAGACTGCCATGAGTGACATTGTTCTTGAATCCGTGCTGACCTGCCCTCATTGTGGCTTTGCCCAGCGCGAAACCATGCCGACAGATGCCTGCCAGTTCTACTATGAGTGCGAGAAGTGCAAGAAGGTGCTGCGTCCGAATCCCGGCGACTGCTGCGTCTTCTGCTCGTTCGGCTCGGTGAAGTGCCCGCCGATGCAGCAGGAAGATAGGTGCTGCGGACGCCAATAACCACCACAATCAATTCTGGTCTCAAATCGGAAAAGGAGACCCATGGAATCCAGAGTTGGAATTCTACTTCGATGCGTTGGTAGCGCACTATAGAAGCAACCCAAGATTGAGGACTTCAAATTAACGGGCAGTAATGGCGGGGTGTCATCACAAGGACCTTGCCTGTCATTGGACGCGGGCCAACGTTCGGGGGGCAGAGTTGCGGCATAACACGGCCCGTACGGGCGGCGGAGGTGCCCAATGGTTGCACTGCCCCCGCCCCTTCCACGGCGTCGGCCCGCCTCATGGCTATGGCTGCGCCAAATCCGCCAATCCATCACCCTCTTTGCCCTGCTTGTACTCTTCCCCGCGCTGGCGCTCGCCCAGAGCGGGTCACCCTTCGACACCGGATCTATTGCACTCCAGAACCTCTTTACCGGAACAATCGCCAGAGTGGCCAGCCTGATCGCGATCGTGATCGGCGGCTATCAGTTCGCGCACGGCGAGCCCGGTGCGAAGCGATGTCCGACCAAGCCAGCGTTGCCGCCTCGCGCTCGCGGAACCCGGTACAGAGGAAGACTTGAAGAATGAGGCGCTCCTCCGGCGAGCAGGCGGCGAAGAATCGGTTCAGTTCTTCGGGCTGGTAGATCTCCACCTTCTTTTCGATCGTTTTGGGCCAGTCGCCCTTGTTCATGAGGATGACCGCACCCTGGCTGCGCATGGCGTGGAGGATGATGATGACACGCCGGTTGATGGTCTTCTGGTTCAGCGGTCTGCCATCGACGATTTCTTTGCGCCCCTGGACGAAGAGCCGCATGGCGTCGCCGCGATTGAGTTCGGAGACATACCGTTTGTGGCAATGGCTGCGGAACCATGCGAGTTCGCGGCGGTACTGGCGGAAGGTCCTGATGCCCTTGGTCGCCTCGACCTCCGTCAGATAGTTCTCAATGGCTTGGTCAATCGTCAGGCCGGCATCGGGCGCGCCATCCGTTTCCGGGTCGGACTCGATCAACCCGGTGAGTTGGGCCAGCTTCGTCCTCCACGCTTCCAAGGCGTCGCGCGCGTTGGTTCCGACGGCGATCTGTCTGCGATTTCCATTCTCCTTAAAGTCGAGATAAAACGTGCCGCCCTTCGAACTTATGGGCTGCCCATGTACAAGGATCAAGCGATCAAGCGCGGATCGTGTGTTCCCTTCGCATCGCGAACGACGGGGACGAATTGCCATTTTCCGTTCATCTTGCGATACTATTTAAGGTTTTCCGGATGACGCTTCGACTCCATTCCGTTCTCTCCTTGAGCCCTGCCGCTCTTGCTAGTAAGAGTGCTAGGAAGAGCAGCGCTGCGGGTGTTTCTAACGGGATGGATTTTAGCATTAGTGCTAGTATGAGTGCTAGGAAGCCGGAAATCGTCTGTAAGTAATTGAAAACAATGGCGCTATCGTCTAGGGGTTAGGACGTGAGATTCTCAATCTTAAAACACGGGTTCGATTCCCGTTAGCGCTACCAAAGATTGCATGCAAAGGCCCGCTCAAGCAGCGAGCTTTCTTGTCTACTTCGGTAATGACCCTTCGGTCACTGCGCCGACGTTTCTTTGCTTGTATTTGCAAACTCAGTGGAAGAGAATTGTACACACGTTGCGCGCACTTCGTATCTTCGCTTCTCCGTTGGGGATAAGTGTGGACGGCGATGTTGCCGACAAACCGGGTTTCGCTTCGCGCGTCCCGGTTATGAGCGCACGTTTAAATTGAAGAGGAAGATGGTTTTATCGCGTATCGAAGATCGAAGGACTCTGCCGCTGAAGCGAAATCAGAATTGATGAAGTTTTGGGAAGTCCTCTGCAGTTTCCAGATGGATGAGTGCGAATGGCCGCCAATACATACTGCGCATACAACAAGACAAGGCAGAGTTTTCTGTGCGCAGAGGCGACTGTTATCGACTCCGTGCTCGACCCCTTGAGGGTTCTGAAGGTTCTGATCGAGGGTCTTGACCCGGATACCGAACCAGCCCTTTATCTGCAGAGATTCAGCGGGGTTCCAGTGGCGGGGACGCTTTCTGCTTTTGACCTTATTTATTTAGACCGGAACAATCGGGTGATTCACGGCGTTGCCTTGTCTCCTGACTATGAGGCCATGCCGTTCAGGGGCCGGGCCGAGGCGGCTCTTGTATTGCCATCGGGCTCGATTGCGCGCTCACGAACATCTACGGGCGATGAGCTGCTCATCACTGTTGTCAAGGAAGTTGAGAGTGAGCCGGAGCTCACTTCCGCTGCCGCCGCAGAGCAAGGCGCGGAGAGTGCAGAATCGTTTTTGCGCGCCACGCCCGGCGAGGAACTCATCCTCACCGTTGCCGAGGAGACGGAGAGCCAGCCTGAGCCTGCTCCGCCGGCCACGATTTCTCAAGAAGTGGTGGAGAGGCCCGAAGGGGCATTGCAGACCCGTTCCAACGATGAGCTGATCTTTGTCGTTGCCGATGAAGCAGTGAGTCTGAGCGAGCCGGTTCCCATTTCGACAGCGGATGAACATGCCGCGGACAAGACAGGAGCCGCGGCGGAGCCATTGCCGGATCAAAGCGGGATTGAATCGCCAGCGGCGGGCGAGGGCGTCGTCGAGCAGCGGCCCTCACTGCAGCAACTGGATGCGAAACAGGAAGCGGAATCCGCGGCGGAGCAGGATTCACTGGAAGACGAGCTGCGGCGGCTGGTTGCCGGGAAGCCGGGCAGGAAAGAAGTGAAGGACTCCCCGGACCAGTGGGATTCCATGGAAGCGGAGTTGCGGCGTTCAATTGCTCAACGGGAGAATCGGCTCAAGCACATTCGGATTTGGACGTCCGCGCCACCCAACAGGCCGCCTGCACTAAAGGATGCGTTGAAGGCTCCGTTCTTGAGTTCGGCGGACTGGGCGGGCAATGCGCAGGGGAAAGCTCCCAGTTCGAGCGCCGCTGCGCCCGCCAGCCAGCAGGCGCAAGTTCCTGTCCGGAAGGAGTCGTTAAAGATCCGGCTGTTGCGGCGCATTGACTACTTCCTGCGCTGGCTCGACTACGCCGAGAACGAGCCGGAGGAAATTGAACAGGAAGAAGAGCCGGATCAACGCCGGGGTCAACGGCTCTCGTTCCCGAACATGGTTGCTTTCTGCTGGACGGGCGGGCTGCCGAAGCCGTTCAAAGTGGGCAACATCAGCGTCAGCGGGTTTTACCTGATCACGGACGACCGCTGGTCGCCGGGAACGATTCTCAAGATGACGCTGCAAAGTGCGAATGCGACGGGAGAGAATCCGAGGGATGCAATCACCGTGCATGCGAAGGTGGTTCGTCTGGGCCCGGATGGCGAGGGCTTTGAGTTTGTACTGACCAAGCTGCTGGAATGAAGGCCGGAGGCATCCAGCGGCGGACATGGCGCGCTGCGACTATTCCACGCCGGGGTGGCTGAGGGTGTCAGCGTTCGGCACCAGCTGCATGTAGACGGACCGGGGCATGGGCGTCTGCCAGTGGTTTGTGACGCGCGCATAGAGAACCAGGCCAAGAAAGATGTACGCGAGCACGGCGGTGAGGGCAAGCGGCCTGACGGCGCGGCGGTACCAGCGCTGCGCGGGCTCGGCGGCTCGGCGTGGCGGCAGCGCGAACTGCAGGGCGTTCTCGGCAGGGCATGCGGCGACGCAGATCATGCAGGCGCTGCACTCGACGGAGCGAATCTGCACGAGCTTGTCGACGGGCAGGGCGGCGGGGCAGGCGCGCGCGCACTTGCCGCAATCGATGCAGGCGTCTGCGTCGCGGCGGATTTTGACGGGGCTTAGCAGCGAGACGAGGCCCATGAGCGCGCCGTAAGGGCACAGATAGCGGCACCAGAAGTTCTGGATGAGCATGGAGAGCAGAACGAGCAGGCCCATGATGATGAGGCCGGTCTGGCCGATGTGGCGGAAGAAGTTGAGCATTTTGACGTCTGCGACCAGGCCATAGGGCGTTTGCATGAACCCGTCGAGCGCCTCGGCCGACATGGCGGCGATGAAATAGAGAAAGAAGCCGAGCAGGAGATATTTCAGACCCCGGAGGGGTAGATCGGCCCAGCGGGGCAGGCGGAGATTGCGGCCAAAGATTCTTCGGCCCAGCTTCCACAGGACTTCGGAGACGGTTCCGACGGGGCAGAGCCAGGCGCAGAAGGCCTTCTTGAACAGGATGCTCATGAGGAGGAAGGCCGCGAAGAGGAACATGGCCGCGGGATGAATGAGCGGCACGTGTCCGGTGAGCAGGAAGTATTTGGAGTTCATGAGTCCTGCGATGGGCAGCCAGCCCTCAACTCCGGCAGGGCGAGAGACATAGAGGGTGTTTCCACCGTGCTCGTAGTAGCGGACCCAGAGGAAGAACTGCACGCCGAGCCATGCGTTCAAGGCGACGAACAGCCATTGCACAACCTGCCGGATGCGCTGCGAGCGGTCCGGCGAGGACCGGCGGATGAGGGTTTTCCTCTGAACGGTTTGGGGAGCTTGTGGAGTTGCCAGTGCGCCCATGTCAGCATCGTCCTTCTGGATGGGAGAGTAACGGAGCGGCGCAACGGGCACTATGACTTAAATCACACCCGTGGCTTGCAGGGACTGAACGTCCCGCGAGGCGGGAACGAGCCAACCGTCTGGGAGGCGCCGCCGTCTAACGACCTGAAGGTGTACCCTAGCCCATGATGAAGCGACATTGGACAACTCAGAGCATAGGCGTGTTTGCGCTGGCGGTGGCCTTTGCGGCCGCGGGCAGCGCGGCTCAGCAGCCCGCTGCGGCGCCGGCGGCCAAGATGCCCCAGGCGGCCGCGAAGGGTCACCAGGTGACGGTGGCTGTTACTGTGCGCGACAAGCACGGCGCGCTGGTAAGCAGCCTGGACAAAAGCGACCTTTCGCTGACGGATAATGGGCATCCGCAGGTCATTCAGGAGTTTACGCGCGAGAGCAGATTGCCGTTCCAGGTGGGGCTGCTGGTGGACACGAGCCACAGCGCGATGGGGGCGATCGAGGACGTGCGCAAGGCGGCAGATAAATTTGTGGACCAGATGCTGCCGGCCGAAGCGAAGGCCGGGGCGGCGGAGAGTTCCGCGGCGACGGGCGGGGACGAGATGTTTCTGATCCACTTTGACCGCGAGGTGGAGCTGCTGCGGGACTTTACGGCGTCGCGCGAGAAGCTGCACACGGAGTTGGATGAGATGGGGCCGACCTCGCGGACGCAGGATGACCGGGAAGGACCGGAGACGACCGGGGACAACCGGCAACGTCCGCGCGCGGGAGAGACGACGCAACTTTACGATGCGATTTTTCTGGCATCGGATGAGCTGATGAAGCCGAAGACCGGGCGCAAGGCGCTGGTGGTTTACTCAGACGGCGTGGACCTTGGCAGCAAGGAGACGATGAACGAGGCTCTGGACGCGGCGGAACGGGCCCATGTGGTGATCTATACCATTTATCTGAAGGGCGACCAGGGACGCGAGAATCCCTTTCCGAACAACGGACGGAGGGGCGGGCTGGGTGGAGGCTACCCAGGCGGAGGCTATCCGGGCGGGTATCCCGGCGGCGGGTACCCGGGCGGTGGGGCTCCGAGCGGCGGACGCCAGCCGCAGACGGACGGCAGAAAGACGCTGGAGCAGATTGCGACGCGAACGGGCGGGTTGTATTTTGACGCCAGGCGGAAGCAGGATATGGAAGAGATTTATGGCCTGATCGCACAGGATCTGCGCGGGCAGTATCTGATGACCTATACACCCGAAAAGCTGGAAGAAGACGGAAGCTTCCACAAGATTGCGCTGAAGACGGAGAAGAAGGACCTGACCATTGTGGCGCCGGAAGGGTATTTTGCGCCGGGCGGGGATTCGAAATAACAGATCAGGTCTTCATCCATACATATGGAAGGCACGTGCGGCGCTCATTGAGAGCGCCGCACGTGTCTTGGATGCCGGGTTGCAGTTGCCGGGCTAGAACTTGTAGGAGATGCCTACGAGGGGGGTCGGCCTGCTGCGGAGGCCATTGTTGTTGATCTGGAAGAGGACGTTCCCTGAGAGCACGAGGTTGCGGTAGGGATTCCACTTGAGGCCCGCGCTGGCGTTGTTGATGGAATAGCTTGCGGTTCCGGGCACGATGGTGGGCAGGGCGATGGTGGAAGGATTGGTGGGCAGCGGAGTCGTTGTCCGGACGAGCTTGGGGGCGTTGAGGTACTGGTTGCCGAGAAGGTCGCCGGCGAAGGTCACGTGGCGAAAGATCGCCCAATCCGCGCCGACGTTGTACTGCATGCCTCCGGGCAGGGACTGGTTTCCGCCGGGCGTATCCGTTGGATTGTTGAGTTCGGTGGTGGTGTTCCACTGGTAGCCGATTTTGGCGTGAGGGGAGATTTTGGCCAGGTAGGAGTAGACGAGGTACGGGCTGAATCCCCAGGCGCCGGAGCCGAGGTAGTTGAGGTCGTCCCCGGTGGGCGTGCGGACGTTCATTCCAGCGGAGACCGTGCCGTGTTCGCCTCTCCATAGCTCAGCCTTGGCGTTGAAGGTAAGATCTCCGATTCCGCTTGCGGTTCCGGGAGAATAGGTATTCGGATTGGAATAGGGGCCGAAGATGAGATTGTTGTTGGAGTCGAGGATATAAGAGGTGGAGTTGAATGTGGTGGCGCCAAGCGAAACGCGCTCGATGGGAACAATGACTGACACATCGACCCGGCTGGTGAGGCCCAGGGTTGCGACGCCGATGAACTGATTAATCTTGAACGAGAGCTTTGTGTCCTCCGTGGTGTAGGTGTTGCTGAGGACGGTATTCGTGCCTTGCTGAAAGGCGGTTGCATAGTAGGCAAAGGGCAGGCTGCCGAGGGAAATGCCGTCAATGTCCGTGAAGACGAACTGGCTGGCCGTGAATCCCAGGAAGAACCTGTGCTTGCCCACGGTCTGAGCGCGGTCGGTGAGGATGGGACCGAGGTTGTTGTAGGTTTCGGGGACTCCGGCCTTGTAAACCACGACAGTGCCCGCCGAGGCGCTGGCCAGGGGAAGCTGGCTGACCTGCGTGCCGATGGCGCTGTTGAAGACTCCGGCTGCCTGTACGGCGCTTTGGATTCCCTGCGTTCCGCCAAGAGCAGTATCGTTGGTGAACACGCCGGTGGCGAATGGGAACTGGCAGACGAGCTTCTGGGAAGCGGGTCCGCTAATGCAGTTGATCTGTCCCATGGCGCCCGCGCTGGACAGGGCGGCGAGCAGCAGCAGTTGCAGAGTGCGTCGTTTCATCAGTCTCCCTCGACAAAAAGCTGAAGTTATGGGGCGTTCCGGATTTCATCGATTCTGGAACGCCCGTCTCCTGCGCTTAAAGTGTGACATTTACCTGAATGACGGCCTGGTAGACCTGGCCATCACTGCCGGCGCCCTGGACGAGAAGGTTGTATGCGCCGGGCGGCGTCTGGCCTCCCTGGGCGGCGGGCTTGGTGAAGGAGCCGCCGCATCCCATCACCTGATAGGCGGCGGCGATGAAGGCGAGCACGGCCATCATGCGGAAGAAGGCCGACCTTGTCGCCTTGCGGCCGCTCAGCAATCCAAGCAGCCCAAAGAAGGGCAAGCCGAGAAGGCCCGCTGCAAAGATGTTTGAGTGGCCCGCGAGCGCCGCTGTCGTTGTGCCGCCGGTGGTGATGGTCACCGTGACGGAGGCGGCCTGCAGGGAAGTGGAAGATGGCACCGTGGTTGGGTTAAAGCTGCAGGCGACCGAAATCGCCGAGGGGATCAGGCCCAGCGCCGGGAGTCCTGTGCCGGTGATTGTTGGGCACTGGAGGGCAGTGAGGCTCACGCCCGCCGGCAGGGTGAAGGTGGCGGTGGCCGTGTTGCCCGTGGTAGCGCCGGAGACAATCTGCAATGGGCCGCCGACGGCGCGTACGGTCACGGTGATGGTGGTAGAGCGTTGCAGGCTGCTGCTCTGATCCGTACCGGTGAGGGTGTAGGTGTATACGCCCGGACTGGCGTTCGTGGCATCGACGGTGATGCTGACGGAGGTCTGCGTTCCGCTGGAAATCGTGACCGTTGTGGTAACCGGCGTGCAGAGAGGCGCGACCGCGCCCGAGAGGGCCACGGGAGCCGGGCTCGTGTTGAGGGTGCAGGTAATGCTGAGGGTGCCGTTGAAGCCCGAGGGCGAGTTTGGCGTGATCGTCAGGGTCTGCGGAGTGAAGGGATCGGAGGTATTCGTGAAGCCCTGCGTGACCGTAAACGAAGTGGCCGACGGCGTGATATTGAAGTCCTCAACTGTTTCAGTGAGGGAGTTGGTGCTGGATTTGAAATTCGGGTCGCTGGCATAGGTTGCGGAGATGGTGTGCGAGCCCGAAGTCAGCGCGGATGTGGTGCAGCTGGCCAGCCCGGTGGTGGGATCGACGGGCACCGGCGAGCCGCAGCCGGTGATGGCGTTCTTGCCATCGAGGAAGGTGACCGAGCCGGAGAGCTTGACCGCGCCGGTATAGGGTGTAACCGCCGCGGTGAAAGTGACCGGAGCCGTGATGATGGTCGGGTTGAGCGAGCTGTTGAGCAACAGGCTTGTGGCGGCCTGGCTGACGGTTTGCGTCAGCGAAGCGCTGCTGGTGGCGAAGTTGGGGTCGCCACTATAGGTGGCCGTAATGGTGTGCGATCCGGCTGTGAGCGACGTGTCCGTGCAGGTGGCCACGCCGGTGGTTGTATTCACGGGGACGGAGCAGATGGAGCTGCCGTTGTCCGTGAAGGTCATGGTGCCGGAGAAGGTTGTGGTTCCGCTGGTAGCCGATACGGTCGCTGTGAAGGTGACGGACTGGTCGACGACGGAGCTGCTGGACGAGGAGAGGATCGAGATGGAGGTGCTGCCCGGGTTGACAACCTGGCTGACCGGGCTGCTGGTGCTCGATGCGAAGTTGGTGTCGCCGCTGTAGGTAGCGGCGATGACATGTGTGCCCAGTGTCAGCGTTGCATCAGAGCAGGCGGCCACGCCCTGGGTCGAAATCGCGACAGCAGAGCAGCTGGCGATGGTGGTTCCATTGTCAGAGAAGGCCACGGTTCCTGAAAGGGTTGTGCCGCCCGAGAAGGCCGGTTTCACCGTCGCGGTGAATGTGACGGATTGGTTGACCGCAGAGGGATTCGGTGACGTGGAGAGAGTCGTGGTGGTGCTGGACTGGTTGACGGTCTGCGTCAGAGTGGCGCTGCTGGAGGAGTAGCTCGTATCTCCGGCATAGGTGGCCACGATGGTGTGGGAGCCCAGGGTCATGGCCGCGTCGGTGCAGGTGGCCACCCCGGTGGAGGCGTTCCACGCCACGGTGCATGGGATGGTAACGCCGTTGTCCGTGAAGGTTACCGTGCCGGTGAGCTTGACGGAGCCGCCCGAGGGGCTGACGGTGGCGGTGAATGTGACGGACTGATTGATGGCGGAAGGGTTCACAGAGGATGTGAGCGCCGTTGAACTGGCCCCGGAATTCACCGTCTGCGTGAGGTTGTTGTTGCTGGAACTGTAGCTTGGATCGCTGCCGTAGGTGGCCACGATGGAATGCGAACCGCCTTTGAGCGAGGACGTAGTGCAAGTGGCTACGCCGGTGGACGGCGTAACCGCCACGGCGCTGCAGCCGCTGATCGTCTTGCCATTATCCGTAAAGCCGACCGAGCCGGAGAGGGGAACGCTGGCATTGGACGGTGCGATGGTGGCGGTGAATGTGACCGACTGATTGACGACGGAGGGATTCACGGAGGAGGTCAGGCTGGTTGTGCTGGCTGCGGGGTTCACTGTCTGGGAGACAGGCGAGGAGGTGCTGGTGGCGTAGTTGGTGTCTCCGCTGTAGACGGCGGTGATGGAGTGCGATCCGCCGGTCAGCGCCGAGGTGGTGCAGGTGGCGATTGCGCTGCTATTGAGCGCGACGGAGGAGCAGCCGGTGATGGCGGTTGTGCCGTCCATGAAGGTCACCGATCCGGTAACCGACAGGTTGCCTGAACCGCTTGAAGACGGGGCGACGGTGGCGGTGAAGGTGACGGCCTGGTTGACCGTGGAGGGATTGAGCGACGAGGTCAGGGTGGTCGTGGTCGCAGCGGCGCTGACGGTCTGTGTGAGCACCGCGGACGTGCTGGTGTTGTAGTTCGTATCCCCACTGTAGACGGCGGTGATGGAGTGCGACCCGCCCGTGAGCGACGATGTCGTGCACGTGGCCGAACCACTGGTCAGCGCCACGGAAGAGCAGCCGGAGATGGCGGTGGTACCGTCCATGAAGGTCACGGAGCCGGTAATTGCCACCGTTACCGTACCCGAAGACGGGGCGACAGTCGCGGTGAAAGTGACCGGTTGATTGGCGTTAGAGGGATTCTTCGACGAGGTCACGGTGGTCGTGGTGGCGGCGGTGTTGACGACCTGCGACAGGGCCGAGGATGTGCTGGTGGTGTAGTTCGTATCCCCGCTGTAGACGGCGGTGATGGAGTGCGTGGCAGCGGTCAGGGCCGATGTGGTGCAGGTGGCGGTGGCGCTGCTATTGACCGCCACGGAAGAGCAGCCGGAGATGGCGGTGGTGCCGTCCATGAAGGTTACTGACCCGGTAATCGTCACCGTTGCCGTACCCGAAGACGGCGCGACAGTCGCAGTGAAGGTGACCGACTGATCGACGCTGGAGGGGTTGACCGACGAGGTCACGGTGGTCGTGGTGGCGGCGGCGTTGACGGTTTGCGAGACCGTGTTTGATGTGCTGGTAGCGTAGGTTGAGTCACCGCTGTAGGTTGCGACCAGGGAATCGGTCCCCGCCAGCAGATCCTGGGCCGTGCATGTGGCAGCGGAGGTTGTTGACGTGCTTCCTGTGAGGGCAACGGCACTGCAGCCGGTGATGGTCACGGCATTGCTTGTGAAGGCCACGGTTCCGGTGGGGGCTGTGGTTCCGGTCACGGTTGCCGTGAGTGTGACTGATTGGTTCACCGTGGATGGATTCGGTGAGCTGGTGAGGGTTGTGGTGGAGGCGGTCACAGGGGCGGACATTGCGGTGATACTGGCGCCCATGGGCGTGGCGCCGGTGTTGCCGCTGGCGGTGACCAGGCTGGATGGACCGGTTGTGCTTGCACTGACTGCGACCACGGAATCTGGCCCGGTGCCTACGGGATAAGAGGTGGCGGGCTGGAGCGTGCCGCTGCTGGTTCCGTAGAGGACGCTGACGGTGGACGTCTGGAAGTTGGTGACGGCGACATCGTTGCGGCCATCGCCGTTGAAGTCGGCGATGACCAGCGAGGACGGAGCTGTGCCGACTGCGTAGTTGACCGCTGCGCCGAAGCTACCAGTGCTGCTGACGGGCATGACGGCAATCTGATTATTGCCGCGCTGCGCGACGACGAGGTCGAGTCCGCTGCCGGTGACATTGCCCAGTGCGATGGACGAGGGCGCGCTGCCGATGCTGACCTGGCTTGCGGGCGTGAATTTGCCCGTGCCATCGTTCGAGAGGATCGAGGCGGTGCCGGCTGATTTGCAGGAGCTGTCTGCTCCGCACGTATTGGCGACGACGAGGTCGAGATGGCCGGTTCCGCGCAGATCGCCGGCGGCGATGGAAACAGGCGCGTAGCCGACGGTGTAGGAGGCTGACTCGGCGAGGCTGCCGTCGCCGCGGCCAAACCAGAGGTTGACGATGCCGGGCTGCGTGCAGGTGGTTGCTCCGCAGTCGGCGGCGATGGCGAGGTCGGGCTTTCCGTCTCCGTTGAAGTCGGCCACGTAGAGCGCGCTGGGATTGGCGGCGAGGGAATAGGTTTGCGGCTGGGCGAATGAGCCGTCGCCGCTGCCCAGCATGACGGTCATGGACTTGTCGTTGCGGTTGACGGCGATGAGGTCAAGCTTCCGGTCGCCATTGAGGTCGGCCAGCTTGACGGCCACCGGCCCGTTGCCGAGTGGATAGGTTGCCGCCGGGCGATAGGTGCCATCCTGGTTGGCAAGGAACACGGTTGCGCTGCCGTTGCTTGAGCAGGAGGGATCGCTGCCGCAATAGTTGGTGACGACGAGGTCGGGCCGTCCATCTCCATCAATGTCGCCTGAGGCGATGGCCTTGTGTTCGAGGCCGGCTTTGTAGCTGCGCGAGGCCTGGAATGTGCCGTCTCCGCGGCCAAGGGGGACGTTGACGGAAGCGGACTGATAGTTGAGGATGGCGAGATCGGCGTGGCCGTCGCTGTTGAAATCGGCGGCTGCGGCGGCGACGGGAACGTTGCCCGCGACGAACTCGGTGGAGGGCCGGAAGGTGCCGTCGCCGTTGCCGAGCAGAACGCTGAAGGTGTTTGCGAAGCGATTGATGGTGATGAGGTCGGGGAGGCCGTCTGCGTTCAGGTCGGCGACCAGCGCGGAGGTGGGATTGGCGCCCACGTCATACGATGCGCCGGGTTGGAATGTGCCGTCGCCGTTGCCGAGGAGAACAGTCAACGCGCTGGAGTTTGCCTGGGTCACGGCGAGGTCGAGCTTGCCGTCGCTATTGAAGTCGCCGGAAGTGACGGAGATGAGCGAAGAGGAGGCGACCGAGGATGCGGAGAGCGCGTGGAAGTGGCCGAGGCCATCGCCGAGAAGAACGGTCATGGTGCCGTCGGCGTTTGCCGAGATGAGATCGTCATGGCCGTCGGCATTGAGATCGGCCACGGCGAGCGAGCTGGTCTGTCTGCCAATCTGGAAGGACGTTGCTGCGGAGAAATGGCCGCTTCTGTCGTTGAGCAGGATGGCGAGGCCCGACGAGGAGGCCACGGCGAGGTCGATCTTTCCGTTGCCGCTGAAGTTTCCGACGCCGACGCCTATGGGATTGGCGAGAGCGGGATAAGCCGTGGGCGCTCCGAGCGTGCCGTCGCCGTTGCCGAAGAGGATATCGACGGCGCCGGTGGCGCTGTCCGTGACGATGACGTCGAGTCTGCCGTCGCCGTTGATGTCCGCGAGCATGGCATTTCCGGGCTGGGTTCCGGCGGCGTAGTCCACGCCGGCGCTGAAGCCGCCGGCGCCATCCCCGAGGAGGACGGTGACGCTCGTGGAGCCTTTCTTCGTAATGACGAGATCGGGCCTTCCGTCGCCATTCAGATCACCTGTTGCGCCGCTGGTAGGGGCGGCGGACAACGCGAAGGATGGAGCTACGCTGAACGTCGTTCCATTGGTGGTGGAACGCAGGCGGGTTGAACCCGTGGACTGGGCGCTCGCAGACACGAGGCCGAAGGTCACGCAAAGCATGGTCCCAAGGAACAGACCCGACGAAAAAACATTGACTCGCCGCAACATGTGAAATCTCCGGAACAGCAGAAGTTGTTGTGATCTGGGAAGAAATGAAAGTACGTCAGTGGCAGGCCGCCGGTCTCGTGGAGTCATATACTCCTGCCGAACGTGCAGCGTGCCGGCAGCTGATCCATTTAAGGCCGTCCTGCCGGGCCTTTGGACTTGCAGATGCCATGGGGGAAACAAAGATGACTACGCCGCCGCGGCCCACAAGTGTCATTAGAAATTCTGGAAACACAGTTTCTCCAGACGAATCGCACGACCTGTGCCTTATTTGACATGGGACCCAAGTCGATATCGGTTCGGGGATAGATTCGTCTGAAGCTGAAATTCGCCCTATTCTAGGGCGGCATCGAGCAAAGGTCAAGCAACATTTGGGGTAGTGACAAGGTGCTCGACAGACTCATCTATTGCGGGTGGTATGCCTTCGCCGTAGCCATTGCTCGGACGGGAAAGATGCCTTTCCCTAGCGCCTGTCCGCGATGATCCAAGTTCCGCCCTTCCGGGCAAAGGTGAAGTGGATGCTGTGAGCGGAGGAGAGAGGCCTGCCGCCGGAGATGATCGTTGTGGTCTCGGTGCAGGCCCAGTCTGCGGTGTCTCCAGCGATGTGGAGCGCAGACGACGGGCAATCATCCGCAACGCTGGCCTTTGGATTGTCCTTGAAGAAGCTCTGCAGTCCCTTTGCCTGCTGCGGCGACATGCCTGCCCAGGCAGCCCGCATCCGGGCCATGTCGTGCGCATTCCAGGCCGCCTTGAAGCTGTTGAGGGTTCCCTCGACGAGCGCCCTTTCATCGACGGCCGGAGGCACCTTTGCGGCGGGCGCCGGCGCGGGCGCAGCGGCCTTTTCAACTCTTGGCTCGACGACGATGTTGACCGACCTCTGCTGGGTTCCGCTGCTCCCTTTGGCCGTGAGCATGTAGGTGGTGGTGGCGAGCGGGCGAACGGTCGTCTGGCCGGAGTTGTCGACGCGCGCAATCCCGTTGTCGATGGAAACCTCAGAGGCGTTTGCGGTCTGCCATTGCAGCGTGGTGGGCTGGCCCTGCTCAATCTGCGCAGCGGTCGCGGAGAAGGAAAGGATCTGCACCGGCTGAGGTTGCGGGGTTGCCGCGGGCCTGGGCGCAGCCGGGACCGGCGTGAGCATGACGGCCATGTTGTTCTTCTCTCCAGCCCTGATGCTGAAGTTCTGGCTGAAGGGCTGGTAGCCATTGAGGCTGATGGAGAGCGAGCGCGTGCCTGGCTTGACCTGCACGATCAGATTGCCGCGCGCATCTGTGTTGCCTTGCGGCGTGTGGTCGATGCTGACCTGCGCCCCGGGCGTGGATTGGATGCTGAGGAACGCGGTGGTGTCCACGGGCGCGGCGGCGGAAGCGGTCCGTGCGAGCGAGTAGTTGAGCGTTGCCTGGCTGTTGGCTGCAATCGTGACCGCGGGAGGTGTGAAGTCAGAGTATCCGGCTTTTGTAAGGCGGATTGCGTGGGAGCCCGGGTCGAGGGGAACCTTCAGGCTTCCATCGCTCTGGGTGAATCCCTTGATGAGGCCATCGACAAAAATGCCCACTCCGTCCACGTTGCCCTTGACGAGCAAAGTGCCGGTGGGAGGTACGGGGATGGGTGCGGCCTGGGGCGGAGCGGTCTGAGTGGCGGTCTGCGGCGGCGCGGACCTGGCGGACTGCGCATGGAACCACCAGAAGCCGCCCGCGGCGAGCGCGAGCAGGAGCGCTCCGCCGGCGAGGATGGGGACGAGGCTCTTGCGGGGGGCCGGCTCGTCGGATAAGGCGCCGGCATCCATGCCCACCTGCGGCACGTTGCCGGTGCCCCTGCGTGCGGCGGGCTTGGCCGCTTCGGCGTTGAGACGGCGCCAGTCCGCCTGCTGCGCGGGACTGGCGAACTCGAACATCTCCGCGGAGCTGCGCAGTTCGCGAAGCGCGGTTTCCGTATCGTTGGCCAGCAGCGCCGCTCTGGCTGCTTCGACGGCCTTCGACACGGTCTGATCAGCAAGCTGCGCGCGCCTGGACTCGATGGCGGCGACGGCCTGGGCAAGCTCAGGGGACTCTCCGTAGGCGCGCTGTACGCCCTGCAGCGACTCAAGAGCCTCGTTGAATCTGCCCTGCTCGGCAGCCTGGGATGCGGCAGCGAGGGCGTTGTTCGTCGCCTGCCTGCGGACCCGTTCGGCGCGAAGATCGGCCAGCAGAGCCTGCATGGGCGTACCGGCGGCAGAAGCGGCAGGCTGCGTCTGCACAAGTTGGATGGCCTCTTCAATCTGGCCGCGCTCGCGGAGCTTGCTGATGCGGGTGAGGAGCGCGCCGGCCTTTCGCTCGTACTCCTCCTGCTGCGCGCGGGCCTCCGCCATGAGCCTGGCTAGAGATGGATCGCCGGTTTCCGCGCTGACGGGCTCGATGAGGCGGATGGCCTGGCCGAATTGCTCCTGCTGCATCAGCGCCCTGGCCTGCGCGATGCAGGCGGCGATGCGCGTGCGGTGCTGCTGCTGCGCGAGCTCGTTGCGGGCGAAGTTGAGCAGCTCGCCTACGCCTGCGGCATCGGCGAACTCAAGCTGATACGACTCGAGGATTTCGACGGCCTTGTCGAACTCGCTGCGATCGATGGCCTGCTGCGCTTCACGGAGGTAGCGGCCGCGAACTTCTTCCTTCTCGGCGGCCTTGAGGCGCTGCCTCAGGGAGTCTTCGAGAGCGAGCAGCCGCTCCTCACCCGGCAGTTCCTGCAAGGCCTTCTGCACGATCAAGAGCGCCTCGCCCGGGGAATGCTGAAACGTCTCCTGTGCCTTGGCGGCCGTGGCGTCGATGAGCTGCTTGACGCGGAACTGCCGCGTCTGCAGCGCGACGCGCGTCTTGAGTTGAACCAGGGACGACTCGGAGGGCAACTGTACAACGGCCCGCTCTACCAGCTCGGTGGCGCGATCGTAGTCCTCGGCGGCAAGGCAGTTCTCGATTTCGGCCTGGATCTGCTCGATCAGCTTGCGGCGGCGTTCCTGCTCCTGGCCGGTGACGGCGGTCTGGAGGAGATTTTCCATCTCCGGCAGAGAGGGATCGATCTTTCCGACTTCGCGGAGGATTTCAATCGCCGTGGTGAAGCGGCGGGAGGTGAGCTCCTGCCGGGCCTTGCCGAGGAGTTCGCGAATCTGGCCCTGCTGGGCGGCGATTTTCGCCTGCCGGGAGATTTCGACGTAGGCGGCGCGAATGCCGGTGTTGTTGCTGTCGAGGCGGAGAGCCTTCTCGACCACGTTCAGGGCCCCGGTCCAATCGCCGCGCTCGCGCAACGCATCAGCCTGGGTCATCAGGCCGCCGATTTCGTCGTAGCGCTGTTTCTTTTCTCGTACGGCTTCGAGGCGGGCCTTCAGCTCCTCATTTTCAGGATCAAGTTTGACGGCCTGATCGAGCGAGCTGAGGGCCTCAGGGAAGCGGGACGAGGCGAGTGCTTCCTCGGCCTCGGCAACCAGCTGACGCACCTGTTCGGCGCGCTGCATGCGCGCCAGGTTCTGTTGCACCGTGCCGAGCAACTGCCTGGCGCCGGTGTGCTGCGGGTCGATACGGACCAGCTGCAGCAGGATCTCCCGGGCGCGGCCGAACTGCTGCTCGGAGGTCAGGCGCTCGGCGTCGCTGAAGAGTTCGGAGACCTGGCCCTTCTTGAGTTCCTCGCCGAGGGAGTGCAGGTCGGCGGCAAACTCTTCAGCCGTTGCATACCGGTGCTCCGGTTCCTTGGCGAGAGCGCGATCGAGAATACCGTCGAGAGCGGGGGGATATGCAGAGAGGTAGGAGCGCAGCGGGGGATGCGGCTCGTTGACCAGCTTCTGCAGCACAGTCATGTCTTCGCCGTCGAAGGGGAGCTGGCCGGCGAGCAGCAGATAGAGCATGACGCCGGTGGAGAAGATGTCGGATCGTCCGTCGAACGGGCGGCCCCTGAGCCGCTCGGGAGCGATGTAATGGACGGTGCCGATGACGTTGCCGGTGCGCGTGAGGCCGCTTTCGGAGCCGGAATTCTGCACGCGGGCGATTCCGAAGTCGACGAGCTTGGCGGTGCCGTCGGACTGCACGATGACGTTGGCGGGCTTGATGTCGCGATGGACGACTCCGCGCTGGTGCGCATAGCCGAGGGCGGAGCAAACCTGCTCGATGATGCTGAGCTTGTCAACGAGGTTTATCTGCCTGCCCGAGGAGATCAGCTTGTCGAGGGGATCGCCCTCGACATACTCCATGACGATGAAGGGCACGCCGTCTTCGTCGCCGAGGTCATAGACGATGACGATATTGGGATGCTGCAGGATACCGGCCTGCGCTTCGCGATAGAAGCGCTCAAGCATCTCAGGCTGCCCGGAGAATCCTTCAGTGAGTGTCTTGATGGCGACGAGCCGGCCGATGCGCTTGTCCTCGGCGCGGTAGACGACTCCCATGCCGCCGCGGCCCAGGATGCCCGTGATCTCGTACTTGCCAATCTTCTTTTTTACAGTTGCGTCCACGGTTTCAGGGCCACATCTACAGGTTTGTCGTCCGATGGCCGTGTATGGCGAACTCTGCTGAAGGCCGGGACTTGAAGAGCATATTCGAGCCGATTGAGTTTTGGAAAGTGGGCGTCAGCGTGAGTCGCGCCGACCAGCAGGATTACGGTAGCATGATTCGGGGTCGGCAGCCAACAAATTCCGAGGGCGCAATCCTGGCCGTCTGCCCGCTGCTTCAGGTTGGCAGGACGCGCGTTTGCGAGTGCGAGATGGCAGAGCGGGATTCCTGCCGGACCCTGATGGATTTGAGGATGGGTTTGAGGACCGATTTGAGCGGCGCGAGCGGGTACAATCGGGACTCGATGCGAATTCTTGTGAGGGTGGGCGGATGGTTCCGGATGCTTTGAACGAATCACGTTCGTCCACGGTGAAGGCAACCTTTGCCCTGCCTGTCGGGGGAGGTTTTCTGAACGCCAGCGCGCTCTTGCCTGCCGGACAGACGACGCTGACCCAGTTGCTGCCCGTCATCCAGAACCTGGAAAACGCCATTGTGGGCAAGGTGGGCGAAGAAGCAGCTGCGGTGGGAACGCCCATCTCCTGCCGGGCCGGATGCGGAGCCTGCTGCCGCCAGCTGGTGCCAGTGAGTCTGTTTGAGGCGGAAGCGCTGACGGCATGGATGCGGACGCTGCCCGAGGAGCGCCGCACAGAACTGGAACAGAGATTTCATCGCGCTCTAGCGGCGCTGCGCGATGCCGGCGTCATTGAGAACATTCTGGACAGCGGGTGGACGGCGGAGGAAGCACGGGCCACGGAACTGGCGATTGACTATTTCCATGCCGGGGTGGCGTGTCCATTTCTGGAGGATGAGAGCTGCAGCATCCACCCGCTGCGCCCGCTGAGCTGTCGCGAGTATCTGGTGACATCATCGCCGGAGCTGTGCCGGGACCCGTCAGCGAACGCGGTGGCGGGAGTGCAGCTTCCGCTGAAGCTGTCGCGGGTTCTTTATTCGTTTGGGCAGAAGCTTGAGCAAGACCCTCGCGGCTGGATTCCGCTGGTGTTCCTGCTGGCGTGGGGAAAGAGCGGCGCAGCGCCCGGAGACCACGTTTCCGGGACCGGCGAGGAAGTTCTGAGGAAGTTTCTGGAGCAGGTGGTTGCCGTTTCCGAGGCGTCGAAGGACTGATTGAACGGGGCGCGCGGAAGTTTCTTTACAGAACTACGGGAATTCTGGCAACCTGAACGCTCATTGCAATCGCGCCTGGCCGGGCGGCCAATTCATATCGGCGGCAACGCCGTTCGAACGAGGATTTCTGTGATGGATAGCGAGACCGCGCTGAGGCTGGATGTTGTAGCTCTGACCGACGTCGGATGCAAACGGACGAACAACGAAGACAGCTTCGGCTACGATCTGGCGGCCGGAATTTTTGTGGTCTGCGACGGCATGGGCGGACTGGCGGCAGGGGAGATGGCGAGCGGCACGGCGGTGAAGGAACTGGTGGAGTGTTTCAGCCGGCAGGTGGGCTCCGGGGCCTCCAACGCCGAGCGCCTGCACAGCTCGATTCTCCATGCGAACCGGCAGGTTCACCAGCTTTCGCAATCGAACGAGGAGTACCGGGGCATGGGAACGACCCTGGTGTCTGCCTGCGTGAAAGGGCAGCAGCTTGTGATCGGGAACGTGGGCGACAGCCGCGCGTACTTCCTGCGCGGCGGCGCATGCATCCAGATTACGAACGATCATTCGTTTGTGGCCGAGCAGGTTCGCAGCGGGTCAATGAATGCCGAGGAGGCCGGATCGTCGCCGCTGCAATCGCTGATCACGCGCGCGATCGGCACGGCGGACACGGTGGAGCCGGATATTTTTACGGGCTTCCTGGAGGCCGGCGATATTCTGCTGCTGACGACCGATGGGCTGACCCGCTATGCCGACTCGAGCGTGATTGCCTCCATCATTCTTGGAAGCAAGAGCCTGACCGAGGCCTGCCAGGCTCTTATCGACCTGGCGAAGCAGCATGGCGCAGTGGACAACGTGACCTGCCTGATGGTGCAGTTTCTTGCGAGCGCCGAAGAGCAGGCCGCCGCCTAGGCCCCTTTGCACTGGACTGCGCAGAAGACCCTAGTGGGCAACCGTTGACACGCACCGCATTCCGCCGAGGCCACCGGGCACGAGAAGGCTGGCATTCGGGCCGGAGAGCTCGAGATGCACGACGAGCGGGACGCCGCTGACGACGATCGGGGTATTCGAGATTTCAAGCGGATACGACAGGCGCTCCGTAGCTCCTGGCTGGTCGAGTCGGCCTTTTCCGAACAGGTGGAAGACTGCCCATGGGCCGCCGAACTGAAGCAGCGGCAGGCTTCCCGAGCCGTAGCTCGCGGTAAGCTGCGCCTGCTGGCTGGTTTGCAGAGACCATGTGAACTGCTTGGAGGCGTCGGAGCCGGAGAGGCGCTCCGCATCGATCTGCAGCGTGACGCTTTGAATTCCCTTGGAGGGCACGATGTGCGCGGTGAAGGCGAGTCCCTGTGAGCCGGCAGCCGGATAGAAAGCGTCCGACAGCGCGGAGGCGCGGTTGAAGAAGCGCACGAACTCAGGGGTCACCTTCATTGGCGCTCCGGTGACGGGCACCCACGTTGAGCCCTGGCGCATGAGCAGCGGCTTGAGCGTACCGTCGTAGAGCTGCCACAGGGCGCCTGAGCCGGGCTGCAGCAGGGCGGCAACTTCCGCAGGGCTGGCTTCAACCGTGGCATTCGGCGAGAAGGGGAACTTGGCCATCAAGGGTGTGAAGGCCGAGCAGAAAGCCGCGCCCGCGCCGTTGGCCTGCTGAGGTCCGCGTCCGCGCACCACTTCATCGACTGAGTTGATGGGCGCCTGGATGAGCGCGAGGACCACCTGATCGACATGGGCCTGGGGATCGAGATTGAACGCCTGCGAGGTCTGGCTGGCGGCGGTATGCGCTGCGGCCGAGGCGGTGAGGATGGGCGCGACAGCCGCGGGATTGCTGGCAGCGGTGGGGTCCTGCGCGACCTGCGCGACGTCGGCCTGAAGGCCGAGCAGGCCATTCACGTAACTGGTGTTTCCGGGGCCGACGAACCGGTCCACGCTGTCAGGCGAGACGACCGCCTGCGTGGGCTGGAATTCCTTGGCGATGTCCTGATTGGCCACGGCGGTGTTGTGCGAGGCAGTGAAGAGGAGCGCGAGCAGCGGAGAATTGGGGTTGGAGATCAACTGGAGCTTTGCCGCAGCGTCGGCGAGACTGCGGTATTTGACGACCTGCGCGGCGTGGAGGAAGTTGCGCCACTCGGATTGGAAGTCGGTGGTGTAGCGCGTGGTGAGCTGCTGGGTGAGATTGGCGCGGTCGAGTGAGGGCGGAGCCTGATCGCCCAGGACCCAGACCTCGCCGCTGAAGTAGCGGTCGGGGTGCTGGATGGCGTCCTGCATGAACGTGAAGCCGTTGCGGGTGTAAGCGCCGGCGACGATGTGCGGATCAGTGACCGTCGCGGAAGAGCCGGGATAGTTTCGATTGAAGTCAATGGCTGGCGCGGATTTGCCGGCAGCGGTGACCATCTGCTGATAGATGCGCTCGAAGCCGCCGAAGCCGGACAGATAGGTGCGCGCATGAGAAATGGCGCCGGTGTCTGCCGCGATGGAGTAGGGATTGCCCTGCGGCAGTTCGGCTGCGTAGAACTCGAACTGGCGGGCGGCAAGGCTCTTTTGCTCCTCCGTGTCCGGCGTGCGGCCGTTGAGCCAGAACTGCTGCAGGACGGGCGCGAGAAATTCCGGCGTGCTCTTGTCGGGATTGGTGGTGGTGATGAGATAGGCCTTGAGCGGATTGTAGGCGGCCGAGTAATCGGCGCCAGCCGCGGGCGCTGCCGGCAGCGCATTGAGCGCGGTAACGAGATTGGCCTGTGTGTTGGCCAGCAGGAGGCGGCGGAAACGGTCGAAGTAAATGCGCCGGGCTGCGTCGAGAAGGCGGTCGCCGTGGTAGAGGCCAAAGCGGTACATCATCGGCGGGTCTTTGTGGCCGTAGCCTTCCAACTGCACAACGGCGGCGCGCAACTGGTCGAGCGCGGCGAGATCCTGCGCGGAGGCGAGCGCGGTGGGCGGCACAGTCGTGGCGGGAAGCGCCTTTGCAGCGGAGGAGATGGAGTCCGCTAGCTTCGAGTTGTTGACCCAGGAAGCCGTAAGGCAGCCGAGATAGACGAGCAGCAGCAAGGAGATGGACGCGAAGGCAACGCGGCGGAAGAGATGTGTTCTGCGGCTGTCGCTGGTGCCTGCGAGGGCGCTGCGGTCGCCGAGGATGACGCTGGGGAAGAGCCTGGGCAGGAAGCACCACTGTGCCTGCTTGCGCGAGACGACCTGGGGCGCGGGCGCTGCCGCGGCGGCGCGCATCTGCTCGACGGAGAACATGCGCGTGGCGCCGGAGCCATCGGGCTGCGCCTGGGGCTGGGCGGCGGGAGCGGAAACCATCTGCTCGACCATCTGCGCGCGCACGCCGGTGCAATAGAAGCCTCGGAGGTAAGGATTGGCGTTGAGGTGGCTGGGCCGCGCGACTTCCACGAGATAAGCCGCGAGGTTGTTGCGGAGCTTTCTCAACTCGCGCGGGAATTCGTAGACGGGATCGATGTTCTTCTGGTCGGACTCGCGCGACAGCAACTCCACGCGGAATTCCGAGAGCGAAAAGAAGATGCGATCGAGGGCGGCCGTGGCCTCGCTCATGGCCTTTTCCGCATACAGGCCGCTGGAGACCTGGTTGCGCGGGAAGGCCATGCCGAGCGGCTGTGTTGCTTCGTCGTTGTTGAGGTTGCGGACGAATTCCGAGAAGTGGGGGATGCGGTCCAGCTTGGTGAGAATCACGTAGACAGGAACTTCCGTGCCAAGCTGCTGCGCTAGGTCGCGCAACATCTGATTGGTGGAGCGGGCGGATGCGAGCGCGGCATCCGCAGCGGCGGCGCCAAGGAACTGCTCGCTGCTGACGCATACGACGGCAGCGCGCACGGGCGCCTGGTGTCCCATTGCCGAGCGGAATGCCTTGGGGCGCGTTTTGCGGATGAGGCGGTTCCAGAGCGGGGAGGCTTTGCGGAGCGCGTCTCCGGCCTCGACGAAGGCGCAGTCCTGTGCGTACCAGAGGTTCACGACCGGAGTGGGGACGATGTCCTGGTCGCGGTAGGCCAGGA
>JAGWRX010000041.1 GCA_028876395.1 Acidobacteriota bacterium
CGGGTTGCCGAACATCACGCCGATCTTCTCGCGTATCTGGTTGATAAAAATCAGCGCCGTCCGCGACTTGGAGACCGTCCCCGTCAGCTTGCGCAGCGCCTGCGACATCAGCCGCGCCTGCAAGCCCACGTGGGAGTCGCCCATCTCGCCGTCCAGCTCGGCCTTCGGCACCAGCGCCGCCACTGAGTCCACCACCAGCACGTCAATCGCACCGGAGCGCACCAGCGCCTCCGTGATCTCCAGTGCCTGCTCACCGCTATCTGGCTGTGAAACCAGCAGGTTATCCACATCCACGCCCAGCTTCTTGGCATAGCCGGGGTCCAGCGCATGCTCTGCGTCCACAAAAGCCGCCAGCCCGCCCATCCGCTGCGCTTCCGCAATAATCTGCAGCGTAATCGTCGTCTTGCCCGAAGACTCCGGCCCGTACACCTCAGTCACGCGGCCACGCGGAATGCCCCCCACGCCCAGTGCCGCATCAAAGCTGATGGAGCCGGTGGAAATCACCGCAATCGGCAGCAAGGCTTCCTTTGATCCGAGCCGCACAATGGACCCCTTGCCAAATTGTTTTTCGATCTGCGAAAGGGCCAGTTCTACTGCTTTGGCGCGGTCATCGGCAATGGCCATGGGGTGATGCTCCTCAAATATGCCCGCCTGGCGCGGCTCCCGATTGAGAAGCCAGAAAACACGCGGCGGCCTGGATTGGATTTCGTTCGGATTGTAGCAGGGCAGGCTGGCGAAGGATAGGGAAATTAGCGAAAAAAAAGAGAAGATTGCGCCGACCCAGCGATGGCTTTCTTGTCGTCCGGCCCGTGCGCCCGCCTCACACTGCACGCAACCTTCAACCACAGGGGGAATTCGTATGCAGCAGCTCCGCAACACGCGCCATCTGGAAGCCATGGCCTTCGCCGTGGCGTCGGGCCTTGTGTTCCTCGCCGCCACAGGCCTCGCGGCAGCCCAGGCGCTCCACGGCATTCCGGCCAGCGAGGGCCTTGCCGAGGCAGCCCACCGCATCACCATTGACGTTGCGGTAACCGACAAGCAGGGTCATCATGCGCGCGGCCTGCAGGCCCGGGATTTCACCCTGCTCGATAGCAAGCAGCCCCTGAAGCTGCTCAGCTTTCGTGCTGTGAGCCCCACCGTCTCGCCTGTCAGCCCGCTCCATGTCGTGATCGTCATCGACAACATCAACTCAACATTCAGCACGGTCTCAAGAGAACGCGAGCAATTGGGCGAGTTTCTCAAGCAGAATAACGGCCAGCTCGCTCACGCAACCTCGATTGCCGTGCTGGCCGACACCGGCATCAAAATCGAATCGGGTTCGTCTGCCGACGGCAACGCCCTGCTCGCTGGTTTCGGCAAGATCAACTCCGAATTGCGCATTGTGGGCGACGACACAGGCTTCTATGGCGCAACCGAGCGCCTCGAAATGTCGCTCAGCCAGCTAAGCGAACTGGCGTCCTACGAGGCAACGCAGCCGGGCCGCAAGTTGATGCTTGTCGTCAGTCCCGGCTGGCCGATGCTCGACTGGGTCGGAATCCAGGCAGACATGCATGAGCGCGCGTGGATCTTCAAATCCGTCGTGGGCCTCACCAACGGGCTGCGCGAGGCGCATATCACCCTTTACAGCCTTGAGCCCTTTGAACTGGGCAGGGTCGATCCGTTCTACTACGAGGACTACCTCAAGGGTGTCTCCAAAGTCGAGCAGGCCGATTATCCCGATCTCTCCCTTCAGGTGCTGGCCGCGCACTCAGGCGGACTGGTGCTTGTAACCGGCAATAGCATCACCGAGGAAATCAATTCTGCCATCCGGGACGCAAACTCCTATTACGAGCTCACCTTTGAGTCCGGAGACGACAACCAACCCGATGAGTACCACGCATTGACCGTGAAGATCGACAAGCCCGGCCTCGCTGCTCGCACCACTGCCGGCTACTACACAGATACCGGCCAGCAGGCAGGCGCAACCAGCCGCAAAAGCCTCTAGCGCGCGCCGTGAACATCAAGCGAACGGATCAGACGTTGTAGGCGCCGATGCGGTTTTCGCGGCTGGTCAGCTCGTCGCAGGAGCGGTCCACCGCCTCGTAAGCCGCATCGTGGTCCTTGCGAAATGCCCGGAAAGCGTCTTCGCTGGCCCAGCGGTCGATGGTGAGATAAGAGCCTGGCACGTACGCGTCGCGCAGCAGCTCCGTGCCCAGGTAATCGGGCGAGGTGTGGAACAGCCGCGCCCAGGCGCCTTCCGGCCCATACGCAGCTTCAAAAGCCGCAACCTTCTCCTCTGCAATGTCAAACTGCCATACCACGACAAACATGCGCAGCCCCAATCTTCTCCCTATGGTAGCGCAGCAGAATCCGGAATCGCCCGTCCGGCAGACGCCAACCCGCCGGGTATAGCCGCACGTCCCGGCCGCAGGCAATCCAGGATCGGATGCGACTGGCTTCGCAACCGTCATGCATAAATATGCACATCATATAAAATATGTTGACGATACGCGACAGGCGTCCTATTGTTCCCCTTGGACTGGAAGCGCTGCGCCGGCAGGGCCCTGCACTCAGAACCCGCCGTTCCGCGCGCGCCAGCCGGGAGGAAAAAATGCCGCTACTCTGGGCCAATTGGCGTCGAGGCGCCGCCCGCTGCGCAGCCTTCGGAGTTTTCATGGGCACCATGCTCGCATGCGCACAGACAGGCCAGCCCCCTGTGCTGCCCGTGGACAACTTCGCCGGGCATCCGCGCGTCGCCATTCTCAGCGACATCGGCAACGAACCCGACGATCAGATGTCCTTCGTGCGTCTGCTGCTCTACTCCAATGAACTGGACCTCGAAGCGATGATCGCGTCCACCTCCACCTGGCAGAAAGCGGCCACGCATCCTGAGACGATGCACGCGTTGATCCAGGCGTACGGGCAGGTGCGAGGCAACCTGCTGCTGAATGCGAAGGGCTGGCCACAGGCTGAAGACCTGGACGCGCGGGTGTTTTCCGGGCAGCCCGCTTACGGGCTGGACGCAACGGGCGCGGGCAGAAGCTCTGCTGGCTCAAAGGCCCTTGCGGCGGCCATCGAGCGCGACGACCCTCGGCCCCTGTGGATCTGCGTATGGGGCGGCGCCAACACGCTGGCCCAGGCGCTGATCGATCTGCGCGCAAAGCACACGCCGGAGGAGATGCAGAGTCTTGTTGCCCGCCTGCGCGTCGACTCCATCTCGGACCAGGATGACGCGGGCCCGTGGATTCGCCGCGAGTTCCCGTCGCTGTTCTACATCGTCAAGCCCTCGCCGCCCAACAGCGAGGAGTACTACTACGCCACGTGGACGGGCATCAGCGGCGACATCTACTACCGCAACGGCTGGGGCGCAGACACGAACCTGGTGACGAATGAATGGCTCGACAAAAACATCCGCTCCAAAGGGCCGCTGGGCAAAATGTATCCGCGCTTCATGTTCATCATGGAAGGCGACACGCCCTCGTTTCTCGGCCTGATTGATAACGGCCTGAACGCCTATCGCCGGCCCGATTGGGGCGGCTGGGGCGGCCGCTATGTCTACCGCCAGCCCTACGGCGAAACACATCCCATCTGGACGCAGGGCGGCGACATGTTCTCGCGCATCACCTCGCAGGATACGGTCGTCGGCATCGGCGGCCAGGAGCGCACATCCGACCAGGCCACCATCTGGCGCTGGCGCGAGGCCTACCAGAACGACTTTGCCGCGCGCATGGACTGGACAGTGAATGACTTTGCCCATGCCAACCACAACCCCGTCGTCGTTGTGAATGGACAGGCGGGCACAGCGCCCATTGACCTCGACGCAGGCCTCAGCCAGACCGTCACGCTGAGCGCGGCAGGCACCCGCGACCCCGATGGACAGACGCTCCATTACAAGTGGTTTGTCTATCCCGAGGCGGGCGTCACCGGCATGCGCGCCGCGGATGTGACCGTCTCCGGCGAGGACAGCCAGCAGGCCACGGCCACGGTCAGGTCGCCCTGCCGCGCCATGTGGATCACCGGCATACGTCCCTGCCGCGGAGGCGGCGTGGCGCACATCATCCTGGCCGTGACGGATGAGGGCTCGCCGCGCTTGACCTCCTATCGCAGAATCGTGCTCCACATCCACGGATTGCAGCAGCCGCAGCGCGGCCCGCGCAATTGAGAACCCGCAACAAGCCAGCGCCCGCCACGCGGACGCAATGAAGCAAAGTAGAGTTGGAGCAGCGGATGAATCAACCGCAATATGACGAACATGCCGCGGCCGGCGAACGCGCCGAGTGGCTGCGGCACAAGGCAAACTGGATCAGGCTCAGTGCCATGACGATGACCAACCATGCGCAGCTGGGCCATACGGGCGGCGATCTTTCGTCAGCCGACATTCTGGCCGTGCTCTACTTCGGCGGCGTGCTGCGTCTTGACCCGGAGCATCCGCGCTGGCCGCAGCGCGATCGCTTCATCCTCTCCAAGGGCCACTGCTCGGGCGCCTTTTACTCCACGCTCGCGGCGCGCGGCTTTTTCCCGCTCGAGCAACTCAAGACCTTCATGGACCCGCTCTCCATGCTGAATGGTCACCCTGACCGCAACAAGCTGCCCGGCGTCGAGGCCAACACCGGCCCGCTGGGTCACGGCCTGCCCATCGGCGTGGGAGCGGCGCTGGCCGCGCGCATGCGGGGCGAGAGCTGGCGCGTCTTCGTCCTCACCGGCGACGGCGAACTGCAGGAGGGCTCCAACTGGGAGGCAGCCATGACCGCCCAGCACTATGGACTCGAAAACCTCACAGTCATCGTCGACCGCAACCGGATTCAGCAGGGCGACTTTACTGAGAACACCATTCGCATGGAGCCGCTGGCCGAGCGCTGGTCCTCCTTCGGCTTTGCTGTCGCAGAGGTCGATGGCCATGACCCGCTTGCGTTGCTTGAGCGCTTCACGCATCTGCCCCTGCAGCCCGGCAAACCCACCTGCCTGATTGCCCACACCATCAAGGGCAAAGGTGTATCGTTCGCTGAGAACAAGCCCGCGTGGCATCACGGCGTGCCCACCCGCGAGCAGCTTGCGGCAGCCGCCATCGAGTTGGGCGTGGAGGTGACATGGTGAGCGCCACGGACGTGAACACGACCGCCACACGACCGCAGCTGTTTGATTGCCGCGATGCGTATGCGCGCACGCTCGAAGAGATGGCGGCGGCAGACAGCCGCGTGTGCGCCGTCGTGAATGACTCGCTTTCCTCCACCAAGCTCAAGGGCTTTCAGACAAAGTTTCCCGAGCGCTTCGTCAATGTGGGCATCGCCGAGCAGAACATGATCGGTGTGGGCAACGGGCTGGCCAACGGAGGCATGGCGCCGTACGTCTGCGGCGCATCGTGCTTCCTCACCGCGCGCGCCATGGAGCAAATCAAAGTGGACATGGCCTATTCCAAGGCCAACGTGAAGCTGTGCGGCATGTCCTCCGGCATGGCGTATGGACAACTGGGCCCCACGCATCACTCCATTGAAGACCTGGCCTGGACGCGCATTCTGCCCAATCTCGCCGTCGTTGTGCCTGCCGACCCCATTGAGACCGCCGCTGCCATGCGCTACTCGCTCACGCACGAGGGGCCCATGTTTCTGCGCATCAGCCGCATTCCCGTGCCGCAGATTCATGCTGACAATTACGAGTTCAAGCTGGGCAAGGCGGTCGTGCTGCGCGAGGGTGGCGATGTCACGCTCATCACAAACGGCGTGCTGGTCGCGCGCGCACTTGATGCGGCGCGCCTGCTTCAAGCCAGAGGCGTCAGCGCGCGTGTGCTGAACATGAGCACCGTCAAGCCGCTGGACCGCGAGGCTATCCTGCACGCGGCACGCACCACGCGCGGCATCGTCACGGCGGAGGAAGCGCTGGCCGCCGGCGGGCTGGGCGGCGCGATCGCCGAGGTGCTGGCCGTCGAGCACCCCGCGCCCATGCGCATTCTGGGACTGCCCGACGTCTTTGCGCCAACCGGCACGGCGGAGTTCCTGCTGGAGCACTTTGGATTGACCGCGGAAGGCATGGAACGTGCCGCGATGGAACTGCTGGCCAGTGAGGGATAGATGAAAGGCGCATGGATACTGGCGATTGACCAGGGCACAACCAACACCAAGGCTCTGCTGGTCACAAGCGAAGGCGAGACCGTCTTCCGCACTTCCGTCCCTGTGGATCTGCTGCAGCCCCGGCCCGGATATGTGGAGCAGGACCCACTCGCGCTGTGGCAATCCGTTTGCCGCGTCATGCTGGAGTGTGCGCGCCATGCCGAGGCAAAAGGCGTGCGCATCGCCGGTATCGCGCTCACCAATCAGCGCGAGACGGCTGTCGCGTGGCGGCGTGCAGTGACCGGGGCCCCGGCCGCAGGCGAGCCCGTGGGCAACGCCATCTCCTGGCAGTGCCGCCGCTCTGAGCCCGTCTGCGCAACACTCCGCGGCCAGGCCGCTATCATTCAGCAGATATCCGGCCTTCCGCTCGACCCGCTCTTAAGCGCGACCAAGTGGGCGTGGGTGCTGGAGCAGCAACCGCATCTGCGCGCGCAGGCTGAAAGCCGAGAGCTGCGTCTCGGCACCGTGGATGCATGGCTGCTCTACAACCTGACCGGCGGCAGCGTTTTCGCAACCGACCACACCAATGCCTCGCGCACCGCATTGCTCAATCTTGAAACGCTGGATTGGGATGGTACGCTGCTCGGCCTCTTCGGGATTCCTCGCGCTGCACTTCCCCGCGTGTGCCCATCGAGCGGAAACTTTGGCGTGTGCACCGCGATCCCCGGCCTTGCCGGTGTGCCGATCGTCGCGATGATCGGCGACTCGCACGCCGCGCTCGCTGGCCATGGCCGCTATGAAGCTGGCATCGTGAAGGCGACCTATGGCACCGGATCGTCGCTGATGATGCTCACGCCGGGCCTCGTGAAGGAATCGAAAGCATTGGCTCGCACCGTGGCGTGGTCCGCGCTCAATGAGGTGCGCTTCGCACTCGAAGGCAACATTGCCATGAGCGGCGCGGCGGTGCAGTGGGTGGGCGAATTCCTGGGCCTGCCCCGCCCTGCTGAAGACGCAGCGGCGCTGGCCGCAAAGGTGCCGGACGCAGCCGGCCTGGTGCTGGTTCCGGCGATGGTCGGGCTCGGCGCGCCACACTGGGATTCCGCCGCGCGCGGCATTGTCGCCGGCCTCGAACGCTCGCACACCGCGGCCCATCTCGCGCGCGCAGCCGTGGACGCCATCGCTTTGCAGGTGGCCGATGTGCTCACTGCGATGGAAGCGGCTGCCGGCGCGCAGTTGCCCGCGTTGCTGGCCGATGGCGGCGCCACGCGCAACGACGCGCTCATGCAGATACAGGCCGACATCCTCGACCGCCCCGTACATCGCTCCACGCAGGAGGATCTATCCGCGCGCGGCGCGGCCATGCTCGGAGGGATCGCGCTGGGCTGGTGGAAATCGCTCGACGATCTCGCCGCGCTGCCCAACACCTCCGACACGTTTCAGCCGCGCATGGCCGCCGGAGAGCGCCAGCGGCGACTGAATGCGTGGCGGCTCGCCGTGCACCGCGCGCGGTTGCGCCCGGAGAGCGATCTCGCATGAGTTTTACAGGAAGATTGCTCAAGGAAGAGTGAAAGCAAGGGAGCCAACGATGGTCACAATCCATAGCTACCCAATCGCCGTTCTGCTCTGCGTCCTCACCATGATCTGCTGGGGATCGTGGGCCAACACGCAAAAGCTGGCGGCGCGGTCCTGGCGATTCGAGCTTTTCTACTGGGACTTCGTCACGGGTCTCCTGCTCACATCGCTGCTTGCGGCGCTGACGCTCGGCTCACTCGGCAAGACGGGCCGCCCATTCCTCGCCGATCTCGCGCAGGCCGATCTCTCCAGCATCGGCTGGGCGCTACTCGGCGGCACGGTGTGGAATCTCGGCAACCTGCTGCTGGTCGCCGCCATCGCGGTGGCCGGAATGGCCATCGGCTTTCCCATCGGCGGCGGAATCGCATGGGTGCTCGGCATCGTGCTTAACTTCGTGCTGGTCATTCTTGAGGGCGGCGTCAATCCCGGCAACTCCGCGCTGCTCTTCGCCGGAGCCGCTGTCATCGTGCTTGCCATCGTGCTCAGCATGCGCGCCTATGGGCAGTTGGTCGGCGCGGTAAAAAAGCCCAGCGCACAAGGCATTCTGCTCTCGGTCTTCGCGGGCGTGCTGATCGCCTTCTTCTACGGCCTGGTGGTCAAGTCGGTGGATCACGCATTCGTCTCCGGCGGATCCGGCAAGCTCATGCCGCTCACCGCATCGTTCTTTTTCACCCTCGGCGCATTCCTCACGACCTTCCTCTTCAATCCGTTCTTCATGCGAAATCCGGTGGAGGGCAGCCCAGTTCACATCGCAGACTACTGGAAAGGGAGCCCGGGCACGCACGTCACAGGCCTGCTCGGCGGCGCCATCTGGAGCATCGGGATCACATCGAGTTTCATCGCCGTGGGCGCGGCCGGACCTGCCGTCTCCTACGCGCTCAGCAATGCCGCGCCCGTGGTGGCGATCCTCTGGGGCGTCCTGGTTTGGAAGGAATTTGCCGCCGCGCCTCGCGGAGTAAACCGGCTGCTCGGTACCATGTTTGTCTGCTATCTGCTGGGGCTGGCGCTCATCACATATTCGCGCCTCTGACGCACGCACGAATCAGGTTCTGCCCGCGTGGCGATGGAGCATCGCAGCGCCGGGAAGGCAAATGCAAGCTGATGTCCCGCGGCCCCGCGCTGCATGGCCATCGTAGACGATGAATCTAACCGGCAAAGGTTTGGGTGACGAGAGATGACAACATTGGCGACACTGGGCGTAATCATAGGCAACCGCGACTTTTTCCCCGACGTGCTCATTTCCGAGGCGCGCCGGGATCTGACCAGGCTTTTTGCCGAGCTCTCCATCGAGCCGGTGTGGCTCTCGCCGGAGCAGAGCAAGCTCGGCGCGGTGGAAACCTGGGCCGACGCGCAGAAGTGCGGTGAGCTGCTGCGCAACAACCGCGAACGGCTCGACGGCATCCTCGTCTGCCTGCCTAACTTCGGCGATGAAAAGGGCGTTGCCGACTCGATCCGCATGGCCGATGTGCGCCTGCCCATCCTCGTGCAGGCCTGCCCCGACGACCTCGATCAGTTCGGGCTGGACCGCCGCCGCGATGCCTTCTGCGGCAAGATTTCCGTCTGCAATAACCTGCGTCAGTTCGGCTTCAAATACTCGCTCACCCGCGATCACACCGTAGCCGTGCTCGACCCGCGCTTCCGCGAAGACCTGCTGCAGTTCATCCGCACCTGCAAGGTGGTGCGCGGTCTGAGCCGCGTGCGCATTGGCGCCGTCGGCGCGCGTCCCAACGCATTCAACACCACGCGCTTCAGCGAAAAGCTGTTTGAGTCCGCGGGCATCTCAGTCAACACCATCGATCTCTCTGAGGTCTTCGGCGACGCGGCGAAGATCGACAACAGCGATCCGCGCGTGCGGCAGCGCATCGAACAGATTCGCGCCTACGCTGACGCCTCGGCCGCGCCGGACGATTCCCTGGTCCGCATGGCCAAGTTCGCTCTCGTCGTGGAGGCCTGGATGGGCTCGCTCGGCATCTCCGCAACGGCCATTCAGTGCTGGAGCTCGCTGCAGAAAAACTTCGGCGTCAACGTCTGCACCATCATGTCGATGATGAGCGAAAAAATGCTGCCTTCCGCCTGCGAAGTCGATATTGCCGGAGTCGTCAGCATGTACGCACTGCAACTGGCCAGCGGTCGCCCCAGCGCGCTGGTCGACTGGAACAACAACTACGGCGGCGATCCCGACAAGTGCGTCCTCTTCCATTGCGGCAACTGGGCCAAGGAGTTCCTGCCCGACATTCGCATCGGAACCGCGCCGATTCTAGGCACAACGCTCGGCGAGGAAAATACCGTGGGCGCGCTCCATGGCCGCACGACCGCTGGCCCGCTGACCTTCGGACGCGTCAGCACCGATGATCTGACGGGCAAAATCTGCGCCTATGTGGGCGAGGGCGAATTCACCGAGGACCCGCTCAACACCTTCGGCACGCGCGCAGTGGTCAATGTCCCCGGGTTGCCGGCCCTGATGCACGTCATCTGCCAGAACGGCTTTGAGCACCACGCGGCCATGAACCGGAGCCACTGCGCTGCAGCCGTGGCCGAGGGGCTTGGCCGTTATCTCGGATGGAGCACCTATCACCATCGCCGCCCCGCAGACCTTGCGCCAATTTCCGGCTAGCGCCTGCACTGACGAAGACGGTAGCGACCAGGTCAGAGTGCGGGTACATCCGCGAGTCACCCGCTCTGGCGTGAACCTGCAAGCCTCGATATACACGCCCGGGCAGATTCTACTATGGAAGAATACCGATTATGTCGCGTCTGAATGAGCTCCGCCTGATGGCCAAGGTTGCCCGCATGTACTATGTGCAGGGCATTCGTCAGCAGGGCATCACCGAGCGGTTGCAGATTCATCAATCGACGGTTTCGCGGATGCTCAAGCGCGCGCGCGAGACAAATCTTGTGCGCATCAGCGTGATCAGTCCTCCCGGAATCTTTGCCGACATCGAGGATCAGCTCACCGCCCAGTTCGCTCTGCAGGACGCAGTGGTCGTGGATTGCCCGCCGGAGGAGGAACCCATGGTGCGCGACCTCGGCGCCGCGACCGCATACTTCCTTGAGACCTCGGTAAAGCCCGGATCGACAATCGGCATCTCCTCCTGGAGCCGCTCCTTGTTCGCAATGGTTGATGCGCTTCACCCCGGCGACTATTGCCGCGGAGGCAAGGTCGTGCAGATTCTGGGGGGCGTGGGCAACGTGGGCGCGCAGTATCATGCCATGCATCTGGCGCAAAGGCTTGCGGGCCTCATCGGCGCGTCGGCTGTGCTTCTGCAGGCTCCGGCCGTTGTGGGCTCGGCAGAGGCGCGGCGCATCCTGGCCCGCGATGCATCGGTGCGTGAGGCCTCTGCTCTCTTCGATCATCTCGACCTCGCGCTGGTGGGAATCGGCTCCATGGAGCCGTCGCGCCTGCTGGCCAGCAGCGGCAATGTCTTCTCCGCCGAAGAACGCGCCGAACTCAGCCGCCGGGGAGCAGTCGGCGACATCTGCTTCCGCTTCTTTGACGCGCAGGGTCAGCCCATCAAGTCGCCCCTCATGCAGCGCGTCATCGGCATCGAGCCGGGACCGCTGAGAAAAATCAGCCGGGTGGTGGGCGTTGCCGGTGGCCACCGCAAGGTGCAGGCGATTCTTGCTGCTCTCCGCGGCGGCTGGATCGATGTTCTGATTACAGATCGGCGAACCGCCGAAAGCCTGCTCTCCGCCGGCGTCTGAGTCCCGCACACCGCAAAGCCCGGTCGCGATGACCTTTCCCGCGATTTTCCGTCTTATGGTACAGTTTTCGCGTTGTCTTTCAGACCCCGGCCATGTCACGCCGGCGCAGAAGGCTGCACAGGGAGGAACTGATGTTTTTCCCTCTGTTCTTCACGATCGCGGCAGTCACCCTCGGCACGCCCCCTCCACCGTCGCAGGCAGCGCCTGATCCCGTACCAGCCGCTCAGGAATCGCAAGCCCTGACCGATTCAAGCGCGCAGACACCAGAAGACTCGCCCTACAAGTTCACCGTGGATGCCACCCTGGTGAATGTCAACGTGATGGTCACCGACGAGGATGGTACCGTCCTGAGCGGACTGAAGAAGGGGAACTTCCGCGTCCTGGACAACGGCGTGCCCCAGGAAATCATCGACTTCTCCCCTGCCACGGCGCCCATCACCATCGTGATGCTCATGGAGTACAGTTCTGCATCCTACGACTACTTTGCCTATAAAGCCGCCGAGTGGTCATCCCGCTTTCTGGATCATCTCGAACCGCGGGACTGGGTCGCGCTTGTCACATATGACATTCAGTCCAAGGTTCGCGTCGACTTTACGCACGAGCGCTACAAGGTCCGGGACGAGCTTTTTTCGCTTGGTTTTCCTGCATTCTCTGAGACCAACCTCTTTGACGCCCTCATCGACACGCTGGACAAACTCGACCATGTCAAGGGCAGAACGTCCATTCTGCTCATGACAACAGGCTCCAACAGCTTCAGCGCGGCGACGCTTGACGATGTGTTCAAGAGACTGAGGCAGAGCGACGTAACGATCTTCAGCGTGAATCTGGCTGAGCAGGAATACGTGCGCTACGGCAGCAGCAACATTGCATACTTGCAGGCGAAATCGGCGCTCACGGCCTTCTCTGAGCGGACCGGAGGCATTGCCTATTTCCCCCGATTTGCGGGCGAATTGCCCGACATCTTCCGCAGCGTGGCCGGCTATCTGCGCAGCGAATACTCGCTCAGCTTCCGCCCCCCGCTCGCCAGCAGGGACGGCCGCTTTCACCGGCTCAAGGTCGAGATTGTGGGGCCCGATGGCAAGCCGTTGAAAGTGACCAATGAAAAAGGAAAGCAGCGCAAAGTCGAGGTATATACGCGCGAGGGCTACACGGCGCCCAAGGCCAGGACGCCATGAAATCCAGGGATGTGCTCTGATTTTTCCGCAGTCAGTGGCCGCAGCCGGCCACGGAAAGGAGGCTTCCCGTGAACGAGGTCTTCCGCCAATGCGTTGCAACAGCGCTCAGCATTCTGCTGATTATCCTGCCCTGGTATCCCGCAAGGGCAGAGTCCCAGGCGGCTCCAGCCGCAGAGCCTGCGAAGTTGACGCTTCACCAATACCTGCAAAAGCCCTATGAAGATCTGTTCCAGGTGGCGTCTTCCCTCAACTTCAGCGCTTCTGAAGTCGAGCAGGAACGTCAGGCATTGAAACGCGGAGAAGACTCCTGCCGCAGCCGCTTCAAGGAACACGCAAAGACCTACAGCAGGCAGCTGGACGCGGCGCGCAAGCAGTTGAAGGAGAGCGGCACCACACTGGCCGATGAGCCCCGCCGCGAGCTGCACTGTAAAATCCAGAACCTTGAGATGCTTCGCAGCGAAGCGGATGTGCTTTCCGGGCACGCGATTCCAACCGCCTACGACAACCTTGGCGCCAAGCTTGATCTGATCCAGCAGTGGCCGGCGCAGCAAAGGCAGGCTCTTGCCGATCTTGAAAGCGGCGCTTACCAGAATCGGCGCTGGGCTGATGTCAAGGACATCGGCTTCAGAGAAATCGCGGCAGGCCAGAAGGACGACATCAAGCGTGGCAAGGAAGCCGTCGACGAGCTGAAGCAGGTCGGCATGCTGCCTCCTGAGCTCGACAGCAAGCCGATTCAGGACTACGTAAGGTCCGTGGCTGAGCGCATCGCCAGGAATTCAGACCTGAAGGTTCCCCTCCGCGTCAGCGTGCTGCAATCGCGTGAAATCAACGCCTTCGCGCTGCCCGGCGGTTACATCTACGTCGAGCGCGGACTGCTGGAAGCAGCCGACGATGAATCGCAGCTGGCCGGCGTCATCGCGCACGAACTGGCTCACGACACAGCGCGGCACAGCGCGAAGATGATGAAACGCGCCACCATCGCCAGCATCTTCTACCAGGCGGCGCAGGTGGCCGCCATCCTGCTCACCGGCGGCATTGCCGGCATCGGGATGTATTACGCGCTCCAGTATGGCTTCTATGGCCTGGGGCTGGTTTTGGATCTGAAACTGCTCGGCGTCTCGCGCGACTATGAACTCGAGGCGGACCAGCTCGGCGTGCAGTACGCATGGAAGGCCGGCTACGATACGAGCGGCTTCATCCGCTTCTTTGACAAGATCGCCTCCAAACAGGGCTACGTAAATGGCGTCAGCTGGTTCCGCACGCACCCGCCGTTCTACGAAAGAATGGTGCAGACACAGCGCGAAATCATGTTCATGCCCAAACAGTCCGAGCGCATCGTGCAGACATCGGAGTTTCTCAAGATGAAGGACGATCTGGCTCCGCTAGCTGCCAAGGCTGAGAAGGAGGATGTCGGCAAGCCAAGCCTGCTCATGACCAGAGAAGAAGGCTGCAAGCCGCCGCCCAAGCTGGAGTACACGCCCGGACAGCCCATTGAAAAACTCTGCGCCATGCCGCTCTATGACGAGAGCGGAGAAACGCAGTAAGCTCTCACGGAACCCGCTCTTCCGCAGGTCGGCGCTCCCGTTCTCCCCAACCTGCATTGGACGTCACGTTCCGCGGATCGTGTGCGACGGCTGCATCTGCCGCTGCTTTTTGACAATCCCAATCTTCATTGCATATAGTTCCCCCGCCAGCACGGGGCGCTTGCGCCGCACATTGGAAATCCGCGCGGCACATTCCATCAGAGGGAGATCCACATTCATGCATTGGCAAGAAGGTTCGAGGCGGTCGTTCATCAAGCAGCTTGGCGCAGCCGGGGCCATGGCCTTATCCGCATCCAGCTCCGGAGCTTTGGATCTCTCCGGTGGCACAGGCGCGCAAACTCCCACCTCGTCCGCGGACGCCAGGCAGGCTGCCACGCGCGCAGAGCGCATGGCCTGGTGGCATCAGGCCACCTTCGGCATGTTCATCCACTGGGGTCTCTACTCCGTCATCGGCCAGCATGAATGGGCCATGGAGGTAGAAGGCGTTCCCATCCCGCAATACGAGCAGTTGGCCAGGCACTTCAAACCCAAACCCAACGCCGCCCGCGACTGGGCGCGCCTCGCCAAACGCGCCGGCCAGAAGTACATGGTGATGACCACCAAACACCACGAGGGCTTTTGCCACTGGGACACCAAACTCACCGACTATTGCGCGCCCAAACAGGGTCCCGGCCGCGACCTCGTCCGCGAATTTGTCGATGCCGCGCGCGCTGAAGGCCTGCGCGTGGGCTTCTACTACTCGCTGATGGACTGGCACCACCCCGACGGCGCACGCTGCAAGACCGACGAGGACGCCCGCAAACGCTTCGTGGAGTACACACACGGCCTGATTCGCGAGTTGATGACCAACTACGGCAAAATCGATGTCCTGTGGTACGACGTGGACTGGCCGCTCACCCCCAAGCAGTGGGAGTCTGAGCGCATGAACCAGATGGTCTTCGATCTGCAGCCCGACATCATCGTGAATAATCGCAACGGCCTGGAAGGCGATTTCTCGACGCCGGAGCAGCATATCCAGGCCGCCGAGGCAGGCCGCGCGTGGGAGAGTTGCATGACGCTGAACGACAGCTGGGGCTTCAACCGCTTTGACGATGCGTGGAAGACGCCGAAAACCATCGTCGCCAA
>JAGWRX010000042.1 GCA_028876395.1 Acidobacteriota bacterium
CGGCAGCCCAGCCATCCTCAAGGCGCTGGCGGAGGTTGCGCCCATCCATGCCATACGCGGCAACGTAGACCGCACCGGCCCCTGCAGCCGCCTGCCGGAGACGGATGTGCTGCTGTTTGAAGGCTGCTATCTTTACCTGCTGCACGACCTGAGCACGCTCCACCTGGACCCTGCCGCCGCAAAGTTCTCCGCGGTGCTCTATGGCCACACACACAGGCCCCACATCGAACGGCGCAGGAACGTGCTCTATCTGAACCCCGGCTCGTGCGGCCCGCAGCGTTTTGATCTGCCGGTCACTGTGGCCCTGCTGACCATTAGCCGCGATGGCTCGCTGGAAGCAGAGATCGTTCCACTTGAAATTCAGAGGCAGTAGATCCGGCCTGCGCTTCAATGCACGGCACCAAGCTGACCTATTCCATCCGCGGATTTACCCAGCGATAAACCACGTCGGTGAGCAGATTGACCAGCACGTAGGTAAGGCCGATGGAGAGCAGGCAGCCCTGCACCAGCGCATAGTCGCGATTGGAAATGGCGCTGACCACGAGACGGCCGAGACCCGGCCAGCTGAAGATGGTTTCCGTCACGATGGCTCCTGCCAGCAGCGCGCCAAACTGGAGGCCCACAACCGTGACGATGGGGACCAGCGCGTTGGGCAGCGCGTGGCGACAGACGACGGCAGGCTCGCTGAGGCCCTTGGCGCGCGCAGTACGGATGTAGTCCTGCCCCAGCTCTTCCAGCATGGCGGTGCGCACCATGCGCGTTAGAATTGCGGCCAGCGAAGCGCCCATGGCGACCGACGGCAGCACCAGATACTCCCAGTGGATGCCTCCGTGCGCGCCTCCCGGACCGGCGCCGGAGACGGGAAGCCATCCGAATCGGATGGAAAAAACGAGGATGAGGACAGGACCCAGTGCGAGCCCCGGAACCGACAGGCCAAAGAGACTCACTACGGAAAGCGCCTGATCCAGCAAGCGCCCGCGCCGAACCGCCGCCAGAATTCCAGCGGGAAGAGCCAGGACCAGGCCCAGCACCAATGCCGTAAGCGTGAGCGCCAGCGTGTAGGGATAGCGGGCGGAAATCAGATGGGCCACAGTGTCGTGCAGACGGATGGAACTGCCCAGGTCGCCGTGCAGTACGCCATTCCAGTAAGACAGATACTGCGTCCAAAGCGGCTTGTCGAGGCCGTATTGGTGGCGTAGCGCGCCGATATCCGCCGGAGTGGCGCCCTCGCCCAGCATCTGCAGAATGGGGTCGCCCGGAACGAGGTGAATGAGCAGAAACACCAGCGAGACTACCAGCCAGACGACCGGGAGGGTGAGAGCGAGTCGGATGAAAATCTGCTTCATGGCTCGCTTCTCACGATACATCAGGGCAAAGAGCAGGAGTCAGACACGTCTGTCCTCGCGCTGTCATTGCCAAACCGGCTGCGGCGAGGGAGCGCATCAAAAAAATGCTTCGCGTGCCTGCATCCTCAACGAAGGCTGCTAGTGCTGCGCGGGGGCGACTGCCGGAGGGCATACGGTGGGGATTTTCGCGTACAAAACATAGTAATCGCCGTCCCAGGCTTTTTCGCGCGTCACGACGCGCCAGCCGGGCGTATTTTGTAACAGGTAAGCAAGGGGCGCCGCTTCCTTCAGCAGGGCGTGGTCAAAGCGGAACTTATCCATCAGTTCCAGGGAGTTCTGGCCTGCCATGATGGCGAGATAAGCCGGCAGGACCCCGGAGTGATCGAAGCTGTCCATTCGTGTATCAATGGCGCTTGGCTTTGATTCGAAGTCCATCATGCCGCCGATGTAATCCCAGTTGAGCGTCCTCCAGGAGGGTTGAACAGACCGGATGGTCTGCAGTGGAAACATCATGGCCTGCATTTTCTTGAGAGCAGTCTCGGTGGGAAACATGAACACCACGACGCAAATGGCGCCGGCCACCATCAGAGCGTTCATCACCGGGATGGTCTTTTCATCCGACTCGATGCAGAAGGCTCGCTCGATATCCCGCGCCAGCATCGGCGTGGTGACGACGGCGGCAAAAAACAGGAAGCGAAGGTGGGCGAAGGCCGCATACCACGCGAGAAACACGAACGCCATCTCGTAGATCTTCCACTTGCGCGCGCGCATCGCATTGGCCAGCACCATCAGAACAATCGCCGCAACCGCCATCTTGCCCTCGCGCATGGATAAGTCCAGCGGCTGCCATTCCGCGATGACGGAGACGCTCAGCTTCTGCTTGAACGCCATATCGAGCGGCTCCCACATCAGCCGCCAGCCGTAGGGGTTCACAATCAATGCCGCCACACTGGCTCCCAGCA
>JAGWRX010000043.1 GCA_028876395.1 Acidobacteriota bacterium
CCCGCCGGCACGGGCCTCGAGTACTACCGCAACGTCCAGCTCTCACCGGAGTTGGAGGAAGCGGCGGCCCGCGTCCAGCAGGAGGTTTCGGCAGAGATCGAAGCCGCTGAGCGCGAACTGGAGCTGATGCGCCAGGAAGGCGAAGCCGAAGAGATGGCCGCGGAGTAAGAGCCGATCTGCAACCGGCCAGGGACACGAACCCCGGCCGTCAGCCAGCAAGGCCCGGCTTCATGCCGGGCCTTTTCTTTTCCTGCTCTAGTCGCGGAAGGGGAGTCTGGGCGTGTCGTGCTGGGAGGGCATGCCGCCTGCGAGGCGCTTGCTCTCCTTGCTGGCGTACATGGCGATATCGGCCGATTTCAGCAGGCTCTCGGCGTTTGTGCCATCGACCGGATACAGAGCAATGCCCATGCTGGCAGAACCGCGCAGCAGGTGGCCCTCGACGGCGAAAGGCGCATCGAAGCAGCGCTCAAGACGCTGGACAATCTCTTCCAGTTCGGCATGATTGCGCGCGACTGAGACCAGCGCCGCAAATTCATCGCCGCCCAGGCGCGCCAGCATGTCGCCATTGCGCAACTGGCGGCGCATTCGGGCCGACACTTCCTGCAGATAAAGGTCGCCCACATGGTGGCCATACAAGTCGTTCACCTGTTTGAATTCGTCCAGATCGACGTAGATGAGGCCGAAGTAGGAGCCCTTCTCGCGCGCCTTGCCGATCTGCTCCTCAAGATAACGCTCCAGTGAGAAGCGGTTATAGACGTCGGTCAGCAAATCGAACTCCGAGCGATACACAAGGTCGGAATAAAGCTTGCGCGTCTCAATGGCAAGCGCGGCGAGCCGGGCTCCAGTCGACAGCGCGGTCGATTCTGCCTCCGCATCGCCCTCCTGTGTATGGAACGCCGCAAAGATGGTTCCGAGCGTGCCTCCTGCGCGTGCTGGAATTTCCTTGCTCACGATGCGCAGGTTCATTCTCTTTTTCGGTGGTTTCCCCACGCGCGATCCATCGGACATCTCGCACCAGCAGGTGGAGCCTGTGAGCGTGAAGGCAGCCATTTCCGTGATGTGCTCGACGATTTCTGCCAGGGGGCGCGAACTGTTGATGTCCTCGAGGATTTGGCTGCGCCACTGCTCCAGTTGCACGGCGCGCCGTTCCTGCGCCGCCTCCAGCTCAATCTGCGCGGTGATGGCGGCCGTCTGCTGGTGGACTCTTCTGCGCAGCGCCCAGACCCAGCCGCTCACGGCAAGCACCACCACAAGGAGCAAGGCAATCAGGTTGAAGAGGTTGCTCACCGTCCACCACGGAGCCCCGGTGACCACCACCAGATCGTCCATTGACCGCAGCAGAATGTTGAACGGTACGCGGGTATCGAAGGCATTCGACCCGTTCATGAAGCAGACGCCGGTGACGCGAACCTTCGTGCCGGGGGCCGCGTGCTTCATGGAGGGAAGCGGATCGGCATCCGGGTTATCCGGCGGAGGATGCCGGTAGATGGCAGAGAACAGGTTGTCGTCCGCCTCCAGCACATACTCGTCCTGTGTCGCTCCGCGCACCTCGGCCACAACCTCACCCTCAATGGAGACGAGGTCAAAGAGGTTCCTGCTTGTCGAGAGCTGGTCCCACGTGGCTGGCAGCGGCTGAATGGGCGCAGGCTTGCCGCTGTCCAGAATCTCCGCGCCGGTCAAAGCCAGGAATCCGTCATGCACGTCAGGGAAGCCGGTTGCATCTGCTTCATCGCCGATGTGCAGCGGCTCAATCGAGGACGTCATCACCCACAGGCTCTTGGTGCCGTCCTGCAACACGGCCATGGAGCCGGGCTGGAAGTACGTGATGGTGCCGCGTACCCGCACCCGGCTGCTGAGGTTGCTGACGTGGTAGTACGACAGGATGCCGTCCATCTGCGTGAGGGGCAGGGTCCAGGGATGGGTACCCGCGTAGCGGAGCACCTTCACTCCTTCGAGCGAGGTCACATGCAGCAGGATTCCGGTCTGCTGCAACTTGCCGTCGAACCGGCCTGAGACTGCGCCTGTCACTTCCACTTCAGCATCCAGCAGATCCCGCAGAACCTGGGGATTGTCCACATCCACGACTGCGCCAATCTCGCCACCCTCCAGATGCAGTCGCAGGAAGGCGCTGCGCACGGTGGAACTGATGACGGTGTCGGCATTGCGGACAATCGCGTGTACCGTTACGAGACGACAGTCATACTGCGAGCGAATCAGCTCGTCGAAGGTCGCGGGCACCGGCTGAGGGCGCACGCCGTGCCGAATCAGCGTGATGCTCTTGGCAATCACAATCGGCCGGAAGCTGGCCTGGGTCTTGCCCTCCACCTGCACCTGATCGCCGGGCTGCAGCAGGATGCCGCCGGGCGATTCCACGTAAATGGCGCCGTCGCTGTTCTGCACAAACAGGGCGTTTTCATAGCTTCTGAAATAGGTGACGGTTGCCTTGAAGGAGACCGGCATGCCCGTGTTTGCTTCAGCGTTGGTAAGATTGTGGATCACGCGCAGGGAAGTCAGCGGCTTGATCGCGATTGGATTGCCCGGCGTACTCGCCCATGCGGAGGAGAGTAATGCAGCCAGGATAATTACGGGGGTAATGATTGTGCGCACGAGGGGGTAACCAGCATTGCTGGCAGGCCGCATCCTGATTCCCCCCAAGATCCCCATGATTCAATCCTTCCATACATCTATTTCATTGAGAATTCTTTTTAATCAATCGCCTATCTGCTTTTTATGCAATGCCGCGCAGTCCGAGGCCAAACTGCTTATTCATCTTACTATCAGCACAATCTTCCACGGTACACCTTTAGGGCCATGATTTAGGTGGTATTACTAACGAACTATACGGTGTGTTTCCTATGATTTGTGGGTCAGGGTGTATGTTGGTCTGGTATGGCATTACCCGCGCGTTTGCAGCGCAAATCCGTTGCGGGCCCATGGAGAACTCACAGCATGTCGAAACGAATCGAAATCCAATCCACGGGGCGGTCTTCGCTGCCGAGCGGCACGCAGGTGCAGCCCACCCGCCGCATTCGCGTCCTTGGTGTTCCGCTGGACATGGGCGCCAGCCGCCGCGGAGTCGACATGGGGCCCTCCGCCATGCGCGTGGCCGGGCTTGAGTCGCGGCTTGAGGCGCTGGGCCACCAGGTCACCGACGGCGGCAACATCCTGGTGGAGATAGCCGAAACGCAGGCCTTTGGCCGCATGAACGCCCGCTATTTGAAGCAGATCGCCGAAACCTGCACCCGCACCGCCGAAGCCGTGGTGGAGACGCTGGAGCAGGGCATGACCCCGCTGGTGCTGGGCGGCGATCACTCGCTGGCGGCCGGGTCGGTCTCCGGCGTAGCGGAGTTTTATCGCCGCCGCGGCCAGAAAATCGGCGTCGTCTGGATCGATGCGCACTCGGATATCAATACTCCCGAAACGTCGCCTTCGGGGAACGTGCACGGCATGCCGCTGGCAGCCCTGCTGGGCCTGGGGCCGGAGCCGCTGAGCAACATCTTCGGCTTCTCTCCCAAGGTCGCCCCGGAGAACACCGTGCTGCTGGGCGTTCGAGACATCGATGCCGCTGAGCGGGACAACATCCGTCGCGCCGGCCTGGCTGAGGTCTACACCATGCGCGACATTGACGAGCGCGGCATGAGGGCCGTGATGGAAGAAGCCCTGCGCACGGCGGGCAACGGCACGGCCGGCTACCACGTCTCGCTGGACATGGACTGGATAGACCCCGAAGACGCGCCCGGCGTGGGCACGCCCGTGCGCGGCGGCGCCACCTACCGCGAGGCCCACCTGGCCATGGAGATCATCGCCGACCACGGCCGCATGGTCAGCTTCGAAATGGTCGAGGTCAACCCCGTCATCGACGAGCACAACCGCACCGCCGACCTCGCCGTCGAACTGGCCTGCTCGGCATTCGGGAAGAAGATTCTTTGAGGGGTTCTACACTAGGTTTGTGCGGCTTCTGAGTTGTTCCATGCCGCGAAAGTGAGCGATGGCAAAAAAACTCCGCGTAGGCATCGTATTTGGCGGACGCAGCGGCGAGCATGAGGTTTCGCTGCTGTCGGCTGCTTCCATTTTGAAGGCGATTGATCGCCGCAAATTTGACGTGGTGCCCATCGGCATCACCAAAGAGGGCCGCTGGCTGGCGGCGGCAGACGCCCACGGCTTGCTTGAGGGCGGCGCACTTGGCGCAGGCGAACTGGCTGCGCCCGCCAAGGAACCCAGTCCAAAACCAAGAGAAAAATTGCGCGCGGGAGACCCCGAGGCAACGCCAGGAGCAAAGCTGCTGCACGAGGGTATTCCCACCCTGCTGGCGCCGCTGCCCGGCCCTCAAGGCCCGGAAGGGAAAGCCATCGACGTCATCTTCCCCGTCCTGCACGGCACCTTCGGCGAGGACGGCACCATCCAGGGCCTCTTCGAGCTGGCGGGCATCGCCTACGTCGGCTCGGGCGTGCTGGGTTCAGCCGCGGGCATGGACAAGGACGTGATGAAGCGTCTCTTTGCCCAGGCCGGACTGCCCATCGTGAAGCACGTGACGCTGCTGCGCGCCGACTGGGAGAAGTCCCCGCGAAAGGCCATCGCGCAGGTGGAGTCGACGCTACGGTATCCGGTCTTCGTCAAGCCCGCCAACCTTGGCTCCTCGGTGGGCATCAGCAAGGCGCACAATCGTGCGGAACTGGGACCTGCGCTCGCGCTGGCCGCGCGCTACGACCGCAAGCTCATCGTCGAGCAGGGCGTCGGCGGCGCGAAGTCCAAAGCTCGCGAGTTGGAAGTCGCGGTGCTCGGCAATGACTCGCCGCAGGCCAGCGTGGTGGGCGAGATCATTCCCGGCAAGGAGTTCTACGATTACGAGGCCAAGTACCTCTCCGAGGGCTCGGTACCCGTAATCCCCGCAAAGCTGACCCGGTCGGAAACAAAGAAAATACGCGCGATGGCCGTGGCGGCCTTCCGCGCCTGCGACCTTTCCGGCCTTGCGCGCGTGGACTTCCTGATGGAGCCGGACGGCAGGTGCCGCATCTACCTGAACGAGGTGAACACGCTGCCCGGCTTTACGCAGATCAGCATGTACCCGAAGCTGTGGGAGGCCAGCGGCATCCAGTACCGCGACCTGATTACGCGGCTGATTGAACTGGCCCTTGAGCGGCAGCAGGAAAAGAACCGCACAGCCTACAGCCTCCAGGAATAAGCCCGGCAGGGAACAGAAGCGCCCGGAATGGTGTCTAATCTCAGCAGGAAGAGAAAGTTGCGAAAGCGCCCGGAATTCGCTGCACGCTTTCTGTTCACAGGTTCGTGCCGCTGCTGTGCAGTATCCTTATCCACGAGGATTTATTTGGATGACATTGCTTGACGCTCCCGCCTTTGACGCCGCCCGCGACCATCGCCGCCGCGTCATTCTTGCCAGCAGCGCCATCGCTTTTTTTGTGCTGCTGATTGCCGGTTGGCTGGTGTCCGGCAGGCCCGTGGACTGGCCGTGGAACTGGTGGACGCACTTTCGCGCGCGGATGACGGCGAACCGCTTCCTCACCGCTGTGGAACAAAACGACCTGCAGAAGGCCTATGGCATCTGGATTCACAATCCGGAATGGCAGCAGCACCCGGAGATCAAGAATCCCTACCCGTTTGACCGCTTCCAGCAGGACTGGAGTTCGACCAGCCCCTCCAACGAATACGGCGTGATCCGGAGTCACAGGATCGTGGCCGCGCGCAGGTCCGGCAATGTGCTGCTGATGGGAATCCTCATCAACGGGTTGCAGAGTCATGCGCTCTTTCTGGACTACGACCCCAAGACCAAAACGCTGGGCTTCTCGCCGGTCGAGCTGTACCTGGGGCCGTAGCCCAGGCCGCAGGATGACGTGCCGAGGCCGCTGGAGATCCGGCGGCCTCTTGTTTTCAGGAGACCGCTGCCAGCTCCGCCAGCGTCTTCTCCAGGCTGGCGGCGTCTTCCACATTCAGCGCCTTCTGCACCGGATCAATCTGGCGCAACAGCCCGCAGAGCACCTTGCCCGGGCCGGCTTCGATGAAGGCGGTGGCTCCCTCGGCAACCAGCGACTGCATGCAATCCACCCAGCGCACCGCGCCGGTGACCTGGCGCGTGAGCGCGTCGCGGGCGGCTTCGGCGGTGGTTACCAGCGCGCCGGTCACGTTCGCGGCCACGGGAATGCGCGGGTCGGCCAGCGGCAGGGCCGCCAGAACGCGCGCAACTTCTTCCTGCGCGGGCTGCATGAGCGCACAGTGGAAGGGCGCGCTTACGGGCAGCATCACGGCCCGGCGCGCGCCCTTGGCCTTGGCGATGGCCGCGGCTCTTTCCACGGCCGCCAGCGCACCGGAGATCACCGTCTGCCCCGGCGAGTTCAGGTTGGCCGCGGCCACGGTCAGCCCGGTCTCCTGCGCCGCCTCCTGGCAAGCCTCGGCCACCTGCGCCGCGTCCAGTTGCAGCACCGCCGCCATGCCGCCCTGTCCGGCGGGAACCGCCTGCTGCATGGCGCGGCCGCGAGCCTTCACGGCGCGCACCGCATCGGCAAAGCGCAACGTTCCTGCAGCCACGTGCGCCGACCACTCGCCCAGCGAGTGCCCGGCGGCCAGCGCGGGCTCCACGCCGTGGGCGGCCAGTACGCGCCACGCAGCCACACTCACCGTCAGAATCGCGGGCTGTGTATTCTCGGTCAGTTTCAGATCGTCTTCCGGCCCTTCAAAGCAAAGGCGCGAAAGCGGAAAGCCGCAGGCATCGTCGGCCTCGGCAAAGGTGTCTGCTGCAACGGGGAAGCGTTCGGCAAGCTCGCGGCCCATGCCAACGGTCTGCGAACCCTGCCCGGGAAAGAGGAAGGCAAGTTTTGTGGTCATTTCAGAGAGGATTGTACCGGAAGAGGCCTCTAGTTCCAGCGGCTCTTGTCGTCGTGGTCGTCGTCGATCTTCTGGCCCTTCCCGTCGAAGCGAACGGTGCGTCCTTGCGCGCGCATGTAGACCTCAAACTTGCGCGCGGCCCGGCGGCGCTTCCAGCGGTAGTAGCGGTTGCGCAGCCCGTACCAGCTTTCGCTGAAGGCAAATCGGAAGCCCCGCCGCGGCGCCATGCGGATGTAGATGTAGCCCGCCAGCGCGCCGCCCAGCTGGGCAAAGGCGTAAAGGCGCTGCTCGCCGAAGAGCATGGCGATGGCGACGAGGCCAAAGATGATGGCCATGTAGCGCGCCTTGATGCCGATGGTGAAAAACAGCAGAAATTGAGTGTCGCCGTACAGCAGCCCGATGGCCACCAGCAGCCCGAAGATGCCGCCGAAGCAGCCGTAGAGGGGAACCGGCAGGACGGGCAGATTCAGCCCAACGCCTGCCAGATAGAGCAACGCCCCGGCCAGCGCCGTTCCCAGCACCGACCAGACGTAGAGGCCGGTAATCCAGGCATCGCCGTGGGCGCTCTCAAGAAAGCCGGCTAGAAACCAGAGCGACAGCAGCTCGAAGAGCGTTCCGATAAGCGAGGGATGAATGAGGCTGTAGGTGAGCGGTTGCCAGATGGCTCCGTGCAGGAAGAAGGCGGGCTGGAAGGTGAGCCAGCCGGCTGCCTGCCCCGCCCAGCCGGGAAGCACAAGCCCGGCCAGCGCCAGCATGAAGAAGGCGGCTAGGTTCACGACCACCAGGCGGCGGGTTGCGCCGCGGAAGTCGGGGAAGGCGAACGGTGTGGAGCCCAGCCTTGGCATGGTATTCACAAGGGTAGCGTGGAAGGTGCGCGGATGTCATGCGGCCCCGCGCAACCGCCGTGGTTCTGCTCGTCAGGGAACCACCGCCAACCCCCGATGCCCGGCTGCGTCCACGGCACGCACGCCGAAGATGACATTGTCCTTGGAGATGGGAACGGTGATGCTCACAGGCTTGCCCTCCGATGGCTCAACCGTCTTCACATATTCCCAGTCCGGTGCGGTCGTCGGCCGCCAAACTACCTCATAGTGCGCATTCGGCGCACCCTCAGGCGGATCCCATGCCAGCGTTGTGTTGTTGTCCAGGTCCTTCGTCACGATGCGCACGTTCGCAGGCTCGCCCGGGGAGTCCGCCAGTGTGGCCAGCGTAGCGGCGTTGAGCCGCGCCACCTGCGCCACGTACTTGAAGTCCACAAACTCCGGCAGGTCGCCCATCACCGGCTTGCCTGAGCCAGCCGGCGGGCGAACGATGTTCTGGTGCTGGTGGTTATAGTCCTCGCGCCACTCCGTAAAACGCACCGCCGTAAAGCCCTCCTGGTTGAACGAGCTGTGGTCGCCGCCACGCCGGTAGCGGTCGGGCCGGGAAACCAGAAACGCGCTGAAGGCCGAGCCTCCGGCAGCGGGAAAATAGGTCCGCCCTGCTTCGGCAATGGAACGCGCCAGTTCGCGGCTGGGCGAGTCGTTTTCTTCTCCCAGAGCCTGGATGCGGCGCGCCTGCTCCGGCGTGGCAGCCACGGGAACACCTTCTGAAAACACCCGCACGCGGTCTTTCTGCTGCAGCGTGTCGCCTGGCGTGGTGTTGCCGCCCACAATGTCGTTGTTCAGCACTGCCTCCAGTTGCCATCCCTCATCGCGCGCCAGTTTGGCCAGGTGGGCGGAGCCCACCAGCCCTTGTTCCTCTCCCGCCACGGCGACAAAGACGATGGTGGAGGGGAAGCGCAGCCGGCTCAGCGCCCGGGCGCATTCCAGCGAGACGGCCACCCCCGAGGCGTCGTCGTTGGCTCCAGGCGCTGCACCTGACGTGTCAGACCAGTTGGCAAACGCGTTGGAGTTGATCGAGTCGTAATGCCCCGTTACCAGCACCATCCGCTTGGCCTGAGCCGGGTCTGTTCCGCGCAGGATGGCATAGATGTTGGTAATCTTCGTGGGCCGGGGAATCCGCTTCGCCCATCGTCCACCTGTGGCTGGGTCGGCTGTAAACACATCCCGACGCACCTCCAGGCAGCCGCCGCACTGGCGCGAAATGGCTTCAAACTGGTTGTATATCCAGTCCGCAGCGGCATTAATCCCCTGGCCGGCAGGCAGATCGGTTTCCATGCTGGTCAGCGTATTCCGCGTCCCGAAACCAACCAGCGTTTCAATCGTCTGATGAATGTGCGCAGGCTGGATGTTTTTGAGAGCGCGGGCAATGGCGGGGTCAGCGGGAGCCGCGGCCACCGGCGATGCATGACGCAGATAGTCAGGCTGTGCGCCGCAGGCCGTTGCGGCCAGCGCCAGGCAAAGCGCAAGGACTGTTTGTGAGATTTTCATTCCATTTTCTCCGCTGCTGGCAGTTCCGCTTTGCAGGTGTGATGCTGCCTCTTGACCTTTGGCCGTGTGCTCCCTAAAACTAGCGGAGTCGTACCGCGAGGTAACGTCATCCTACAACATGAAACACGCATTGCCGTGCAAGGAAAGAGAGGAGGCTGCTATGCCCAGCTGCCCCGAGTGTGAGAACGACCTGGATATCGAACTTGACGAAGTGGAAGAAGGCGATGTGGTCGTCTGCGACGAGTGTGGAACGGAATACGAGGTCGTCGGCGTCGATCCGCTGGAATTGACGCGGGTGGATGACGAACTTGATGATGAAGAGGATGAGTTTTTCGACGAGGAGGAAGAAGAGTGAAGGTGAACCGCACAAAATGGGCTGCCTGGGTGGTCTTTGCCGCCCTTGCTGCCGGAGTGGTTCCGTGGGCGCCGCGCATTGGCCCGCTTGAGGCGCAGGCGCAGAATCTGGGCCAGCGCACCGTGTCAGGCAGCGTCGTCGACGGCGACTCCAACCCGGTACCCGCCGCCACGGTCTTCCTCAAGAACCAGAAGACCAAGGCAATTCGCAGTTATACCTCCAGCAAAAACGGCCGGTTCTATTTTGCGCAGGTCAACATGGCGGAGGACTACGACCTGTGGGCGGAGAAAGAAGGAAAGAAAAGCGCCACCAAGACGGTCAGCTCCTGGGACACGCGCAAGGACTTTGAAACTGAACTGAAAATCAAGTAGCGGGCAACACAGCAATGCCTGCGCTAGCCGGCCGCGACAGTACTGCACCCGGTTGCGTGAGAGAAAAGAGCCACGAGAGGCCTGCTCAGGGCTGGGGCAGGCCGTGCGGCGACCGGGCTGTGTACATCGCAACGATGTACAGGCAGGCGACCAGCAGCAGCACAAGGTTCTGCTGGCGCAGTAAAAGCACAAAGAAGAACTTGTTCGTCAGCAGGTCTCGGAACCGGGATGGAAGGTCATCGGCGCTGCTGATCACCAGGAACATTGAAAATTTGTTGTCGAGCAGGCTCTGCCTAACTGCCGGCGCGTGGGTCCAGAGGAATTCGCCGAGGATGCCCGGAAAGAGTGCGCCTGCAGGGAAGGTCAGGCACGCGATGATTGCGCCGAGCACGCGTCGTCGCTCCAGAATAACGAGCAAGGATGGCATGGAGAGAAGCAGGAGCGCGCTATCGTATTGCCGGTGGTAGACAGGCAACAGCGAAAGGGCCGATAGTGCTCCGAGCGCCAGGATCGCGGCTTCGGGGTCCTCGGTGTCCCGTGCGGCACCGACCGCCCAGGCAGCGGCCAACAGCAGAAAAATTCCGATTGCAATCAGGTTCGCACGGCGCCTGCCGGCGAAAACAGGGCTGGTGATGCCAGCCAGATTGGCAACTCCGACGTCCGGCGCGTCGGGAGCGTTGACCTGCCCTGGCTGCATCGAAGCTGTGATGCTCGTCCTGAGATCCGCAACCCAATGCGCGCTCCCCGGACGCATGTGCAAAATCAGAGCGCCGAGCAGAAAAAGCCCAAGAGCCGCAGCAACGGCCAGGCCGGCATAGCGGCGATGAGCCTTATGCGCCAGAAGATACACGGCAATCAGGCCTCCGATTTGAGGTTTGACGGCGAGGCTCAATGCCAGCAGGCAGGCCGCAAGCAGTGGGCTGCCGCGGCGCATGAAGAGCGCGACGCTGATCGCCAGCAGGGAGATGGCGAAGCCCGAGGGCTGTCCGAGCCGGACGATTTGACCATTGATCAACAGGAAGAGCGCAGCTAAGAGCGTTGTGAGCCACTGGTGCGGCGGCCTGCAGAGGGAGAGAACAAGCCACACCGCTACGATGAAAAGGCCTCCGCTCAGCAGGCTCCAGGCGATTTTGGCCGCGGGAAAGGGCAGCAGGCCCAGCGGAAGCAGCGTCACAAGGGTCGAAGGCGGATAGAGCGGCGATTCGTTCTGCCAGCCGCCGGCCTGCCGCAGATCGTTCTCGCGCCCGCCTGACCCCAGAAACTGCTGGTTCAGGTCAGGAATGCTATAGGGATTACAGCCATGCAGCAGGCAGCGCACACCACTGTAAACGGGAATGAAGTCCGTGGATTCACGCGACGCTCCGCGCACTCCGGACACGAAGAAATACAGCGCGATAAGACCCACAATCCACACGTGAAGGCCCGGCCTGGTCACTCTCACTTCGCCTCCGTTGCGCGCAAGTGGATTTGCCGTATCGTACGATCGACGTCCTGTCATGCGCCGGCTGTGCGGACCAGCAACCGTTTGCGACCTCAATCAAATCCCGGATGTGTGCGGGTCTGGCTAACCTTCCAGCTTCTTCGTCACCAGCTCATTCAGAAGCGCCGGGTTGGCCTGGCCCTTTGACGCCTTCATCACCTGGCCCACAAAGAATCCCGCCACCGTCTTCTTGCCTGCGCGATACTGCTCCACCTGTTTCGGGTTGGCGGCGATGACTTCATCGATCAGCTTCTCAATCGCCGAGGCATCGGTAATCTGCTGCGGCTTCTCCCGCTCGTACACGGCAGGGAAGTCCTCGCTCTTTTCAAAGCACACATCGAGGAGCTGCTTCAGCTGCTTTGAGCTGATCTTGTCCTCTTCGAGCAGGTCGGCGGCCATCACCACGCCCGTCATCGACACAGGCGACTGTTCCTGTTCCAACCCCAGAGCCTTCAACCGTCCGCCCAGTTCGCTCAGCAGCAGGTTGGCCACGCGCCGCGGGCTTTTGGACGTCTTCGCGGCGGCCTCAAACCGGTCCGCAAACTCGCGCGATGCCGTCAGCGTATGCGCATCCTTTGCGCTCAGCTCGTACTCGGCAATCATGCGCGCGCGCCGCGCCTCCGGCAGCTCCGGCAATTTCTTCCTGGTCTCGGACAAAAGCTCAGGCGACACAATCAGCGGCGGCAGGTCGGGCTCAGGAAAGTAGCGGTAGTCGTGCGCCTGCTCCTTCGAGCGCATGGAGTAGGTGCGGCCCTCGGCGGCATTCCACAGGCGCGTCTCCTGCACCACGCGCCCGCCGGACTCGATTACCTCAATCTGCCGCTCAATCTCGTACTCCAGCGCCGCGCGGATAAAGCGGAAGCTGTTCACGTTCTTCACTTCTGCCTTGGTGCCGAATTTTTCCTGCCCTCTCGGCCGCACGCTGACGTTCGCGTCGCAGCGCAATGAACCTTCTTCCATGTTGCAGTCGGAGACGCCCGTGTACAGCAGAATCTCCTTCAGCCGCGTCAGGTACTCAAACGCCTCGTCCGGAGTGCGAATGTCCGGCTCGCTCACAATCTCCACCAGCGGCGTGCCGCAGCGGTTCAGGTCCAGATACGTCCGCGTGGCCGAGTCCGCAAAGCCGTCATGAATACTCTTGCCCGCGTCCTCTTCCATGTGCAGCCGCGTGATGCCGATGCGTTTCATGCTGCCGTCCGCCGTGGGCACATCAATCCAGCCGTGCTCGGCGATCGGCTTGTCGAACTGCGAAATCTGGTATCCCTTCGGCAGGTCAGGGTAGAAGTAGTTCTTGCGCGCAAAAATCGAGCGCTCGCGCACCTGGCAGTTGATGGCCAGCGCGGCCAGCGTGGCGTATTCCACCGCCTTGGCGTTCAGCACCGGCAAGGCTCCCGGCAGCCCCAGGCACACCGGGCAGATGTTGGTGTTGGGGGCCGAGCCGAACTGATTGGCGCAACTGCAAAACGCTTTCGTCGAGGTCAGCAGTTGCACGTGTACTTCAAGCCCGATGACGGGCTCATACTTGGCCATGATTTCAGGCGAAAACGCTGTGGCAGGCATAGTTGAATTTTAGCGCGAAGGGGCAGACGCGCAGGTCTGCCCCCAATGCGAGCGATGCTTGACAGTCCAGGCTTCTACTCCACCGGATCTTCCGCCGTGAACGGCGAGCAGCATGGCTTTTCCGTCGCGTGGAAGTTCATCAGCTCCAGCCGGATGCCGTCGGGGTCGTAGAGGTTGAACTGATATTTGCCGTCTTTGCCGATCTTGGGCTCCTTATCGTGGACGCCGCCCAGGCGATTGCCGGCCTGCAGCACCTTGTAGGCCTCCGGAACCGACACAACGCCGATCGAAAGATGGTCCAGCACGCCCAGAGCATGTTGCGTCATCGTCGCCGGAATCCCCGATCCCGAAGGCCCGCTGGTCAGCATGTATTCCAGCCAGTCGTGCCCATCGGGAACCTGCTGGCTCACCCAGTCGATCTTGCCTTCCTGCATGCCTCCGTACCAATAAGGGTTGAAGCCCAGAAGATCGCGATAGAACTTGTCTTCTTCGGCGCGGCTGCGGACGAGGAACCCAACGTGGATAATGTGGCGGCCGACCGCGTTCGCATCAGCCGGAGTCTTCGCTTGCTTTGCCGGCTGCGCTGATGCGGCGGGCTGTTCCGGCGCTGTGCCAGTCGAGGGGAGCATATGGCCGATGAAGCCGGCGGCTGCGAGGGC
>JAGWRX010000044.1 GCA_028876395.1 Acidobacteriota bacterium
CGCCGCCTGGTACGTCGGCCATGGGGGGCGCTGGTATGTCGAAAAGGGCCATGACGTTGGATCGTTGCTCGCCGATGTCGGCAAGTTGCGCACCGAGTTCATCGCTTCTCAGGTCAAGGTCAACATCCTCTCGCGCGCGCAGGGCCCCGCAGCAGGGCCGGATCGCCCGTCGGTGCCGGCGCCCGAGAAGGTCAAAGAGCAGTTGCAGCGTCTTCAATCCCATTTCACGAGCGGGCGTTTCGCGCCGGCCATTGCGAAGGAGTCCACCGGATGAATCCGACCGATACATGCACCGCATCACTCAACTTCGGCCAAGACGAGTTGAGTCGCACCGAGATTCTGGAAATCTCACTCAGAGCCATCCGGCCCGATCCCGGTCAGCCGCGGCGCTACTTCGATGAAGAGGCGCTGGCCGAGCTGCGCGACAGCATGGCGCTGTATGGGCTATTGCAGCCCGTGGGTGTGCGGCAGGCTGCAGATGGTGGATGGGAACTGATTTTCGGCGAGCGCCGGTACCGCGCAGCAATCTCGCTGGGATGGAAGACCATCCCAGCGCGCGTCTTTCCGGTGGAGGCGCAGCGGATCAAGACCGTATTGCAACTCGGTGAAAACGCGCACCGCGCGGACCTGTCCCTCCTGGAGTACCTGGGGGGCATCGAGCAGCTGCGCGACCTTGGCGTGCCGGCCGGCGCGATGGCGCGCATGCTGTGCAAGTCCGACGAGTGGGTGGCGGCGATGATGGCCATCAGCCGCGACCCACTGGCGCGTTCCCTTTACGAGGCCGGGATCATGACGCAGGTCGGCGCCTGGGAGGCGTTCTGCCGCCTCCCGGAGCATCTGCGCAACGGACTGCTGCAAAGTGGCGAGCAGTTGACGATTCAGCGCTGCAGAAAGGTGCTGGATGCCCACGAAGCGCAGATGTCTGGGCGACAGCAGGGGCTGCTGCAGGAAACGGGGCCAAGCTCCTACACGTCGTCGGTCGGCGCCTCCGCGGTCCACGCGGAGAGCAGCAAGTCTGAGAAAGCCGCCCAGATGGCCGACGATCCGGGCGAGTCCGCGGAGCCGTTCGGAGTGCATGAGCAGGGAGTTGCGAGCGCAAAGGACCAGCCTGACAACGAGATCATCACCGTGGCGCTCCCACTTTGGCTGGCGCGCGCCCTGGTTCCTGAGAGGGAGGTTCAACTCCAGCAGATTGCCGAGTGGGTGCCCCGCAGGGATGGCATTCCTGACGCGATCCGCACCGCGCTGGACGCCGTCGAGCAGGACCTGATCCAGGTCATCAGCGGATTCGCGGGAGGCCGGCCATGAGCGCGCAAGGCATGGATGCCATTACCCTTTTTCAATCGCTCGATGAAGATGGTTTGGCGCGGGTTGCAAGGTCCGCCAGGACGGACATCGAGGATGTGCACCAGCAGGCCCTGATGATCTGCGCGGAAATCGCGGCAGGGCAAAGCACCTTCGATCCGCTTCTCGGTACCCTCGAGCAGTTCGTCTTCGGCAAGCTTTGGGGCTTCGCGGAGCGCGAATCCCTGTTCCGCTCTGACAACAGCGTCGAGGACGAAGAACCGGAGCGCGGTCATCTTTCAGCGGCACGCGACGAAGACGCCAACCCTCTGTCGATTCTCCTGGCGCGTGAGGCGGAGCGGGAGGACGAACAGGTGCGCGGCGCAGCGGTCGCCGCGGCCCGCCGAGCCGATCCACTGACGGCACTGGAGCTTTGCCTCGCGGCTGGCGCGGCCGGGGGACAAACCGCCCAGGCGATGGGGCGTCATCGGGCCACTGGCTGGCGCAAGCGTCGGGATGCCTTGGTTGTCACAGCTAGACTGCTTGGCGTGTCGGTCCGGCCTGATTGAGTGCGCATTCCAGACCAATCTCTGCGGCCGTTACGATCCAAACTCGCTACCGCGTCCAATCCGGTGTAGCACGGGGGATTGCCTGATCGCCGTCGCGCGGTGAATGACAGATCATCCTTGCGCTGTCAGTTGGGCGCGTCCGTTGCAATGTCCGCAATGCTCAAAGAAGAAGAAGGCAAAAAGTTCGATCGGCTGGGCGCTCTAGGTTTGCACCCGGGGGTCTCGAATCTTTCTGCGACAACCGCGGCGTGTGCCGCTTCCCATGGTCAACCGACAATGGATGCGACAACGCACCGCGATGAAACGTACATCAGTACATCAGCTTGCGTCGGCTTGCGGTTGCGCGCCTGGAAGCGAAACATGCCCCTCCACTTGGCGGGCAGCTTGAGGCGCCTCCGCGGTTTGCGTAGCACCCTGCATGACGGGGGGGGATGTCAGCAGGCTCGGTGCCAGCGGGACTGCTGGGCATATTTTCGGCAGCTCCGCCTCAATCTGGGCGGCGGGGCCCTGCACTGCGTCGAAACTCGCCGGCCGCGCCGTTTTGGTCAAGCGACATGCCCCCGCCACCTCGAACGGCCGTAACCGAAGGCCGCGAACGCTCTTTCTCACCGCCGCGACATGATCGGGGTCGGCGTCTCTGGCAAGCCAATCACAAACCGCATTTCCCCAGGAGACATTCGCGGGATCCTCGCGCCAAGTATCTATCTGCACCAATGGAATGCTGCCTCCGCGGAAGACTTCGAGAACGAACGAAGCGCACGTCAAACCGCTGCTTCCCTTGGGCGGCCTGTAGGTCCCGTTCGGGTCGAAGGAGCCCTTTGAAGCAATGAAGTCGATCGCGTAGTTGATAGTTGCCCCACGCTTGGCGACGGCACGGACGAACGCCACCAACTGCTTGGCGGCCAGATGGGGCATATCGAAAGGCTCTGCAGCCCAGCATTGTTTGAGTTCGGCTGGGACATCGTCGACCTCGAGCTTCCTGTGCCAAGCAAGATGCAGCACCTGCGGGCCACTTTTCGCCGCGTGGAAGCCGATGCCGATGTGACCGGCACCCATCGGGCTATGCGAAACAGCTATCGCGACCTGTTCTGGTGTAAACGGTACGCACGTGAGATTCGCGAGAGCCATGTCCAGCGTCAGATCATCCCGTAAAGAACGTCCTCGGGATCGAGATGCGCCGAGCGAGCTGCGTCCGCAGTTGCCTTGATAGCCAAATCCCATCCGGGAATCTGACCGCGCCATGACGACGAGGCCCTCAGCGCGGCGGCCAAGTGCTCACATTGAACAGCCTCAGCCTGAACGCTATGCAAAGACAATGCGGAAGGACCGAACTCCGAAATGAAATCGAGTACCGCCTCTACAGTCTCGGTCAAAGCGTCGACGTCCGTGGCAGCGTCCGGATTCATAACGTACTTCTGCCACTTCTTTATCGCTTTAGCAAGCCGATACGACTTCATACTGGCAACTTCAGCTGCCTCGCCAGAACTGCCGCGGGCGAATTCTAGAAAATACTCGGCGTTGGTGTCTCGCGCGCGAACCCACTGCATCCCGGCGTCTCGAACGTCGGCGCTCTGGTAGCGACCCAGCACAGAGGGGCTGCGAACTTCTGCCGTGGGCGTTTCAGCGAGGGCGTAGGGCATTGTGAAGCCTCTCAGTTATGCCGCGACGGAAAAGTGCCCCGGCATGTTCGTGCAGTGCGTGCAGGCGCGCACGTAGAAGCTCAGCGTCGCCGAGCAAATTAGACTCCAAGCCGCCCGAGTTGTAGAAGTCGGCATCGATCAAAAAGGCCCTCCGCGCTCCGTCAATTGAGCGCAAGAGCGAGCTCTGCAAAAGAACCATCGAGTTGTCGAGCTTCAACAGCGATTGCGATAGGAAGCTCTCAACTTCATGTTCCGAGGCCGTCTGACCGTGAGCAAGCGCGTTTGGCGCCATCGGGCCAAGAAGAAACGGCTGAATCAATTCGTGCCAAGGCGTGTCGCCTAGATTTAATGGTTCTCGTTCGACCACATCTTTGTATCTGAGACCCAAACGCAATGGAACGGCAGCCGGGCAACGCTCGGCAAGCGCTCGCGCTGCCGCGAGCACGCGAGGCAAGAACTCGGTCCAGCCGGCGTACTTCAAGCAGGTGAGCGCGATGAATTCGGCTGAAAGCGACACCTTCCAGAATCCGTCCGCCGACACGAAGTGGTCGACTCGAACCTGCTGCCAAACCGGCGGCTGTCCCGGTGCGACAGCGCCCTGAGCGCTGGGAGGCGGCCCGAAGCTCATCGTCACCCGTTGGGCGTGCGGGAACCCAAGTTCGGCGAAGGCCATTTGAAAGGCCGCGATGTTGTCGTCGGTGAACAGCTCAAGCGGCTCAAACGCGACTTGGCAAATGACCTCGGCAAGGGGATTGTGCTCGTAGACGACGCGGTCAAACGTCTCGATCCTCATGGCTCCGCTCTTGACATGGGCTCGCGTTGATATAAGTGAAACTGGAACAGGATGATAGCCAATGAGTCAACGCGTCGCCATCCGCTGTATGTGGAAGACGCGACAGAATGCGCTCGGCGCCATGCGCTTTGCTTTGAGACCAGTTACGCGACCCGCCATCCCTCATCAAATGCTCGTGCGCCGCCTGACCGTCCGCGTCGACGGAGGTCCTGCCCTTCGATCGCACCGCAATGAGCGGCGGCGGTGCCCGATGATCGGTCATCCAACGCGCACTGGCTCCAGCGTAGCCATACCTGCCATGGGCTGGGCCCGCGGCGAATCTGATCAGAATACGCGATCGACCAGGGTGATGCGGGTTTCTGGCATCACCATTGGACCTTTAGCTCCGCCGCGTTCGGGGCCAGCGGGCTGGCCTGGGGCGTCCACGTGATGCGGGGCCGAATCGGTGGAAGGTCAGGGCGTGGAACGGGAACGCCGTTCATCGCCCATCGTGCCAACCGCCCGCCGGGAATGGCGGGGACAACGACGCCGGCCTGCGCATAGACCAGCGCGCTGTAACGCGCTCCAGCAATGCCGGTGGTGTTTCCGGTGTTGTAAGCCGACAAGGCGCCGCGCAGCGACCCGCCTGATTGCGACCAGGCGCCCAGCAGGATGACTTGCGCCGCGTGCAGATTGCTGCACGGGTCGAAGACCTGATTGGCATCCAAGCCAAGGGCGGGCAGATTCCTGCTGTTGATCTGCGCCAGACCCAGATCAACCGAGTGTCCCGCCTGGATGAGCGTGCGGGCGAGCCTC
>JAGWRX010000045.1 GCA_028876395.1 Acidobacteriota bacterium
CGGCGGCGTGAAGGTAGCGCGGAGCCGCGATGAAGCCGAGCTGCACGTGAAGAACATTCTGGGCATGCAGCTGGTGACGCACCAGACCGGCCCGCAGGGACAGAAGGTGCAGCGGCTGCTGATTGAAGAGACGGCGGCCATTGATCGCGAGCTCTACCTGGGCATCGTGCTCGACCGCGCTACCGGCAAGCTTGTGTTCATGGCGTCGCAGGCTGGCGGCATGGAGATTGAAGAGGTAGCCGCGAAGACTCCCGAGGCCATCTTCAAGGAGACCATCGATCCGGCGGTGGGCTTTGGCGCATGGCAGGCGCGCAAGCTGGCTTTCGCACTGGGGCTGAAGTCCACGCAGATCAACCAGGCCGTCGGTTTTTTCCAGGCGCTCTACAAGGCGTTTGTCGAGACCGATGCATCGCTGCTGGAGATCAATCCTTTCATCACCACCAAGGACGACAAGCTCTTCGCGCTGGATGCGAAGATGAACTTCGACGATAACGCGCTCTTCCGCCATGCGGAGATTAAGGCGCTGCGCGACGTGGCCGAGGAAGACCCGCTTGAAGTGGAAGCCAGCAAGTACGCGCTGAACTACATCAAGCTGGATGGCTCCATTGCCTGCATGGTGAACGGCGCGGGCCTGGCGATGGCCACGATGGACATCATCCAATACGCAGGCGGCAGCCCCGCGAATTTTCTGGATGTGGGCGGCGGCGCAACGCAGGAGCAGATTGAGCACGCCTTTGAGATTCTGCTTTCAGACGCGCATGTGAAGGCGATCTTCATCAATATCTTTGGCGGCATTCTGCGCGTGGACCGGCTGGCCACGGGCGTGGTGGCAGCGGCGCGCAACCTGAATGTGAAGGTGCCGATTGTGCTGCGTCTTGAAGGAACCAACGTGGAGGAAGGCCGGCAGATTCTGAAGGAGTCGGGCCTGAACTTCCAGGTGGGCGCGACGATGAAGGAAGCGGCGGAGATGGTTGTTGCAGCGGCGAAGGGAGTGGGTGCATAAGATGGCTGTACTCGTAAATAAAGAAACTCGCCTCATTGTTCAGGGACTTACCGGCAAGGAAGGTACGTTCCATGCCAAGGGCTGCGCGGAGTACGGCACCAACGTGGTGGGCGGCGTGACGCCCGGCAAGGGCGGCAGCACCCACGAGGGCTGGCCGGTGTTCAACACAGTGACAGATGCTGTGGAGAAGACAGGCGCGAATGCGACGATGATTTTTGTTCCGCCGCCGTTTGCCGCCGACGCCATTCTGGAAGCAGAGGACGCAGGGATTCCGCTGATTGTCTGCATCACTGAAGGTATTCCCACGCTGGACATGGTGAAGGTATGGGCCAAGCTGAAGGTGTCGAAGTCGCGGCTGATCGGGCCGAACTGCCCGGGCGTGATTTCGCCGGGTAAGGCGAAGATTGGCATCATGCCTGGGCGCATTCACAAGGAAGGATCTATCGGCATTGTGTCACGTTCGGGCACGCTGACCTATGAGGCTGTGCACCAGCTCACGCAGCGCGGTATCGGCCAATCGACGGCGATTGGCATTGGCGGCGACCCGATCATCGGCACTACGCATATTGATGCGCTGCGCCTGCTGAATGACGATCCGGAGACTGAAGCGATCATCATGATTGGCGAGATTGGCGGGTCGGCGGAAGAAGCGGCTGCGGAGTTTGTGAAGCAGCATGTGAAGAAGCCAGTGGTGGGCTTTATCGCCGGGCAGACCGCGCCTCCGGGGCGCCGCATGGGCCACGCGGGAGCGATCATCAGCGGCGGGCAGGGCACGGCGGCCGACAAGATGAAGGCGATGACGGCGGCCGGGATTCATGTTGTAGTGTCTCCGGCAGAGATTGGCGCGACGCTGGCGCGGGTTATCGGCAAGGCGTGAAGACAGCGGACAGCGAACAGCAAAGACACGAAGGCCCACCGCAATGGTGGGCCTTTGTGTTGCGCGTGTGAAGGGCCGCTACCAGACCCGGCAAGGCTTCGGATTCACCATCGCCGCCGTCTTCTTGCAACTGAAGCTTTTCGCGAACTCGGGCAGGTCAGTGAGCACGGTGTTGGTGCGGTACTCGTCGGGTGCGTGCGGGTCAGTCTGCGCCTGGGTGCGCAGTTGCTCGGGGCGCGTCTGTGTGCACCACTGCTGCGCGTAGGCAATCCAGAAGCGCTGTTCTGGCGTGTAGCCGTCGGTCGTTGCGGTCATGTCCAGGTGCTCGGCCTGGGCCTTGTCCTGCCATGCGATCCATGCCAGCCACAGGCCGCCGAGGTCGGCGAGGTTTTCACCCAGCGTAAGTTTGCCGTTGAGGTGCACGCCGGGCACGGCCTCGATGGCGTCGTATTGCCTGACCATGCACTGGGCGCGGTCGTTGAACTTCTGTTCGTCGTTCTTTGTCCACCAGTCCTTGAGGTTCCCGTCCTTGTCGTACTGGCGGCCTTCGTCGTCGAAGCCGTGGGTGAGCTCGTGGCCGATGGTTGAACCCATGTCGCCGTAGTTAGCCGCGTCGTCTTCCTTGTCGCTGAAGAAGGGCGGCTGAAAGTAGCCGGCAGGGAAGTTGACGTTGTTCATTTGCGGGTCGTAGTAGGCGTTGACGGTGGGCGGGGACATGAACCACTCGTCTTTATCCACCGGTTTGCCGATCTTGGCGAGATCGCGCGCAAAGTCGAATGCGCGAACGCGCTCCTGGTTGCCGAGCGCGTCGTCGCGGATAATTTGCAGCTTTGAGTAGTCGCGCCACTTGTTGGGATAGCCGATCTTGTTCATCACGGTGTGCAGCTTTTCCTTGGCCTTGACCTTAGTCTCTGCGCTCATCCAGTCGAGGCCGTCGATGTCTTTGCCCATGGCCTGCTCGATGGCCAGCGTCATCTCCAACGCATGCTGCTTTGCTTCCGGCGGGAAGTATCGGGCGACGTAGACCTGGCCCAGCGCTTCGCCCATCTCGCGATCCACGCGGCTGGTGCAGCGCTTCCAGCGATCCTGCTCCTTCTCCGCGCCGTTGAGTATGTGCGCGTAGAAGTGCCATGTTTCATGGTCGAAGCTGTCGGGCAGGCTTGTGCCGGCGTAGGTGTGGAGCAGGTGCCAGCGCAGATAGGTACGGAGTTGGTCGATGGGCGTATCGGCGACGAGCGTGTTGAACTCGGCGAAGAATTTGGGCTCGGTGTCGTTCATCTTGCCGGCGGCTGGCGCGTGCGCTGCGACTACATATTTAGGCAGCGAAAAGTGCGTCAGCCCCTTGCCGAAGCTGGCGATATCCGTGGGATGGTTCAGGTTTTGCGGGTCGCGCTGTTCGGTGATGGTGAGCGAAGCCCTGGCCAGCTCGGTCTCGATGGCCAGCACGGTCTGGGCGTCTTTCGCGGCCTGTGACTCCGGCTCGCCGGCGAGCGCGAAGATGTTGTGCACGTGGTCCACGTACTGTTTGCGCTGCTCGACGGACTTGGCGTCTGTGCGGGTGTAGTAATCGCGCTCGGGCAGGCCGAGGCCGCCGGCGTTATAGAAGGAGATCATCGAGTCGGCGTTGGCAAAATCCTGATTCGCGCTGAAGTCAAAGAAGGCGTTCACGCCGATGGTGTGCAGGTGCGCGAGGAGCGCGGGCAGCTCATCGGGCGACTTGAGGGCGGCAATGCGGTCCAGCTCCGGCTGGAGCGGGGAAAGCCCCTGCTTGTCGATGGATGCCGTGTCCATGCAGCTCGCGTACTCGTCGCCAATCTTCTGCTCGTTTGGGGTGCGCGTGGGCGAGGGCACTGCTGCCTGCTCGAGAATCTGCTTGAGATGCAGGCGGTTCAGCTCATACAGTTCGGTGAAGCGGCCGTAGGATGCCTGATCTGGCGGCAAGGGATTGCGCTTGAACCAGCCATTGCAACTGTAGCGATAAAAGTTCTCGCAAGGGTCTACGGTCTTGTCGACCAATGAAGGATCGAAGACGCGCAACTCGTGCGTGGCTGCGGGCGCGGCAGATTGGCAAAAAGCGGGCGCGGCGGCCACGAGAGCGATGAGCGCGAGACGACAAACGGGTGCGGCAGTCATGCGAAACATGCCGAAACTCTACCAGATTTACGGCCCGGAGGGCTGTGCTCTCTGGCCGTTACAATAGGAAACGAGCAAAAATCCGTACAGGAGCAAATCGAGTGGCGCAACGCACATTCAGCATCATCAAGCCGGACGCGGTCCGCAAAGGCTACACAGGAGCGATTCTGGCCGAAATTGAAAAGGCCGGCTTTCAGATCGTGTCCCTCAAGAGGGCATCCATCTCAAAGAAGCAGGCCGAGGGCTTTTATTACGTTCATGCCGAGCGGCCATTCTTCAACGACCTCTGCACGTTCATGTCGTCAGGGCCGCTGGTTTTGATGGTTCTGGAGAAGGATAACGCCATTACTGATCTGCGCAAGCTGATGGGCGCGACAAATCCGGCGAACGCCGAAGAGGGAACCATCCGCAAGAAGTTTGCGGGGTCGATTCAGGAGAACGCGATCCACGGGTCGGATGCCGAAGACACTGCGGCGTTTGAAATCGGTTATTGGTTCGCGGGGTATGAATTGGTTTAGCTGAAGAAGGTCAGGCTCAGCCGAAGAGCGAGTCAATCTTCTGCTGCAGTACAGCGACTTCCTGCCGCAGTTCAGCAACAATGGATTCCAGCTGTGCGATGCGCTGCTCGTGCGCGGGCGCTTCGCCGCTGGATGCGGATTCAGTGGCTGCAATCGGTAGCGATTCCACCGCGCCCGAAAGCAGATGCGCATAGCGCGATTCCTTTGTCCCGGGTTGGCGGGGCAGTACGGCTGCGAGGGGCGGTTCGCGTTCCATCAATTTCTGCAGGCCGGCAATGACGTCTGCAATTTCTTCAAAGCGGTGCATGCGCTCCGTGCGGCCGCGCAGCTCGCCCGGCGTTTGCGGGCCGCGCAGCAGCAGCACGCAGAGCAGGGCCGTCTCTGCGCGGCTGAAGTTGAAGGCCTCGCCGAGCCAGTGTTCATATTTGGTTACGCGCCCGTCGGCGCCGCGCGCGGGGCCTGCCAGCCGCTGCTCCTCAAGGCCATGCAGTGCCTGCCGCACTGTCGCCTCGTCCAGATCCATAACCGGCTCGCGATTGGAGCGCTGATTGCAGGCGTTGACGAGTGCGTTCAGCGACAGCGGATAGTAGTCCGGCGTGGTCACTTCTTTTTCAACCAGCGCGCCCAGGACGCGGGCGTCGGCGGGTGAAAGCAGGATGGGTTCAGTCGGCGGCATAGCTTTATTCTGCCATCCGGGGCAGGCTACGCGGGTTCTTCCGGCGTGGCGCGGTCGCGGGTAAGCAGGAAGTAAACGACCGGCGTAACCACGAGGCTGAGCACCATGGAGATGGCGAGGCCTCCGATGACGGCGATGGCCAGCGGCTGCAGCATCTGCGAGCCCGCGCCAAGGGCGAAGGCCAGGGGCAGCATGCCGCACACGGCTGCGATGGCGGTCATCATGATGGGCCGCAGGCGGCGCTGGGCTGCGTGCATCATGGCTTCGGCTGCGGAGAGCCCTTCAGCGCGGAACTTTTCGTCAGCGTCGAGCAGCAGGATGCCGTTCTTGGCCACGATGCCGATGACCATGATGAGGCCCATGAAGGACGCGACGTTGAAGGTTGTATTCGTGATGAGCAGCGCGAGAATTACGCCTGAAATCGAGAGCACCGAAGATGTGAGGATGGCGATCGGTGCGGGGAAGTTGCGGAACTCAGTGAGGAGCACGCCGAAGACCAGCGCCAGCGCCAGCAGCAGCACCTGGAGCAGATCGCGAAAGGATTTCTGCTGTTCCTCGTAGGTTCCGCCGTACTCGACGCGTACCGACGCGGGCAGGTGCAGCCCGGCGATTATCTGGCGCACTTTGGCTATGCCGGAACCGAGGTCGGAGCCTTCCAGGCGTCCTGTGACCACGACAAGACGTTGTAGATTTTCGCGTTTGACTTCATTCTGCGGCGGCAGCTGCTGGATTGTGGCCAGCGAGCCCAGCGTCGCAGTGTGGCCTGAGCTGCTGTTGAAGACGGTGTTCCGGATGGCGTCAAGCGACGTGCGATGCTCTTCGCCGAGGCGCACGCGGATGGTGTAAGGGCGGTCGTTTGCGATCAGCGGATCGCTGGTGGGCAGGCCATCCAGAATCGCTGTGGCATCTTGTGAAACCTCAGTGGGCGTAAAGCCCAACCGTGCCGCGACGACGGGATCAATCTGAAAGTCGGTTGCCGGTCCGCTGATGGTGTTCTCAATTCCGTTCTGCACATCGACGACGCCCTTGATTTTGCCGATGGCATTGCCGACCCTGGGGCCGAGCTGCGCGAGGAGCGCCGGATCGTTGGTGAAGAGCTTGATCTGGATGGGCTCCGGTGCGTTGGAGAGGTCGCCGATCATGTCCTGCAAAACCTGCGTGAACTCGATGTCAAGCTCCGGCTCGGTGGCCCGGATCTGCGCGCGCACATCGGCGATGACGTCATCGATTCCGCGGCTTCGTCTGGACTTGAGTTTCACGGTGAAGTCGCCGGTGTTGGCCTCGGTTACCGCGGCGAGACCCATCTGGAGGCCGGTACGGCGTGAAGTGATCTCGACCTCGGGCGTGGCGTGCAGGATGCGTTCGACGTGCTCGAGCACGCGATTCGTCTCAGTGAGCGAGCTGCCTGCGGGCATGATGTAATCGAGGACAAAGCCGCCTTCATCCATCTCGGGCAGCAGATCGGAGCCCAGCGCCTGGTAGCCCGCCCACGTTGCCACGACAAGCAGAAGGCAGGCGCCGCCGAGCCATAACGGCTTGGCCAGCGACCACTCCAGGACACGATGGTGAATGCTCAGCACGCGGGCGAGAAAGCGGCCGGCGGTGTGGTCGCCGCTGGCTGTGATTGCGATGCTTGCGGAGCAGCACGAGACTGAGGCCGGGTGTCCAGGTGAGCGCGAGCGCGAGCGAGGTGAGAAGCGATGCGGCCATGGTGATGGCCAGCGCGCGGAAGAAGCTGCCCGTGATTCCGGTGACAGAAATCAGCGGCAAAAAGACGACCACCGGCGTGATCGTGGAGCCGACGAGCGGCGTGGTGATTTCGCTGAGCGCCTTGCGCACGGCATGGACGCGCGGTTCGCCAGCGTCGCGATGCATCACGATGTTTTCGACCACCACGATGGCATCGTCGATGACCAGGCCGATGGCGGCGGCCAGGCCGCCGAGCGTCATCAGGTTGAAGCTCTGGCCGATCATCCACAAGACCACCACGGTGACGGCGATGGTGACCGGAATGACGAGGCCGGCAACCAGGGATGAAGTCCAGTCGCGAAGGAAGAGAAAGAGAATGATGCAGGCGAGGACGAGCCCGATGAAGATTGCGTCGCGCACGCTGGAGATGCTGTCGCGCACCAGTTGCGACTGGTCGTAGAAGGGTTCGAGCTTGACGCCCGGCGGCAGCTTGCGGCGCAACTGGGCCACCTGTGCAGACACGGCATCGGCCACGGCGACAGTGTTGCTGGAGGGCTGGCGGGCGATGGTCAGCAGGACCGCGCTTTTGCCGTTTGCGGTGACCGTGGTGTAGACGGGCAAGGTGGAGTTTTCCACCGTAGCCACGTCGGCCACGCGCACGGGCGCACCGGCCGGCGTTGTCTTCACCACGAGCTGTCGCAGCTGATCGGCATCATGCACCCGCGCGCCGACGAGCCCAAGAATCAGCTGATGGTTGGCCTCGTACAGGCCGGGTGAATCCACAATGTTCGAGGCCTGAATCGCATTCACCAGATCGTTGATTGTGACGCCGGAGGCCGCCAACTGCGCGAGGTTCGGAACCACGTGGAACTCAGGCACCTGGCCGCCCTGCACGATGACAATGCTTACGCCCGCCACGCGATTCAGAGGGGGCTTCAGGTCGTAAGTGGCAATCTCCCACAGGCGCGTCTGCGGCACCGTGTTGGAGGTGAGGCTGTAGCCGAGGATCGGAAAGGTCGCGAAGGTGAGGCGGTTGGTCGTAATCCTGGCAGTGGGCGGAAGTGTCTGCTCCACCTTGCTGAGCGCTGCGTCCACGAGCTGCAAGGAGAGGACCATGTCCTGATTCCAGTCGAAGAAGAGGCTGACCTCGGCCGATCCGCGGCTGGTTGTCGAGCGCACTGTGTGCAATCCCGGCACCGAGTTCACCGCGTTTTCGATGGGCCGGGTGATGGTCACCTCCATCTGCTCGACGGGCATCACGCCGTTATCGACGCCGATCACGACGCGCGGAAAGTTCGTCTCCGGAAAGACTGAAATCGGCACTTTGAAGGCGAGATAGATACCGGCAACTGTGAGCACTGCCGCGAAAAAAAACACGGTGCGCGTGGAGCGCACCAACCAGAACAGCTCCTTTTCCGCGGCGTGGCCCAGGGACAGATGCGACATCAGTCGTCCTCCCCGCTCTTGCCGGCCGCGGGCTTTGCATCTTCATCCTCTGCCGGGCCAATCTTCACGCGCGTCCCTTCATCGAGGCCATATGCTCCGCCGGTGATGACCATGTCATCAGGCGCGATGCCGCTGACAATCTGCACGTCGCTTTCGTCCTGGATGCCGAGCGTCACGGGCTTGCGATGAGCCGTTCCGTCCGCGCCGATGACCATCACGGATTTGGCGCCGTCCAGCCCGGTCACGATAGCGGAGAGAGGAATCTTCCATGCCTGCGCGACGGTTCTTCCGGTGATGGAGGCCTTCACCGGCGTGCCCACCTTCAGTGTCCCGGCTTTGTTTTCGATCTTGAGCCAGACCTCGACCGTGGTGCTGCCCGGATCGAGCGCGGGGCTGATCAGCGAGACTCTGGCGGCTATCGGATTGGCGACTCCCGGCACGCTGATGGAGGCCGCATCGCCCACCTTCATCTGCTGCGCGAGACTCTGCGCCAGGTGCATCTTGGCGATCAGCGCAGAGGCGTCCATGACCGTGAGCAGGGGCATGCCCGCAGCGGCGGTCTCGCCGGCAAAGAGCGGCCTGTCGGTGACGACACCGTCGATGGGGCTGCGAATCTCAGAGTAGCTGACCTGCGCCTCAGCTCCCTTGTACTTGCCCTCGGCTGAGGTCAACTGTCCCTGCGCCGATTTAAGCGCTGCCTCGCGGCTGACGCTGCGCAGCGATTCAAGATGCTTGGCAGCAGAGTCGTACGCGGCCTGCGCCTGCACCAGCGCTGCCTGTGCCGTGTCCAGATCGCGGCCCGGGATGGCGCCCTCCGCAAAAAGTTGCTTGCGGCTTTTTACGATGCTCAGATTCAGGCCGAGATTGGCCCTGGCCTGCGCCACATCCAGCTCGGCTTTCTGCGTATCCTCCGGAACCTGCGCGCGTGTGGCGGTGGCATAGGCCGCCTGGGCTGCCATGTAGGAACCCTTGTTGTCCATCGCCGCCGCGGCCAGGTCAGTGTTTTCAAGCGTGGCCAGCAACTGGCCCTCTTTCACCCTGGAACCGCGCTGCACATAGAACTTCTTTACCGGCGCACTGATTTTGGGCGCAATGGCGGCCTGCGCCAGCGGCGCGAGGATGGCGTCGGAGACGATTTGCTCGGCGATCCTGCCCTGCTCAGGATGCTGGGCCTGCACCGTGACTTCAGGCTCTGGCTCTTTTTCCTTCTTGCAGCCGGGCAAAAGCAGGACGGGAAGCGCCACGGCGCATGCAAGCAGCATGGGCGTCTTCTTCCGCATGCGCGGCAAAGCACGCTCCCTGTGTACAGTTCGACTCATCATCAGGCTCATCATCCGTTCACATCGTCCCGGTCAAAGTTTGCAGATCCGCCAGCGCCATTTTGTAGCGCACGCGTCCGTCGGCGCGCGCGTCTTCAGCGCCCATCAGGGTTGTCTGTGCGTCCACAACTTCCAGCACCGTTGCCTCTCCACTGCTGTAGCGCAGCCGGGTAAGCCGCAGGCTCTCCGCGGCCATGCCGGCGCTTGCATCCAGCGAGGCGAGCTGATCGCGCGCAGCCGCAGCCTCGGAATAGGCCTCGTCCAGCCGCGCAATGAGCTGCCGCTGCGTAGCGGTCAGCGCCACCCGCGCGGCGTCACGGCGTATCTCGCTCTGCTTTACCTTGTGCTGCGTCGCAAGCCAGTCCCACACAGGAACGTCCAGGGTCACGCTTGCCGAGTAGCCCAGGTTGCGCAAATGGTCCGGCCCATTCGCGGCAAACTGAGGTGCATCGATGCCGTAGGTCACATTCAGTCCGAGGTCGGGCAGGTAGGCCGCCCGCGCTGCAAGCACGTCGGCGTTGCTCACGTTCAGCGCGGCCAGAGCGCTCTTCAGCTCGGGATTGTTCCTGGCTGCGGCCTGGTTTACTTCATCGCGCGAAGGCAGCGGCTGAGCCTTCTGCGGCGCGGCCAGCGCATAGGGCGTGTGGGGATCGGCAAACAGCAGCACAGCCAATTCCAACCGCGCCTTTTCCGCGGCGAGCTTCGCATCGGAAAGGTCGCGCTCGCGCTGCTGAAGCTGGAGCTGCGCCTTGACCACGTCGGCGTGTGCGGCTTCACGCGCCTGTTCGCGGGCGTTTGTCACGCGCACAAAATCCTCGGCCTCTGCGCGGGCGCGCTCTGCGATTGCCAACTTGTCGTCGGCTGCCGCAAGGCTGTAATAGAGTCCGGTGACGGCGGCCACCAGGCCGCGGCGCGCAATTTCCAGCTCCGCCGAGGCAAGGGCTGAGGCAGCATCGGCCCGGCGCACTCCGGCCATCGAGTTCAAGCCCACGGTTTCATTGACCACGGCCTGGCTGGAGTACTCGCGCACGGAATTGCTGGCGATGAATCGAAATGGCACCTGCGAGGCAGAGGCCGGCTGCGCCAGATTCTGCAGGTGATTGGGTTGCGTGTAGAGCGCCTGATTGTGATAGACAACGCTGGGCAACAGGCCCGCGCGGGCAATGGAGCGGTCAAGCGCAGCGGATCCGCTGGCCGCCGATGCCGCGGCATATCCCGGTTCGCTGCTTTGCGCTCGCCGGATGGCCTCTTCGAGGGAAATCGTGACGGGCGCAGAGGAGGCGGACGCATCCTGAGGCGCAGCTGCGTCAGCCGCCTGCGCGCCTGCGTGGGCAGCGGCGAAAGCCATCATCAGAAAAACGGAGACACCGGAAAGAAGCCGCAGAGTGTGCCGTCTCTTGTCCAGCGGGGAGTATCGCCTCATAGTCACAACCAGCATACGATGGGAACCTTAATTTCACATGAGTCTTGTGAGTCCTGAACCGATTTTGCCCTTTAGCCCGCGCACAATGCACACGGGTTTCTTTCAATTTTCCGTCGCTGGCCGCCCGGCTCTGCGATACTGGTTTGTCATGCCGATTGCCGACCTCAAGGAAGCTGCACAGAAAATTGCCGGATTCCTCGCCACCCTGAACAAGCTGGGCGGCATGCGCCTCAAGTACCGCATCACCGCCGGCGAGGGAGCGCTGGACCCAGCGGGTCTCGAGGCTCGCCAGATCTACGTTGAGCTGGGCGGGCCCGATGTGCCCCTGGTGACCCAGCACAACGGGGACCTGCTGCGCGCCCTGGAGACCATTGCCGCGCAGATGCTTCGGCTGGATCAGCGCGAGCAGGACCTCATCAGCTTCGACGCCGGGAACTTCAAGGCTCTGCGCGCGCAGGAGCTGCGCATGGCTGCCGAGGTTGCCGCGGAGAAGGTGATGAAAACTGGCGCGCCCTATGCCTTTCCGCCGATGAACAGCCGCGAACGCCGCCTGTTGCACATGGCCTTCCGCGACATTCCCGGCGTTGAAACGGCCAGCTCCGGCGAAGGGCCGGGCCGCTTCCTGGCGGTCTTTCCCGAGGGCAAGACGAACCTGCCCGTCGCCGCGCCGGTAACAAAGCCGAGAGGCTTCGGCCGCCGCTGATTGCCCCGGGTATTGCGCCACGGATGTGGCACAATACCCAGCAATGAGACCTCCTGTCCTTCTGCTTCTGCTGGCTCTTGCTGCTCCGCTCTGCGCGGCGCAAAAGCGACTTGTGCTCATTGACCAGGATGGCTCCGGCCCCGGCGGCTCGAACCAGATGGCCATGCTGGCGCTGCTCGAGTCGCCGCAGGTCGAGGTGCTGGGCATCACCATGGTCACCGGCAACGCTTGGCGCGACGAGGAAACCCTGCATACCCTGCGCATGCTGGAACTGACAGGCCACGCGAACGTGCCCGTCGCAAAGGGCGCCGTGTTTCCGCTGATCCGCACGCAGCAGGAGACGCAACTGGGCGAGGCGCTGGATGGCAAGGTGGGGTGGCTGGGAGCGTGGGGCGAAATGGATGCGCAGGGAACCGGAAGGATGCGCACGATGCGGCCGCGCGAACCCTATGCTATTCCTCCGATGACGGAAGGCAAGCCGGGCATCCGGCCCATCGACGAGGACGCGGCTCACTTTCTCATCCGGCAGGTGCGCGCGCATCCGCGCCAGGTGACGATTTTCGCAGGCGGGCCGCTGACCAACATTGCGCTGGCTGTCTCGATTGACCCGGAGTTTGCCGCGCTCGCGCAGGGCATTGTGCTGATGGGCGGCAGCCTCGATCCGCAGACTGACGATCCGGAGTTTGCCACCAGTCCGCGGCATGAGTTCAATTTCTGGTTTGACCCGGAGGCGGCGCACATCGTGCTGCGCGCAGCATGGCCGCGGATTGACGTGACGACGGTGGATGTATCCATCAAGGCGCCATTTACGCAGCAGATGCTGGACGCGATCGCGAAGTCCAACACGCCCGCTGCGCGCTACATTGCCGCATGGAGCCAGGACCGCTACTACATGTGGGACGAACTGGCCGCCTGCGCGTGGCTCGACCGCACACTCATTACAAAAGAGAAACAAGTCTACATGGACGTGGACCTGAGCCACGGGCCGAGCTATGGCGACACGCTGACGTGGACTGAGAAGCTGAAGCCCGCCACGGGCGTGCGCCTGGTGCATGCGCAGACGGACGTGGATCTGCCGCGCTTCCAGAAGATGTTTGTGGAACTGATGACGGAAGCGCCGGCTCACTCGCGAAGATAAAAAAGGCCGCGCGGAACGCGGCCTTTCACTTCCTGCTTGTTGGATCGCTAGCCGTTCAACTGCTCCTGGAGCTTGTTGAGCGTGCGGTGCAGGTCCTTGTCGGTGCGGCGCTGCTCGTCGATCTTGCCAATGGAATGCATCACGGTGGTGTGGTGCTTGTTGCCGAACTGGCGGCCGATCTCCGGCAGGCTGGCCTCGGTCATCTGCTTGGCCAGGTACATGGCGATCTGGCGCGGCACCACCACGTTGCGCGAGTTGTTCTTCTGCTTCAGGTCGCTGACCTTCATGCCGAACTGCTCGGAGACGGCGCGCTGAATGGCCTCGATGGTAATCTTGCGCACCTGCATGTCAATGAACTGCTTGAGGCACTGCTGCGTGGTGCTCAGCGTGATGTCCATGCGGTTGAGCTTGCACCAGGCGACGAGGCGGACGAGCGCGCCCTCGAGTTCGCGGACGTTGGTGCGCACGTTCGAAGCGATGAACAAGGCCACGTCGGTGGGCAGCGTGACCTGTTCGCTCTCGGCTTTTTTCTGCAGAATGGCGACCTTGGTTTCGAGATCCGGCGGCTGGATGTCGGCAATCAGTCCCCACTCGAAACGCGAGCGCAGCCGGTCCTCAATCTCCGCAAGCTCCTTGGGCGGTCGGTCGGAGGCGATGACGATCTGGCGCATGCTCTCGTGGAGTGCATTGAAGGTGTGGAAGAACTCTTCCTGCGTGCGCTCCTTCTGCGCGATGAACTGGATGTCGTCGATGAGCAGCACGTCCACGGAGCGGAAGCGGTCGCGGAAGCTGGTCATGCGGTCATTGCGCAGCGAGGTGATCATCTCATTGGTGAATTTTTCCGCAGAGACGTAGCAGATGCTGGATGCGGGCTGGCGGCGCTTTACCTCGTGTCCGATGGCGTGCATCAGGTGGGTCTTTCCCATGCCGACGCCGCCGTAGAGGAAGAGCGGATTGTAGGCGCGCGAGGGGCGTTCGGCCACGGCCAGCGATGCGGCCCGCGCAAACTGGTTGCCGTTGCCGATGACAAAGGCGTCAAAGGTGTAGCGGGCGTTGAGCTGGGCGGCGGTGTACCAGTCGAACTGCCCCTGCCGGGGCATGCGCTGGCCCTGCGCCGGCTCAGGAGCGGTGGGCGCATGCGCGGGAACCGGACCGAAGCCGCCGTCCTTGCGCTGCGGCGGAATCGAGGGGTCATCTTCGGTGGTGACGAAGCATACGTCGTCGAACTCCAGCGATTGCAGATCAATCGCCTCCTGAATCAGGTCGCCGTACTTGTCGCCGATGTGCTGGAACTCCGGTGAAGGCACGCGTACGTACAGAGTGCGGCCCGCGGCGTGGCTGTAGCGCGTAGGCTTGAGCCATGTCTCGAAGGACTGGCGGATCACCTTTTTTTCTAAGGCCGCGAGAATCTGAAGCCAGGGATTGAGAGCCGAAGCCGGCGAAATTGCGAATGCCATCGAGCAAATCCTTGCCTGCGTCTCCTGTATGTGCCGGATCGGTTCATCCACCCGGTTTTGACAAAGGCTCTCTCTTCCGGTGAAACGCCTGGCTCACCGTTCCGATGCTGCGCTCTGCCTGCCTGGACGCCGTTGATCTGCCCCGGATGCTTACATCGAGGCACGGGATGAAACTCGCTCCGTGGGACGCTGGAAACTTTCTTGAACGGTCCCGATAGTAGCACATTTGGCGTTCGTTGCAATCCCCCATTCACATAACTTTGGTCAATGCGCGGCATGCTGCACCATAGGTGGTGAAACTCGCAGCGGAGGTGACCGGCGTCATGCCCTGACGCAGCCAAAGATCGCCTGCGGAAGAGACGATTTCGGCCGCAGGCTGAAAAGGCCGGCCTGCTGCCGCAGGCACTCGCGCTGGATTCCTGGCGCAACCTGCGATACACTAAATACTTGCCGTCAAGGCGCAGATTTTTAAGAGGAAACAGGAGCGCATTTCAATGCCCAAGCGCACATTTCAACCCAACCGCCGCAGCCGCGTAAAGACCCACGGCTTCCGCGCACGCATGAAGACCAAGAGCGGCGCCGCCGTGCTGAGCCGCCGCCGCGCCATCGGCCGCAAGCGCGTGGCCGTGAGTGCCGGTTACCGCGACTAACCCATTCCCGCCGCACTGTTGTGGCCGGAATGGGAAATACGTTTCGCCGTTCCGGCTCAGACGCCTTCCGGCAAAGTCATGAGCACCCAACTCAACGTTGATCCGCGCCAGGCTGCGTCCGATTCCACGGCGCATCGCCAGTCTCTGGCTGGTGCGCGCCTGCGCAGGCACGCTGACTATCAGCGCGCTTACGCGGCCGGCCGCAAGCGCCAGTCGGCCTCCATGAGCTGGTTCCTCGCGCCGCAATCGGAGCCCGCCGGACCGCGCGTGGGGCTCACCGCCGGCAAGGTGCTGGGCAAGGCTCATGAGCGGAATCGCATCAAGCGCCGCATGCGCGAAGTTCTGCGCCGCCACCTGGACCTGCTGCCCGAGGGCTGCGACCTGATTCTTCATCCGCGCCGCGCCGTCCTCACCGCGGAGTTTGCGCAACTGGATGCCGAGGTTGTGCGTATTCTTGGACAGGCGAAAGCTCTGGCGGCACAGTTCCCGCCCGCAAAGCCGGTTGTATGACCCGGATTCTTCTTGCGCTGCTCGGCTTCTATCGCCGCTGGCTTTCTCCCGCATTGCATTCGCTGGGGGCAGGCGGCGGTTGCCGCTTTGTGCCCACCTGCTCGGAGTATGCCGCCGTGGCCATTGCCACACACGGTCCCCTGCGCGGCGTGGGGCTTGCGGTGTGGCGTGTGCTGCGCTGTCATCCTTTCTGCCGCGGGGGGCTCGATCCGGTCCCGCCGGCCGTCACGGCAAGCCATTTTCGGCACAAACCGTTACCATAGGAAGAGTGGCGCCCGGTGGCGCTCCGCTTCCAAAACGACAGGACGTTTCCTTTGCCCGAAATTCAAAATCCCAATCTTGAGCCGCGGGGTTCCGGCGGCGGCAGCAGCGGCGGCGACTTCCGCAGCCTGATGACCTTCACATTTGTGGCGCTTGCGCTTGTGCTGGCCTTTCAGTACTTCAAACCCAAGGATGCCGCGCCCGCGCCCGTGGCGCAGACGCAGCAGCAGGCGGCTCAGCCGGCCCCGGGCGGTCAGCTCGCGTCCGATGCCTCGGTCGCGCAGACTCCGGCAGCCGCCGGAGCCATTGGCGCCGCGGCCGAGAGCGACACGACGGTCGAGAATGAGATGTACCGGATTGTCTTCACCAATCGCGGCGCGCAGGTGAAGCACTGGATTCTCAAGAAGTACTTCACCACCGACGGCAAGCCGCTCGACCTGGTGCAGCCGCAGCTCGCAGAGCGTTTCGGGTTGCCGCTCTCTCTTTTCACGTACGACCCGGCACTGAATACACAGCTGAGTCAGGCGCTCTACCAGGCATCGGCCACGGGGCAACTGCTGGCGCCCGGCACGCTGACGTTCCACTATGCGCAAAGCGGCCTGGACGTGGTGAAGAGTTTTCGTTTTGATGCGAGCTACGTGATCACCGTTGAGACGCAGGTTCGCCGCAACGGCGCGCCGGTGCGTGCGCTGGTTTCCTGGCCGGCCGGCCTGGGCGACATGGAAGAGTTTCTTCCCTCGTCGCAGACCCGCAGCACGGTGCTCACGCTCTCCCAGCTGGACTACTCAATCGACGGAAAGCACGACTCGATCAAGGCGGCCAAGGTCAACGGCAATGCTACCCTCGATCAGCCGTACGAGTACGCCGGCGTCAGCGATCTCTACTTTGCCGCGGTGTTTCTGCCCGACGCGCCCGCTCGCACCACGCTGGTCACGCTGCACAATGCGGTCGATCTGCCCTCCAACCTGAGCGACCCGAACAGCCAGAAGAAGCCTGAGCCGGTGCTGGGCCTGGCTGTGGGTGACAACAGCGGCTACACCCGACTGCGCCTCTATGCAGGCCCCAAGCAGATGGACGTGCTGAAAACCATCCGCGCGATGGGCGCCGACGGCAAGCCGGACGGCCCGTCGCTGGAATCGCTGATCCAGTTCGGCGACTGGCTGGGCATTATTGCCAAGCCGCTCTATCTGGCGCTGCGCTGGCTTCGCGAACTGCTTGGCCCGGGCTCGTACAACTGGGGCTGGGCCATCATCGTCATCACCGCGATCTTCAACCTGGTGCTGCTGCCGACCCGGTTCATGATGATGAAGTCCTCGCTGAAGATGATGCGCATTCAGCCCAAGGTTGAGGGCATCAAGAAGAAGTACGCCCATCTCAAGATGAACGACCCCAAGCGGACCGAGATGAACGCCGAGATGATGGCGCTCTACAAGACCGAGGGCGTGAACATGTACGGCGGCTGCCTTCCCTTGCTCTTGCAGATGCCGCTCTTCTTCGCGTATTTTCGCGTGCTGCAGAATGCGGTGGAGCTGCGCCAGGCGCACTGGTTCTGGCTCACGGACCTCTCCGCGCCGGATCCGCTGCACATTCTGCCTGCTCTGATCATTGTCACCATGTTTCTTACGCAGTACATGACGCCTTCGCCGGGCATGGACCCGACCCAGCGGCGGATGATGGCGTTCATGATGCCGGTGATTTTCGGCTTCATGCTCTGGCACTATGCCTCAGGGTTGTCGCTCTACTGGATCACGGGCAACATCATCAACCTCGCCATCCAGGTCGGCATCAACCAGTCCAGCATGGGCAGGGAGATGCATGCCATCGCCGCCCGCCGCGCCGCGAAGAAGGGCACCAGCGGTTCGCGCGTGGTGGAGGGCCGCCGCTAAGACAACGGCTTCAATACGCATCCAAGGGGCTCTCATCCTTTCGCCATGTCAGCGGTCAGGGATGGGAGCCGAATTTTTTGCTTCAGGGGAGAGCAGCCGCAAGCGCCTTGTCCACCGTTGGGTGGGCGAACCGGAAGCCCGCAGCCAGCAATCGCGAGGGAACGGCGCGGGTGCTGGCCAGCAGCGCCTCATCGGCCATCTGGCCAAGGGCAAGCCGCAGGGCAAACGCAGGCGCGGGCAAAAAAGCCGGCCGCTGGAGCTGCCGGGCCAGCGCGCCTGTAAACTCCGCGTTGGTTACGGGCCGGGGTGCGGTCAGGTTCACCGGCCCGGCCAGGGCAGGCGTCTCCAGCGCGAACAGCACCGCGCGCATGGCATCCTCCAGGCTGATCCAGCTCATCCATTGCCGGCCATTGCCAAGCCGTCCTCCCAGCCCCAGGCGGAACAAGGGAAGCATCCGCGCCAGCGCCCCCGGGCCCGGCCCCAGCACCACGCCAAAGCGAAGATGCGCCACGCGGATGCCGGCCTCAACCGCGGGCTGTGCCGCGGCCTCCCATTCATGGCACAGATCGGCCAGAAAGCCCTTGCCGGGCGGCGATGTTTCATCCAGCAGCTCATCGTCGCGGTCGCCGTAAATGCCAACCGCCGATGCCACCAGCAGAGTGTTGGGCGGTTTGCGCAGGCCCGCCAGCAGGCTTGCCAGCGCGCGGGTCGAGTCCACGCGGCTGGTTGTCATCTCTTGCCGGTAGGCTGCCGTCCAGCGATGTCCGGCCACGTTGGCGCCCGACAGATGAACGGCCGCCGCGCATCCTTCCAGCGCGGCCGTGTCGGCCACTGCGGGTTCCACCGCGGGATTCCACTCAAGCTGGCCTTGCGCGGCGGTCGCTCCGCGAACCAATTGAAGCGTGGGTATCCCCAGCGCCTCAAGAGCCCGGCGCAAGGACCCGCCCAGCAAGCCCGATGCGCCGCTCAAAACAACCCGGGATGAAGTCTCACTCATCTGCATATTCACAGGATGGATTTCTCTTTGCCTTTGATGAATTCAATGTGGTTTGCCGAGTCTACAAGGTTTTAGTATCATGGGAACATATTTTGACCGGGACAACATTTGCCCGGTGCGCACCCGGGGAGGGAGCCGATGACGGAACTTGCAGCGGTTCGCAGCGAAGAGACACAGAAATCGCAGGTGGATACGGAAACCACCGAGAGATTCATTGCAGAGAAGCACATTGGCGAACGCATCAAGCGGCTCCGGCTCAAGAAGTCCATGGGGTTGGTCGAGTTGGGCAAGCACACGGGGCTTTCGGCAAGCTTCCTATCGCAGCTTGAGACCGGTCGCGTGGTGCCCACGCTGCGCAATCTGGCGCGCATCGCCATGGTCTTCTCCAAAGACCTGTCCTACTTCTTCGAGGCTGAGCCACAGGCCATGTTCCGCGTGCACCGGCGCAAGGAGCGCGTCCGCCTGCCGCAGACCGGCGTGGACGATCCCACCTATTTCTTCGAGAGCCTGGGCTACATGGTGCCCGACCGGCACATGGACCCCTACTTCGCCCAGTTCGTTCCGCTCGACAAGAACCAGGAGCCGAGGGCGCACGTGCATCCCGGCTATGAATTCCTTTATGTGCTCGAAGGCGAGCTGGATCTTCGCCACGGCGAGCACCACTGCACGCTGGCGGCGGGGGACGCGGTCTATTTTGATGCCAGCACTCCGCACTCCTATGCCTGCTCGGGGAAAAAGCCTGCTGACGCCCTGATTGTGACCATGCACCAGCCGCCGCCGGCCCAACCTGTGCCGGTCCTGCGCCCCACAGGCCCGCGCGCACTGGCGGGCAGCCCGAGTGCTGCCGCAGCGGGCCATCGGTAGCGGGCAAACAAGACACCCATTAGAAGTACCGCGGGTCGCTTCGAGTGACGGATGCATCTCCTCTGCCATTCGTAATGCTCCTTCTTCGTCCCTTTCCACGAATTTCGTGAGCACCGGCGCAAGAGCGGGCGTCTCCTTCTCCATTCTCTCCAATTGTGAGCTAGGTCACCGACAGGCCTTCTGCGCTCTGGCTTCAATGGAATCCAGAAGTGAGAGACGTCCCCTGATTTAGCTCGTTCGGCGAAGAGCCTGCTTCCTGCTGTCCTCAGCTGCCTTAGTCGGGAATTCACGATCGGAGGATGGCGACAATGAAGCAAGGGGTTTCGTTTCTGGTTCTTGGCGGCCTGCTCAGCCTGATGTCATGCAGTGTTGGTGGAGGCGGAGACAACGGCAGCACAACTCCTGTCACTCCGCCGCCTCCGCCTGCGCAGTCCGGCTCGTACATTGTCACGGCCTGGAGCGAGCTGGGGATGCATTGCATCGACGGCAAGGACTACTCCATCTTTGCGGTGCTGCCTCCGTATAACACCTTGCACGCCCAGGTCGTCCAGCGCGGCGATCCGCCTGCGGCTGCCACGGGCGTCACGGTTACTTACCAGGCAATCGCCGATACGACAGGCTCAATCAACACCTCCAGCGCGGGGAAGACAAATTTCTGGACCTATGTGCGCACGCTCTTCCTGGCGAACGTGAATCCCGATGTGGGACTGACCGGGAATCCAGTACAAAGCAACACGCCGCATCCGATGACCTATAACAGCGCACTGGGGGCGTGGGAGGCCACGGCTATCCCGACCCTGCCATATGACGACAACGGGAATCGCAATCCCTATCCGATGGTGAAAGTCGTGGTGAAGGATGCGGCAGGCAACACGCTGGCCACCACCACAGCGGTGCTGGCGGTGAGCGATGAGATGACCTGCTCCACCTGTCATGCGTCGGGAAGCAACGTGGCTGCCGAGCCGTCGTCCGGCTGGGAGAACAACTCCGACGCAGCGAAGGACGTGAAGCTCAATATTTTGAAAAAACACGACGATCGCTGGGACATCACTTCCTATCTGCCAACGCTGCAGGGCATGGGCTACACCTACCAGTCGAGCCTGTATCAGACGGCCAAGGCCGGAACTCCGATTCTTTGCGCGGCCTGTCATGGCAGCAATGCGCTCAGCGCTGCCGGTCTTCCCGGCATCCATCCGCTCACCCAGGACATGCATACGCTGCACGGCCCTGTAATCAACCCGTCCACTGGCACGAGCCTGGACAACGCAACAACTCCATACGCATCCTGCTACCTTTGCCATCCCGGACCGCAGACCAAATGCCAGCGCGGCGCGATGAACAAGACGGCTTGCTACGACTGCCATGGGAATCTCAGCAAGGTGGGCGCGGCCACGCGGCAGGGATGGCTCGATCTGCCTTCGTGCCAGATGTGCCACACGGGCGGAACCCGCTATACGAGCACCTTCGACTCGACCGGCGCCTGGCGCTCGACCACGGACACAACCTTTGCAACGAATCCTGACAAGCCCTCCGCAGGCAAGAGCCTCTACCGGTACAGCGTCGGGCATGGTGGGCTTTATTGCTCCGCGTGTCATGGATCGCAGCACGCTGAGTATCCAAGCCTGCAGCCAAACGACAATGTGTACAGCACGAATCTGCAGGGGTATGCGGGCAAGATTGTTGAGTGCACGGTGTGCCATGTGAGTGCGCCAACCACGCAGAACGGCGGCCCGCACGGCATGCACAACATCGACCAGGGCTGGATCAGCCAGCACCGTCAATACGCAAGCAACGGTGGCTACTCGAAGTGCGCCTATTGCCACGGCGCTACCTATCAGGGCACGCCGCTCTCTGCCGTTGCAACCGCGCGCACGTTCACGGTGAATGACAACGGGACAAAGACCTTTGCCGCGGGGCACCAGGTGAGCTGTTACGACTGCCACAACGGGCCGACCGGCGACTGAGAATTCTATGCGCTCAGCCCCGGTTGCATTCCCCCGGCCTGATCTCTGGAAAGGCCGGCGGAGTGGGCTGGCCGTCGCTCTCCAGCGCGTGCAGCCACTCGCGGACCTCTGCAAGCAGCGGCGCGACGGCGATTCCGCCGAAGTGGGCCGGGCGGCCTTCGAGTTTCCGCTGCACTCTGCGCAGGAGAGAGACTGCGCCGGCGCGATTGCCGGCCTGCAGATGATGGAATGCCGCCGTCAACTGAATCAATGCCTGCAGAAAGCTCTTCTCCGGCTCATGGAGCCGCAGCCAGGCGCTTTCCCAGTGTTCGTGCGCTTCAAAGAATTCATTTCTGCGGTAGCAGGCAAGACCGGTTGCGAGTTCCCCGTACGTCCAATCGAGAGTCACACATCCATCATCTTCGATGGTCCTGCGGCCTTTCAACGGCGTCAAACGGAAGAACTGCGCGACCGTGCGGTGCATGGGCCGCGGCTACTCCCGGATGCCCGCGAAAAACTCCGCCACTTCCTGCCAGTTGTTCACGCGGGTGAAGCCTGTGGCCGCAAGGTTGTGCGGCGCGGAATAGAGCAGGCCGTGGCCCTCGAAGCGCTGCAGATTGCGGGGCAGATCGTCGATGAGGAAATCGGCGCGCAGAATGCTCTTGTTGCCGCAGAAGACGTAGTGCGTGGGCGGGATGAACGGGAAGTGGCGCTGCAGCCAGCGGTATTTGGGGCCGAGCGAGTTGGGCACGGTCATGGCCTGGGTGGCGATGAAGATTTCAAAGCGCGCGCTCAGATCCTTGAGCACATCCTGCGAGCCGGGCATCAGCGCGAGATCCTCAAAGAAGTCCTCGGCGTCAAGGAAAGCGCGCAGTTGCTGCTGGCGGTCGAGCGGGGCAATTTCCCAGAGGCCCTTGCCGGCCAGGTCATCAGGCGTCACTTCCTCGTCAAAGGTCTGGTTGTAGCGGCGAAGGTGCTCGGCGAGCGTGTCCGCCATCACCTCATCCATGTCCACACAAATGCGCCGCACAGCCCGCTCCTCGTTCACGCAGGGAATGAACCGCATGATTCCCTATATCAAGGTTATCAGGAAGCGAGTGTTGCGCCCTAGTCGCCGGCCTGCTGGGGCTTGCGGACGGCGCGGCCGGTGCTGCCTGCTGGCGCCGGTTGCGGCTGCTTGGGCGCCGGCGCCATGGCGGGGTCCCAGTAGAGCAGGCGGCCGCAACTGTCGCAGGGCAACAGCTCGCCCTCGCGCAGCTGGTTCCACGTCTGCGGGCGCACGCCCATGCGGCAGCCGGTGCACTGCTGGTTTTCCGCGCGGGCCAGGCCGGTGCCGCGGCTGGCGGCCAGGCGGTCATAGCGCGTGAGCCACTCCTGTTCAATGACCTTGCGCAGTTCTCCGCGCTCAACCTGCAGCCCTGCCTGCTCGCGGCCAATCTCCTGCTGGCGCAGGGCGATGCGTTCGCGGGTTTTGTCGAGCGCGGCGGCTAGTTCCTCCACCTGGGCGCGCGCGGCGGCCAGCGCGGCCTCCTGCGTCTCGGTGCGCTCCAGGCTGGCAAACTCCTCGTTTTCCAGGCGCTCGACTTCGCTCTCGGCAAAGCTCACTTCGTGCTCAATGGCCGCGGCCTGTGCTGGCGTGGTCACGGAATCCTGCTGGGCGCGGTAGCGCGCGGCCTTCTGCCGATGTCCCGCAATGTCGCGCTCCAGGCGCATTCGCAGCGAGTCCTCGCGGCTGAGCGCATCGGATGCCTCGGCTGCCTGGCGTTGCGCGGCGGCGAGCGCGGCCTCAGCCTGGGCGATTTCTGCGGGCAGGGCTCGCGCGGTTTGCGCCAGGCGAGCCAGCTCCAGATCGACATTTTGCAGCTTTACGAGATTTTCAATATGCGCTTGCATCCGTGCCAGCAAGTTTACGGCATGCAGCGTCGAATACGAAAATGACGGCGTCGTGCCGCTGAGACAATATGAGTCAGGCGGGGAGGGGAATTGACCGGCTCGCGCCTATCTTTCCGGCGAGGAAAAGCGTGAATCCCGCCGACAGAGGGCGGCATGAACTACACCGCTGCCTCAGCGGCTGGGGCGGCAACCGGAGGCCATCTTCGCAGCCATCGCGGCAGATATGTTAGCTTGGCTCTCGTCACACTGTTGCCAATTCCACGAGCAACGGAATGAAGACAAGGAACCGCAATGCACTGGACCAGAATTTTTGTAAGCACCGCGGCGACATGCGCCCTATCCCTGTTTTTGGGGGTAGAAGCGTCCGTCAGCGCAGCGCAAGCGCTGCATCCACAACCTCCACCCACGCGCACAGCAGCCCAAACCAGCCAGAGCGAATGGTGGCGTCACGCTGTCATCTACGAAATCTACCCGCGCAGTTTCCAGGACTCGAACGGCGACGGCATCGGCGATATCAAGGGCATCACGGCGCGGCTCGACTACCTGCATGACCTTGGCATCGACGCCATCTGGCTTACTCCCATTTACCCCTCGCCCGGCGTCGATTATGGCTACGACATCTCTGATTACACGGCCATCGACCCAGTTTACGGCACCATGCAGGACTTCGACCATCTGATAGCCGAGGCGCGCAAGCGCAACATCCGGGTCATCATGGACTACGTCATCAATCACACGTCGGACCAGAACGAATGGTTCAAGGAGTCGCGCTCGTCGCGGACGAATCCGAAGCGCGACTGGTACATCTGGCGTGATGGCAGCGCGCCCGGGCAGCCGCCGAACAACTGGCAATCGTGGTTCGGCCACTCCGCCTGGCAGTGGGACGAAAAAACGAAACAGTATTATTACCACTATTTTTATGTGCAGCAGCCGGACCTGAACTGGCGCAACCCCGAGGTGCATACGGCCATGGAGGACGTGCTGGACTTCTGGATGAAGCGCGGCGTCGCGGGCTTCCGCATCGATGCGGTCTCGCGCTTGTTTGAGGATCCCAACCTGCACGACGATCCCTACCTGCCGGGCCACAATGCTTATGGCGACCGCAATATTCAGCACAAGTACACCGACGATCTGCCTGAGGTGCACGATGTGCTGAAAGAGGTGCGGCGCGTCGTCGACAAATACCCCGGTGACCCCGTGCTGGTGACGGAAGCGGACGAGCCCAACATCGAGGCTCTCACCAAAATGTATGGCGACGGTGACGAGGTGCAGTTGCCGATGGACTTCCAGATCGCTGACGTCAACGAATTGTCCGCGCCGCGATTCCGCGAACTCTTCAACCAAATCGAGAACAACACGGCCCACGGCCAGCCGGAGTATTTCTTCAGCAACCATGATCAGCCGCGGCAATGGGACCGCTATGGCGACGGTATCCACAAAGACCAGATCGCGAAACTGATGGCCGTGCTCCTGCTGGCCACGCGCGGCACTCCGCAGATGTACTACGGCGAAGAACTCGGCATGCGGACCACGCCCCCGGCGCGCATTGAGGATGTGCATGACCCCATCGGCAAGATCGGCTGGCCCAGGGAGAAGGGGCGCGATGGCGAGCGCACTCCCATGCAGTGGGACGCCTCAGCCCACGCAGGTTTTACCGCTGCCGCCAAGCCCTGGCTGCCTGTGCCGCCCAGCGCATCCAGTTACAACGTCGAAACAGAAAGCAGGAACCCTGACTCGATCTTCAACACCTACAAGCGGCTATTGGCGCTGCGCAAAACCGATCCCGCCCTCCGCGATGGCTCGCAGGAATCCATCAACAACAACGATCCCAACGTCTTTGCCTTCCTGCGCCGGAGCGGAGACGCAACCGTACTGGTGGCGCTGAATATGAGCGCCAAAGAAAGAACAGTCTCATTTCACCTCACTGCCAACGGGGTGCATGGAACCGCTTTGCACCCGCTCTACAGCTCCCCGTTGCCCGTGGGCGGCCGGCTGCCGCTTGATGGCGTTGTGCTGCCGCCTTTCGGGGCGCTGGTTGCCGCGGTGCAATAGCTCGACCCAGCCAACGAAGAGAAGGTACATGAGGCGATGCTCCGGGCACTCCCCGGCAGCATCGCCTCGGATGTGGTAGCTTGGCTTTCGTCACACCGTTGCCGGATTTACGAGCAGCGGACACACATAGAGGAGACCGCAATGCATTGGACCAAACGTATTGCCACCGGTGCGATGGCACTGGCGCTGAGCTGTGCCGCGCCTTACGCCATTGCGCAACACCACGCAGCCAAGGCCGCAGCGCAGGTTGCCGCATCTGCCAGCAGCGAGCAGGACTGGTGGAAGAACGCCGTGATCTATGAGGTGTATCCACGCAGTTTTCAGGACACGAACAACGATGGCATCGGCGACCTGAACGGCATTACCAAACGCCTTGACTACCTGAAGGAACTGGGCGTGGATGCCATCTGGCTTTCGCCCATCTATCCCTCGCCGCAGGCAGACTTCGGCTACGACATTTCCGACTACGAGAACATCGATCCGCAGTACGGCACGCTGGCCGACTTTGATCGCCTCATCGCCGAGGCCAACAAACGTCACATCCGCGTCATCATGGATATGGTGATGAACCACAGCTCCGACGAGCACAAGTGGTTCCTTGAGTCGCGCTCCTCGCGGGACAATCCCTATCGCGACTGGTATGTGTGGCGCGACGGCAAGGGCGAAACGGCCACCAGCAAGGGCGAGCCGCCCAACAACTGGCAGTCCGCATTCGGCCACTCCGCATGGCAGTGGGACGAGAAGACGCGCCAGTACTACTACCACAAGTTCTACGTGAAGCAGCCTGACCTGAACTGGGATAACCCCAAGGTTCATGAGGCATTCAAGGGCATCATCGACTTCTGGCTCAAGCGCGGCGTGGGCGGCTTCCGGTTCGACGCCATTACCACCTTGTATGAAGACCCCAACCTGACCGATGAGGGCGTCGTTAAAGACAAAAATGGCGAGCCCATCATGAATGCCTTCGGCGAGCCGGAGCTGGATGACTCGAGGACTGACAACCTGCCCGGCGTTCATCCTGTGATGCAGGAGATGCGCGCCACCGCCGATCAATTCGATTCCGACGCCTTTCCCGGCAAGCGTGTGCTGATTGGCGAAACGTATCTGCCCAATATCGGCGAACTGGAGAAGATGTACGGCCCCGCGGGCAAGCCCGAGTTCGAGCTGCCGATGGACACACTGCTCGGCTTTATCAACAAGCTGGATGTGGCCACCTTCCGCACTAGGCTGACCGATGCGGAAGACAAACTTGGCGGCCACATTCCGCTGTTGGTATTTGACAATCACGACAACCCGCGCCTCGACGCCCGGTATGGCGACGGCGTGCACAACACGGACATTGAGCGCGTCATCTCAACCATCCTCTTCGCCAGCCGCGGAGCCGCGCTGTTCTACTACGGCGACGAGATCGGCATGAAGACCACTCCGCCCACGCGCAAGGAAGACGTGAAGGACCCGGTCGGCGTGACCGGCTGGCCCAAGGAGAAGGGCCGCGACGGCGAGCGCACCCCAATGCAGTGGGACGCGGACGCCAATGCGGGCTTTACTGCCGCCGGGGTTAAACCCTGGCTGCCCGTGCCGCCCAGCTACACCACCGTCAATGTACAGGCCGAGCAGCCGAGCCCAGACTCGTTGCTGACGTGGTACAAGGAGCTGATCCGGCTGAAGAAGACCAATCCGGCCTTCGCCGAAGGCAAGAACGTGCTGCTCGATACGGCGAATATCAAGGTGCTGAGCTGGATGCGCCAGCTGCCCGGAGCGCCGACGGTAGTGGTCTCCGTCAACTTCACGGCTGAGCCGCAGACCGTGAGCCTGGCCATCCCCGGTGTTGACCCCGGCGCCAGCGGGAAAGTCAGGACGCTGCTCAAGACGCCGGGCGCCCAGGATCCAGCCTCGTTAGGCGCCATCGCGCTGGGGCCCTTCGGTGTCTACATCGGCGAGGTGCAGCAGTAGTCAAAGACCAACAAGCCCGCAACAAAAACCGGCGGCTTTCGCATCTAAGAAAGCCGCCGGCGCCTTTATGCTGATTCGCCGTCAGAGGTCCTCGCCCGGATCGTCCTCAGCAATGCTGTAGTTGGAATCGGCTGCCTCGATTTCGGCCTGGCGAAGGCGCGTGAGCGTCTTTCTATAGAACCATGCAGCCGCCAGACCACCGGCCAGCGCCGAGGCTGCCGCCACCACTCCCATTCTGAGCCAGCCCGAGGGAGGCGGATTATCCGTCTGCTTGTCTGGATAAGGTGAAGATTCCAGTGGACCTTCCATAGATGCTGTGCTGCGCTCCTCATGGCTTATCCGCTGTGGCGGGCGGAGGTAGTCCAGAAATTTAGATGCGGCAGGACCCTCAGGAGTTTCTATACCGCATTGTGAGAAAATTTCGATTTCTGTATTTGCTTTCTTCCGAATCTATAGTAAGGTGTAGATATTCCAGTGATGGAGGCGGTAAAGTCTGCCGCGCCGGACCTGGAAGTAGTTTGCGTCACTGGCCTCCCGGCACGAACAGCTAGACCGTTCGTGCCGTCTTTTTTTGCCGCCAGGCCGTAGCGAGTTCAGCCCCCGAAGTCCCTCAGCCAATGAGGTTCCGTTTCTCTGTCTTCCAGTCTAGAATAGTCTGGAAAGTGAGCTCACTCACAATGAATTGGACAACGCGTCGCTTGGCGCTGGGTTTTGCCGTTTTTGCGATCACAGCGGCCAGCTATGCACAGTGGTCGAACCCGGCCGATGATATTCCTGCCTACCACCCCTCCGCCCCGCTCAAGGTCAGCGCGCTGCCACCCATCCTTGCTGGGCCCAAGCTTACGGGCGAGAATTTTCGTTACCCCTGGCAGGTGCATGTCTACCAGCAGGCGGCCAGGGTGGGGAACGTGCTCTACCAGTTGCCGTGTTACTGCCGCTGCGATCGCGCGCTGGGCCACACGAGCCTGCGCAGTTGCTTTGAGGGACTGCACGGTACCGAGTGCTCCACTTGCGCCAAGGAGGGTGTCTTTGCCTATCAGCAGACCCGGCTGGGCAAGACCCCGACGCAGATCCGTGCCGCGATCAACCGCCACGAGTACGAGAGCATCGATCTCGAAAAGCAGTAGTCTCACGACAAAAGTGGAATCAGCGTAGAATGGAGATATGCAGCACGAGCCAGTTGGCCCGGCTCGCACCCACTCGGGGTTCCCGGCGACAGGTCTTCGTCGTTGGGGAGTGAAGTTTGGGGGCGTCACGGTTTCGACGGGATCGATTGCGGCATGGGAGGCATGTCGGGGTGTGGGCACCCGTAATCGCTCGCAAAACAAAAGTTGCCAACGATAATCTGGCACTTGCAGCTTAATTAACTAAGCTGCCGTCTTCCACGGCTTCGCCTATGGGCCGTGAGCGGGCGTCGCACAGTAGGCTGGCGTGAGCGGCTCGGTCCGTGTCACTCGCGCAAGATCATCGGACTAGCTTCTGTCGCATCTTGTCCGTTCTGAGCGCCAGAAGTGAAACTTTCGGAACCGGACACAGCATGGACTCTCCCGGCTGACAACGATTTCGGACGCGGGTTCGACTCCCGCCGCCTCCACCATAACTAACTCGTTTATAATGAGTTACTTCACAATCCGGGGCTAAAAACGGGGTAGTTTTTTGTACGCGATTTGTACGTGATTTGTACGCCGTACACGCCGCCTCCCCTTTTTTTGACCCATTTCAGCGTTCGAGCAACACTCCGGCTGAAGTGGGAGGCTCCGATGGTTTTTTCCGTTTTTACCCGTCACTCGTCCGGCTGCAAATTCAAACGAGACCGCCTCTGCCGCCGCTGCAGCTGCCCCAAATGGGTCGGCGGCCAGGTCAACAAAGAGTACTTCCGCCAGAGCGCCTCCACCCGTATCTGGGATGAGGCCGAACAACTCCGGGATAAGCTCGAAGAGGCCCTGCTCAGGGGACTCCCGCCGTTTGGCTCGCAGCCGAAGAGCGCACTTCTGCCGGCTCCAGCCGAATCCAGGCTCCTCCCGACGGCGCTTTCACTAGCCACCGTCTCAACCGCCCAGCCGGAGCGGAACACCGACGAGGATGCCTCTCAGCTTCCGCCACCACCCGCCCCCGCGCCTGCGGTCAATGCCCCATCCGCCCCACCAGCCGAGTTCCTTCCCCCCAACCGGCAGAAGGCGAGGGTCACGGTTCAGAAGGCCGTCGCTGCCTACATGACCGACGCCCGCAGCCGCGGGCTCAAGTCGGACACGATCAAGAAGCTCGAGAGAATCTTCGAGAAGCAGTTCCTCCCCTGGACAAGGGCGCAAGGTCTCGAATATCTCGATGAGATCGACCTTGACGCGCTGCTCTCGTTCCGCAGCACTTGGACCGAGGGGGCCATCGTTCGTGCGAAAAAACAGGACCGCGTCATCGGTTTCTTCTGGGATTGTTTCCGCCGCAATTTCATCACACAAAATCCTGCTCTGTCGCTCAGCAAGATCAAGACCACCCCGGTTCCCACCGATTATTTTCCCCGCGATGAGTTCGATAAGATCACCGCTGCCATCGAGGTTTATGGCGACGCTCGCGGCGGCTTTATTCCGATCGAGGACACCCGAACCAGGCTGCGTACTTTGACACTGCTGATGCGCTGGAGCGGGCTCCGCATCCGCGACGCGGTGACGCTTGAACGCCACCGTCTGCATGGCGACAGCCTCCTGCTCTATCAGGCCAAGACCGGGCAGGCGGTCTATGTGCCGCTTCCCGACCACGTGATCGATGCGCTGGTCAACATCCCTGATGGCCCCAGGCCGAACCCACGCTACTTCTTTTGGAGCGGCAATGGCAACGCCAAGTCTGTCGTGGCTGACTGGCAACGGGCCTATCGACGCTTGTTCGAATTAGCCGACATCCGAAAGCTCGATGGCGAGAAAAAGCGATGCCATCCCCACATGTTCCGCGACACGTTTGCGGTTGAAATGCTGCTCGCCGGGGTTCCCATCGATCAGGTGTCGACACTACTCGGTCATTCTTCGGTAAAGATCACCGAGAGACACTACGCGCCATTTGTGAAGGCTAGACAACTGCAGTTGCAGGCGAGCGTGCGCGAGGCGTGGAAGGTCGGCGATTTCTCAGACAAGGGTCCGGATAACCAACCGCCCAAAACAGCACATCCCTTGCAGCCGAAACAGCGAGGCTGGGAGTTGATCAAGACCAAGAAAAAACTGCGGACAGCTTGATCGCTATTGCACGCGAAGGCCGGAATATCTCGCCATTCGAATCTGAAAGGTAGCGTGAACCTGTTCCCAGTACTTGTCGAGGATGTGGAAAAAACGTTCGTCCTCGTGTTCGTTGAAGACCAGCATGCGAATCCAGGAGCGCAGCAGCATCGATTCGATCACGTCCTCAGGTACGCCTTCCTGCTCGCAGTGAAAAATGGCGTGATGAATCTCGTCGATAACGACGGCCTTCTCGCGTTCCCCTTCCTGGCCTGGAGCGGGCGGTTTGCCGAACCAGCTTCCGTCGATCGCCCGAGCCGCTTCGATCTTCACAATCCGCTTCTCGATCACCGCGCTCATCGAAACACCAGGGTCCCGCTCAGGCAGATCGTCGCGGATCTGGTTGAGCACGTTCCTGACCGAAGCCGCATCGATATAGTCGAAGCGATGGTGATCGGTCGGGTCCCATTCACTGTCCGTGGCTCTGCTGCGTCTTACGGCGGCGTCCAGCCATGACTCACGGAAGATCTCCTCCACCGCGAACGAACTGATTCCCTGCTCGTGGGCGGAGAGCACAGCAATCCCAAACTCCGACGCGGCGAATTGTCTCTGCCTACCGATCGTGGATCGGCCGGACTCGAGAGGCAGGCGGAAGCAGAGATCGATGATGCGATCCTCCATAGCCACGAGCCGGCGGTATTCCTGGAGCAGCCGGTCCCATTCCTTGAGCTCCTTCGCGCTCCACTCGTCCCGATTCTCGCCGGTCACGAGATTACCGGTTCTCTCGAACGCGTAAATGAAGTCAGGGCTCGCCTTTTCTTCTCGGAACCGGGCGAGCATCTTAGCGCGCCATGCTCCTTCGCGAGCCTCCGCATCCCGGCGCAGCGTTTCGTCGGTTTCGGGGCGTCGAGTCGAGTCCGAAGTATTGGCAGTCTGTGCTCTGAACTTGTCTCTCAACTGGATTGCCTCCGAAAGAATCGCTCCCGAAGTCCTCGCACTGTGCATTCTATTTTCTTCCAGTCTTACCTGCCAAAGCGATCCAATACGCGGCTCTGCCGGGGACCGCTCGCCGGAACGTTCGCGTCAGCCGTCGCCTCCATTTCTTCCACGGAATCGACCAATTTGACCGAATTCTGAACTCGAACTACAGCTACTTTGTGCTGGTCTGATGGATCCGCCGTTTTCATCAGCGTTCTCGGCAGTTCGCCATGGCCCGACTCGACGTTATCTGACTCAGGAGAGATGCGACATGGAAGTCCAATACGTTTCTACCGGTCCAGAAGCCTTGCAGAAATCGGTGGGGTTGCAGGCACTCGAAAGACATTACACCGTCGCTCAGTTATCGAAGCTCTGGTTTTTCAGCGAAAGCACGATCCGACGTCTCTTCAGCAAGGAGCCCGGAGTCATCAAGATCGCTCACGAGCCGACGAGAGTAAGGAGAGGCTACACCTCCTTGAGAATCCCCGAGCGGATCGCCCAACGCGTCCATCGGCGTCTGCAGGGTATCTCCTGATGGATGATTTCTCCGCTAGACGAGCGCTTTTATCCGCAAATTTGACCGAATCGTGAAGCTGGCTCATGCTGGCTCGGAATTCGAGGAGGCCAGGTGAAGGGTCGTACGGAGTATTTCATCATCGCGTTATTGCTGACGCTTCTCAATGCGGCCGTGACGATGTACTCAGGCGTGGCGATCTGGAAGGCATGGCCAGGAGCCCTTTGGGACAGCGGGCTCCTGGTTCTGCTGGCCGCATTAGGGGCCACATCGCTCGTAAATGTTTGGATCCAAGCAATATCTGGCGTTTCGCTTGGCAGCCGGATCTCTGTGCGCGGTCGGAGCGCGATACCGATTCCAGCCCAAGTGCGAGGGCATGGCAATGTTTGAGTCGATCACCGATCTTGCCGTCAAACTGGCCGCAACGGGGTACTTCATCGATCCGGTGATGACCCAGGTGGTGTATCTTGCGACGAAGCTGCAGAAGCCCCTCCTCCTCGAGGGGCCAGCGGGATCGGGCAAAACGCAATTAGCGCTCTCGGTCGCGGCGGCAGCGGGCACGCACGTCGAGCGGCTCCAGTGCTATCGCGGCGTGACCGAGGACAAAGCCATTGGCCGTTTCGACGAGGGCCTGCAGCGGCTCTACATGGAGTTTTCGAAGGGCCAGCACGAAAACTGGCAGAGCGTACAGGCGAGCCTCAAGGGGCGGGACTTCTTTCGGCCGGGTCCTCTGATGCGCGCGCTCGAATGCGAGCGGCCCTGCGTGCTGCTTATTGATGAGCTAGACAAGGTAGACGAAGGGTTCGAAGCAATGCTGTTGGAAATTCTCTCTGCATGGAGCCTCTCCATTCCGGAGTTCGGCACCGTCACAGCGAAGAGTATCCCGTTTGTCGTTCTCACCAGCAACGAAGAGCGCAGGCTGGGTGACCCCATACGGCGGAGAAGCCTCTACGTGCGAATCGAACACCCGGCACCGGAGCGTGAGGCGGAGATTATTGCCAGCCGTACGCCGATGGCCGATGCGAAGTTTCACCGAGAGATGGCGGGCATTGCACTTTCCTTTCGCAATTACTCGCTCGAAAAACCGCCCTCAGTCTCTGAGATGATCGACTTCGCCAACGCCTTGCAATTGCTTGGAACCGACCATGTGACTGCGGAGCATCGCGACGTTCTTCTTCCTTTTCTGGCCAAGACTGAGAAGGACCGCCGCCACCTTCTGCTGCGCGAGGGCTTCAAGAGCCTGCTCGATGATGGCGCGCGCTTTGCTCAGAGCCTTGTGCCCCAAGGAGGGTCGACATCATGAGACGTTACCTGCTCCTGCTGCCGCTCATGCTTTCGCGATGCGTTTCGGGCCAGGGCGAGACTGCGCGGGAGGAGATTCTTGTGCGGCAGTACGCAACGCACTATCACGTACCGTCGAAGTTCATCGCGGCATTGATCGATGTGGAATCGGGATGGAATCCGCGAGCGGTCTCCAACAAAGGAGCAATGGGGTTAATGCAGCTTATGCCGGCGACGGCGCGGCGCTTCGGAGCCTTCGACCCGTTCGACGCCGAACAGAACATTGCGGCCGGTACGCGTTACGTCACGACTTTGATGTGGGAGTTCCACGGGGACCTGCGCCTTGTGGCCGCCGCTTACTATGCCGGCGACCGCGGGATCGCGCGCAAGCAACTGGCCTACAACGACCCGGAGGTTGTGGCCTACGTGCTAGCTGTCCGAAAGCATTACATGCTTCGCAAATTCCCGGTTTTCAGACCGGCGAGGAGGTCTACGCCATGAAGTTTCGCTGGATCATGCCCATCGCATTCCTTCTCCCACTGCACGCTCGTGCGACGGACACGCCGGTGGGCGCGCGAGTCGCGACGATTACGATCAACCCGAGGGCGGTTACCGTACTGCACCTGAGGCCCGAATTTGAGTCGGCGATCCGCATGCCGGAAGAGGTGACGTCCGTCATTCTGGGCAGTCCGAGCGAATTCAAGGCTGAGCACAGCGAGGGCGAGCCCGACTACGTCTACGTCAAGCCCATTACCAACGAGGCTGCGCAGTCGAACCTGTTGATCGCGACCAAATCCGGCCAACACGTGACGATCGAACTGGTCACCGACGGCGCGGACTTTTCGAATCCGGCAGAGCCGGTGGATTTCCTGATCAATTACCGGACGGCGCGGAGCTTCCTCATCCCCGCCGATTCCGGGGTTGTCGAAATGGCGAGCGCGCCAGCGAAAGTGCCGGAACGTGGCGTGAGCGGCTCGGATGCTGGCACGAATTCGGCGCCGCTTTCGAGCCTCGACGAGGAGTTCATCGAGCAGGAGAGCGTGAACGCTCCCAAGTGGACCAAATGGGAAGGCAAACAAATCGAGACATCGATCGGGGACATGCGGCAGTGGAGCAATGAAACTGCAATCTCATACTCCATCTTGAATGGCTCGAATCAGCCTGTTGAGATTGTTCCGCCGCAGATCCAGATCACCGGACGCAAGGCCACGAAGAAGAAAAGGAAGGAAGGCAAGGGCATCATCTCGGACCAGCTTGAAATCCGGAATTACAGGCTGAGTGCGACGCGTCTGGAGCCGGGGGGACGCGCCGATGGCGTGGTCGTTTTCGACCGGCCCAACTTCAAAGAATCGACGGAGAAGCTCTTTCTCCAGATCGCCCAGGCAGACCAGGTGGATCGTCCGATCCTGATCCCGTTGCCATTCACTCCGCCCATTTCCGGCGATAGCCAATAGAAAGGAGCACCGAGTCTATGAGCCGCAGTGACAACAGCAGGAACGGAAGCGGGACTCCGCCCGCCGCAATCGCAGAGCCTTCTGAGCCGCGCGCTTCGCAGGGAACGAGCGAGCTAACTCAATCCGTCATCTCCGATGTCGATGAGAAGCCCGCCACTCGATTTGCGACACGAGCCGACGCCAAATCGTCAACGGACGGGATCGACAAGGGCAAACTCATGCTCCTCGGTGGCGGGTTGGCGGTGGCGGTCCTCTTCTTTGTGTTCACCGCAATCGTCGGCAAGTCTCCCAGAAAGCATACGGTGACGAAGCCGCCTGCGCAGCCGCACGCCGAGCAGGAACAGCAGACACCGCCAAAATGGAGCGTAACGCCTGTGATGGACACAGTTCACACTCCAGCGCCGGACAATACCAGTGGGCAGCTTGAGCCTAGCGACATCCGGCGCACAGGTTCGAAGGATACCGGCGCGCCAACCAAACCAGCCGCAGGCAGGTCCGCCGTTGCCAGTTCCCTGGGAAATGTCCCTTCTTTTGCGGAAACGCAGCAAAAGTGGCAGGATCCTGCACCCTACAGCGAAGCACCAGCAGAGGAGACGCCACCGCAGCAACAAAACAGCCTCAAGGAACCATCTCTGATCTTCGTACGGAGTGCAGTCCAGCCTCAGATGGCGACACCGCCAAAGGTCATCTCGGATGAGGGCGGCACTCCGCGCTTGGATCTGACTCCGGGGACGCGCATTGCGGCAAAGCTCGAGACCCAAATATCTAGTGCTCTGCTCGCACCGGTCGTCGCCGTAGTCGAATACACTTACGCAATTGGGGACCGCATCATTGTTCCGGCCGGTGCGCGTGTGTACGGCCAACTCCAACAGGCCGATCGAAGCGGCCTGGTGAGCGTGAAATTCGACGAGATCGAGCTTCTCGACGGCGCACGGGAGAAGATCGACGCCGTCGGCACCGGACTCGATCTCGGCCCAATCAAGGGAAACGTCTACGGAAAGAACACGGGCAAGAACTTTATCGTGCGGGCAGCGTCGGGACTCGGCTCTGTGCTTGCTGAAGTGGCCGGAAACAACACCAGCGCCGCGTTTTCCGAGGACGACATGCTACGGGAGCGGCTGGCTGAGAACATCGGCACAGCAGGGGATTCCGAGGTAATGAGCCTCAACGCCAACAGCCGCGTGGTCGTTTCGGTCCCCGCCGACACTAAAATCTACGTGGTGTTCACCAAGCACGAGCAAAGTCCGACTGAGCTTCACAAAGTAGCGCCCACAGCCCAGTAGATGCCGCACGCCTCGCGCTTCTTCTGTGTTCCCTGGCGCCGCTGTCAGGGCTTCTTGTTGAGAGGTTGTATGGTACTTGCCAGCCGCAGGCGCCGAATAAACTTTCTGCTGCCTGACGCCTTGAATACCGCAGGCATGTACGAGTTCTATGAGTTAATGCAACTCCTGCTCGGGCAAAGATCGGTCCGCGTGCCCCAGTGCGCCGTTGAGCAATCTTCGTTCCCGCTGCCCCAAAGTGCGGATGAACAAAGATCGTTCTCGTTGACTCAATTCACGATTGAGCAAAGAACGGCCCCAATGCCCCGGTGCGCGTTTGAGGCATCTTCGGTCCCGGTTGCTCAATTCGGAATCGAGCAAAGATCCGTACCGTTGACTCAATTCGCGATTGAACAAAGAACGGTCCGAATGCCTCAGTGCGCGTTTGAGGCATCTTCGGTCCCGATTGTTCAATTCGGAATTGCGCAAACATCGGTCCCGATGCCCCAAAGTGCAGATGAGCAAAGATCCGTCCCGTTAACTCAATTCGCAAATTGAACAAAGAACGGCCCGAATGCTTCGGCGCGCGTTTGAGGCATCTTCGGTCCCGATTGTTCAATTCGGAATTGAGCAAAGATCGCTCCCGATGCCCCAAAGTGCAGATTGAGCAAAGATCGTTCCGGTTGACCCAGTGTGTAGTTAAGTCATCAACGATTGCAGCTGGCGAGCGTTGTCGAGGGGTCATGAAGCTCTTTGCAGTGTCTCGGCAAGCTCGACGACACTGATTGCATCCGTCATCTTGTCCAGTGGAAAGCGTTCGATTCCCGAATAGACGACGAAACGCTTGTGAGGCTTGAGATCGGCGCAAGCCGAGTGGAAACCGCGCTCGATCTTGGGAGCCGAACTGCGTTTTACTTCAATAGCCCAGAGTTCACCGTTGGGAAGCGTAAGGAGAAGATCCACCTCTGTACCGTTAGAGGTCCGGTAGTAGTGCGCTTCGGAGCCGTCCGGGGACGTGGCAATCAAGGTCTCGATGACGAAGCTCTCCCACGTCTGTCCGACAACTGGATGCCCAAGCAGAGCCTCCTTATCGCGAATTCCGAGCAAGGCGTGCGCGATGCCGGTGTCGCGGACATACACTTTGGGAGATTTCACCAGCCTTTTGCCGATGTTCTTATGCCAGGCCGGCAGCCGGCGAACGACGAGAAGGTCAACGAGAAGGTCGAGATAACCAGCCACC
>JAGWRX010000006.1 GCA_028876395.1 Acidobacteriota bacterium
ACAGACAAGGGCGACCCGGACAAGTGCCCCGTCGGCGATTTGCACAAGGTCTTTTCCACCCCGGAGACGCTGGCCAAAGTCTATGATGGTTGCCGTTCGGCCGGTATCGGCTGCATTGAATGCAAAAGCTGGGCCGCCGATGCGCTGGTGCAGGTGCTGAACCCCATTCAGGAGCGGCGCGCCGGCTTTACCGAGCCGCAGGTGCTTGAGATTCTGAGAGATGGTTCCAGCCGCGCCCGCGCCCGCGCCCAGCAGACGATGGACGAGGTCCACACCGCCATGCAGATGACGTTGACCGGCGATACCGGCCGATAGCCGCACCGGAACAATCCATAGGAAAAAATTTGAACGACGAGTTCTCCAATTCGAAACAGGCCGGCTCCGAGCCAGAAACAACTGCGGGCGCTGAATCTCCAGACCGGAACACCGCGCCTCCGCTTGTGCTCGTTCCCCCGCCGGTGCCCGGAGAAAAACCCGCCAGGTCCGCTGCAAAGCCGAAGCGGCCTGAAGAAGAGCCGGACGAGTCGCCCTTCTCGATCCAAGTGGGCCAGGTGTACGACGGGCCGCTCGACCTGCTGCTGGACCTGATCCGCAAGCAGGACATCGACATCTATGACATCCCCATCGCCAAAATCACCGCGCAGTTTCTGGCCTACGTGAACCAGCTCAAGGCCGGCGACGTGGATGTGGCCGGGGAGTTCATCTACACGGCGTCGTTGCTCATCCACATCAAGAGCAAGATGCTGCTGCCGCGCACCACTGCAGGCCCGGACGACGCCGCGGAAGATCCCCGCCGCGAACTGGTGGAGCGGCTGCTCGAACACGAACGCTTCAAGAATGCCGCGCAGATGCTGCAGCAGAAGCAGATGCTGGAGGCCGCCACCTGGACCAACCCCGGCGTGCGCGAGTTCAAGGACGATGTCGCCGCAGAGCCGGAAATCGCCGCCGACACGGTGGACCTGGTGCGCATCTTCCGCGACATTCTGGAGCGCGCCCGCAAGCGCCCCGTCTTCAACGTGCAGGAAGACACGGTGACCGTCGGCCAGATGATTCAGTTCCTGGCCCGAAGGCTCTCCATGGAGGACAAGCCCGTGGCTCTGCGCCGCCTGCTCAGCCATACGCGGTCCGAGCGGGCGCTGGTGGCGATGTTTCTGGCCCTGCTGGAGCTGGTCCGGCTGCAGGCCATCCTGCTGCGCCAGGACCGCACCTTCAGTGAAATCTTCATCAAGAAGAGCACCGGCTTCGATGCCGCGATGAACGAAGGGCTGGCCAACGCGCGCGACGACTGGCGATAAGCCGGCAGAAAGCCGGCCGAGGCATCATGCAGCGTTCCGCCGGCTGATGCGCCAGGAACGCTTTAATAGAAGGCTTCGGTTTGCATCGAAGATATTGGCGGGCTGGTAAATATCCACATCCGGGAGCCCCGCAAGATTTCGCCCCGCCCGGCCTTCCCGTGTAAAATCTTTGCAGCGAAGTCATTCCCCCGGCTCGCTGGACAGACTAACTGCGTGGTGATGCGGTTGTCGGGGTTTTATGCAAGCCTTTTTATTTGGCATTTTTCTCTCCCACACCAAATCCTTCACAATCCCTATCCTTCGTGTTCCCATTGCTGATCCTGCATGGTGCGGCTCGGTGCGCGCCGCCGCGAGCTCAGACTTTCCGGGAGATATCTGATGGCCGACATGGCGACGGCACCGCAAGCGCTCTCTGAACGCGCAACTCTTCTTGATCGCAAAATGCAGCGGTCGCCCAGCCGCACCGGCATCGCCGTATTTCTGCTCGCATTGGCCGCCAGCCTCGCCTACATCGTCTTCCATGTAGCCAGGGACTTGAACGCTACGGCCATCACCAGCTACTCGCCCTACATGCTGCTCGGGCTCGCGCTCGTGATCGCCCTGGGTTTTGAATTTGTAAACGGCTTCCACGATACGGCCAACGCAGTGGCTGCTGTGATCTATACCCACTCGCTCGAGCCCGGCATCGCTGTGGTCTGGTCGGGCATATGCAATCTGGCGGGCGTGCTCCTGTCCACCGGCACGGTGGCTTATGCGGTCATCACCCTCCTGCCCGTGGACCTGATTTTGCAGGTCAGCTCGGGCTCCGGCTTTTCCCTCGTGTTTGCGCTGCTCATTGCAGCCATCCTGTGGAACCTGGGCACATGGTGGTTCGGGCTGCCGGCGTCGAGTTCGCACACTCTGGTCGGCTCCATTATCGGCGTGGGCCTGGCCAACTATTTCCTCACCCCTCACGCCGGCGCATCGGGACTGGACTGGAATCAGGCTGTCACGGTCCTCAAAGCGCTGTTCTTCTCGCCGCTCATCGGCTTTGCGCTCGCCGGCCTGCTGGTTCTGGTGTCCAAGAAGCTGATCAAGTATCCGATGCTCTATGAAGCGCCCAAAAACAGTGAGCCGCCGCCGTTTCCCATTCGTGCGCTGATGGTGCTCACCTGCACCGGCGTCAGCTTCTTCCACGGCTCCAACGACGGGCAGAAGGGCATGGGCCTCATCATGCTGATTCTTATCGGCACGGTGCCCACAGCCTACGCGCTCAACCATGGCATCGGCCCCATGGAAGTGCAGAGCTTCATCGCCGCTTCCGAGCAGGCCGGGGGTATCCTCGACCGGCACGTGGAACAAAAGGCCGTTCCAGGTTCCGATCCTCGCGGCGAGGTCACCAACTACATCCGCTCCCATCAGTTGCGGCCGGATACGATTCCTGCGCTGCGCAAGCTGGTTGGGGACCTGGGCCGTGAAGTAGCCCTCTACAAGGAATTCAAGTCAGTGCCTCCGCAGGACCAGGCCAACGTGCGCAACGACATGTACGTGGCCGGCGAGGCGCTGCGGCTGATGGACAAGGCCCGCGAGCCCGCCTTCACCTCGCAGGAGCGCGCCGCGCTCCGCAATTACAGAAGCAAGCTGGACAAGACGACCAAGTTCATTCCCGACTGGGTCAAAGTGGCGGTTGCTCTCGCGCTTGGCCTCGGCACCATGGTGGGCTGGAAGCGCGTAGTCGTCACCGTGGGCGAAAGAATCGGCAAGGAACACCTGACCTATGCGCAGGGAGCGAGCGCAGGCCTGGTGGCCATGGGCACCATTTTTGCCGCCGACAACTTCGGCCTGCCGGTGAGCACCACGCATATTCTCAGCTCGGGCGTGGCAGGCACCATGGCCGCCAACGGCAGCGGACTGCGCCTTTCCACCATTCGCAACATCGCCGCGGGCTGGATCTTCACGCTTCCGGCCGCCGCGCTTCTTTCCGGACTCCTCTACTGGCTCTTCCGCCAGTTCGCCTGAGGCGCGCCGGAGATTCCTCCACTCGTCTCCGAACAGGACCCTGAGCGCGAGAAAGCCGCCAACCGGCTCACTTGCAGCGGCTTCCGGCGCTGGGTCACGGTCTTTTTGCCGTCTTCGAGCGCAGAGGTTCCCTCCCGGCCCACCACTTCCGGTACCATACTTTAGGTACCAATTGACGAATGAGTCTGAAAGCAAAGCTGGAAGCTGTCATCTACGCCGCGGAGGAGCCGGTCACACTTGCCCAGCTCGCCGCATTGTTTGCCGCCGACGCCCTGGAATGGAAGGCGGAGCAGGAAGCCGCTGCGGCCGCTGACGGGACTGAAGCGCCTGAACCGGCCCCCTTGCTGGGTGAGGATCTGGAATACCTGGGGCTGGAACAGACCCCAGCCGTCTATGCGTCTCAGGCGGAAGCTGCGCCTGCTGAAGCGTCGGGTTCCGATTCCGCCACCGAAGCCGCGACGGAGGCCGCGCCCGCGTCTGAGGCAGAGCAGGCCGAGGTTGCCGCTGAACCCGCGGCCGCCCCTGATGCCACGCTGGACCCCGAAGCCGAGGCCAAACGCCTGGCCCGCCAGCGTGACCGCGAGGTCAAGGCCATCCTGCGCCAGTTGCTCGACGAACTGATCGCCAACTACGCCTCCGACAGCCGTGGCGTGGAGATTCGCGAGATCGCGGGCGGCTACCGCATGGCCACCAAGCCGGAGTGCCACGACGCGGTGCGCATGTTCATCAAGAGTCTCAAGCCGCCCATGAAGCTTTCGCTGCCGGCGCTGGAAACTCTGGCCGTAATCGCCTACAAGCAGCCGGTCACTGCGCCCGAAGTCAACGAGATTCGCGGGGTGGAGTCGGGCGGCGTGCTCGGCTCCCTGCTGAGCCGCAAGCTCATCGCTACCGCCGGGCGCAAACAGGTCATTGGCCGCCCCATTCTTTACAAGACGACCAAGGAATTTCTGCTTCGCTTCGGGCTCAAGGACCTGGCCGAGCTGCCGTCAATGGAAGAGTTCGAGAAGATGGCGGCCATGGAACTGAACGAAGCCCCCGACGAGACGGATTCCGGCTACGAACCTAGTCCCGATGCCGGGCCGGAGCTGGACGAGAACGCCCCCGAAGACCCAGAAGATGAATCAGCCATAACGGGCGTGCCCGCCGAGGAAGCGCCTGAAAGCTCCGAATTCGCGCCGGTAGCCACCGCAGTGGACGCGGAACAAGCCACAGTAGAGGCCGTGCCTGCCGAGCCTCCTGCTGCACAGCGGGCAGAAACCGAGACGCCTCACAATGACTGACCAAAACAAGCCCGAAGCCGGCGAATCTGCACTGAACGAGACACCGGAAAGCACGGAGCGCGGCAACGAAGAGCCCGGAAGCGACGCCGCAACGGAAGATGCGGCCCAGGCTGCGAGTGTCGAAACGGGTGAGGATGAGTCTGAAACCGAAGACCAGCCGCGCCCCCCTGCCAAGCTTGAACGGCTGCAGAAGATTCTGGCGCAGGCCGGAGTGGCCAGCCGCCGCAGCGCCGAAGAACTGATTACGCAAGGCCGCGTGCAGGTGAATGGCAAGATTGTCACTGAGCTTGGCACCAAGGCCGACGCCGCACGCGACCACATCCGCGTGGATGGCAAGCTGCTGCACGGGGCCGAGCGGCTGCGCTACTTCATGCTGAACAAGCCCCGGGGCTTCGTGACCACGGTCAAGGACCCCGAGGGCCGGCCCACGGTCATGGAGTTCTTCGCCAAAATGGCCGAGCGCTTGTACCCGGTGGGCCGCCTGGACTACCTGAGCGAGGGCCTGCTCCTCGTGACCAATGACGGCGAACTGGCAAACAAGCTCACCAGGGCCGCCTCCGGCGTGGAGAAGACTTATCTGGTCAAAGTCAGTGGCCAACCCACAGAAGACGAGCTCGAAACCCTGCGCGGCGGCGTTTCCATCGAGCGCGGCAAGGCGGGCGAGGGCCGCGTGCGCACGGCTCCGGCGCGCATTCGCCAGGTGCGGCAGGGCGATAATCCCTGGTACGAAGTGGTACTCATCGAGGGCCGCAACCGCGAACTGCGCAAGATGTTCGAGGAGATCGGTCACTTTGTCGAAAAGATTCGCCGCGTGGGCTACGGCCCGCTGGTGCTGGACGTGGAGCCCGGCAAGCTGCGCGAGCTGGCTCCGGAGGAGCTCGCCGCTCTGCGGCTGGCCGCCGAGGGCAAGCTCCGCACGCCGAAAGCCAAGGAAATCCGCCGCCGCAACGCCATGGACGCGCAGTTGCCCACCCTGGCGCCCCGTCCCAGCCAGACCCGGCCAGCCAGACCGGCTGAAGGGCGCTCCACCGCTGCAGGCCGGACCGGCGACTACCGCCCCCCAAAGTCCTTCGGCCCGCCCAGGAGCGCCGGAAAGCCCTTCCGGCCCACTCGCCCATCCGGCGAGGAGTTCCGTCCCGCAGCCGGCCGAAGCCCTGAGCGCAGTGCAGACCGTGGACCAGCCCGCGGCCCGGCCCGACCCGACGAGCGTCCCCGTCGTGCCGGCGCAGGACCGGCAAGGTTCGGCCCCGGCAAACCCACTCCCGGCAGACCGGCAGAGAGGACCGGCGGCAGGCCCGCATGGAAGCAGGATGAGCGCCCTGCGCGTCCGTCAGAACGGCCTGCAGCGCGTCCGGAATGGAAGAAGGAGCCCGGCCAGAGCCGCACTTTCGGAGCCAGACCCGCCGCGAACAAACCTGCCTGGAACAAGCCCGCTGGCGGCGACCGCCCGGACTATAAGCGGCCAGCTGCGCCCCGCGGCAATGCACCGGCCTCAGCCGGAGGCTTCGCGGGGCCCAAGTCGCCCCGCCTGCGCATTGAAGCGGTAGAACCCGAGCGTCCCGGCACAGGAAGGCCGAGTTCGGCTCGTTCAAGTTACAGCCGTCCGAGCCCAGCTCGTCCCCGGCCAGACCGGCCCAGGTTTGATCGGCCCAAGGTTGATCGGCCCAGCTCCAATCGTCCCAGCGGTCCCGGCCGCACCGGTGCGGGCACCTCGCGCCCGTCCCGGCCATTCCGCAGTGAAGGAGGCCTGGCGCGGCCCTTCACCACCAGCACAGGCAAGCCCCGGGCAGGTGGCGCGCGGCCCAGCAGCAAACCCGGCAGGCCGGCAGGTTCGCGTCCAGCAGGTCCGGCAGCAAAGACCGGCTGGAAGCCCAAACCGCAGTTCGGCGGCCCAGGCAAACCTGCTTCCTCGGGCCGTTCCAAGCCAGCTTTCGGGTCCAGGCCCGGCGGCTCAGCGAAATCCGGCTACAAGGGAAAACCTGGCGGCGCAAAGCGCACCGGGCCACGCCCGGGCGGCAAGCGCCCCGGCGGCGCTCCCGGCGGAAGGAAGCAAGGCCGAAACTGACCGTCTGCCGCGCCAGACTACTTGAGCCACGCCTCAACCACGCGATGCCCTACGGCATACGCGGCTTCGAGCGATGGCAGGTAGGCCGTATACGCGCCGTGACGCTCTTCCGCCAGACTCTCTGCCGCGGTCATACCGGGGGGCGGCATATCAAAGTTGCTCGCCGTCCGCAGCAGCAGAACCCGGTTCCAATCCGCCTTCCCCTGCAGCGATAGAGCGTGCAGGGCCAGCAGGGCTCCGGTATCGTTCATGGCTGTCGTTCCCAGGTGCGCCACGCCATCCGTCTCAAACTGAACCCAGCGGTGCGCCCACGCATCCATCAGCCTTCCGTGCCAGAAAATCTCGGTGGCCAGATTGGCTCCAGTCTGCACCTGCGGCCCGCGCTTCGTTCCGGCAAATCCGCCATAACGCAGGCGCAGCGCACGCATCGGCGCGCTCTCGGGCAATTGCATCTCCCGAGTCAATCCATAGCCCCATCGCAGCAGGTCTGCGTTCAGCCGGATGACATTTCCTCTGCGATTCGCGCGTGCTTCCCTGCCGCTCCACTGGCGCACATCGTCTTCCCAGCCTGCGCCGCCCTTGGGGTCCGCGGGCGACTCTCCATCGAGCGACAGGAAGCCGTCCGGCCACGCATACGGCTTTTCGCGCGGATCAATCTCCTTTGCCAGGTCTCCGTTGATCACGAAGTCAGTCCAGACCGCGGCGCCGATCGTGCCATCCTGCGGAGAAATCCCCGCAATCCCGTTCAGCAGCCAATGGCTCTCGCGCAGGTCAAACCTTGGGTCCGCGCCAAGCGCCATCAGATTCACCGCGGGATTGATATTGCCCGGCCCGACCGCAACGGCAATTTCCGTGCCGCTGGCGTTGGCTCGCACGGCCCGCGACATGCCCGGCACCTCAATGACGCGGTCCAGATGATCGCGCTCGACCCAGAACTGCAACTCGCCCGGCCTGTCCCCGGTGTCGGCGCCGATTTCGAAATAGCTTACGATCACGGCGCGCGGCCGTATAGGCGGGGTTTGGCCATGAGAAATGCCGATGGAATGAAAAAACAACAGGCCGCAGAAGCAAAATGTGCCATAATGCCGGAAATTCATGTAGCCATTTCAGCACAGCGGCTTGGGCCATCTCACGGGAAAATCATGTGCCCCATGCCGTTTCAGCGAAGTTTGCCCCGCAATCGGCGTTTGGCACGCCGCGTGCGAGATAGAGAGCAGATTCACGCAGTTCAATCCAAGCTGTCCCAAGGGGGCGTTATGCTGGCTCTGAAATATTTGCTGGGTGTTTTCGTCTTTATCGGGGTGTATCAGCTTGGAAAGTGGATGACGAAGAAGGGCTACCAGTGGTCCACGGCCCCGGCGCCTCTCTCCGCACATCTTGGAGGAATGCAGAAATTTCTCCTTTATGCTGGAAGAATTTTCCAGGTCATCGCGGTGATCTGGGGATTTCTGGACGCGGTTTCGGTGATGGTCCTGGTGTTCTGAGAGATCTCGACCGATTCCCTGCCCGCGCCGCATCTTCATCTCAGCGGCGAGGGCAAGTTGTTTCAGGACGTCTTTTCATCCCGCCAATCCGGCGAGCGACCAAGAGAACTGCCACTTGAACCCGCCTTCGCGCATCTGATGAGTCATGGAAACGGAAAAAGCGACATTCGGAGCAGGATGCTTCTGGGGCGTGGAGGCTGCATTTGCGGCCATCCCCGGCGTGACGGCGACCGCCGTTGGCTATGAGGGCGGCTCGCTGCAGCAGCCCAGCTACAAAGACGTCTGCACGGACCAGACCGGCCACGCCGAGGTGGTCGAGCTGGATTTTGACCCCGCGCAGGTAAGCTACGGGCAGCTGCTCGATGCCTTCTTTTCGCTCCACGACCCGACGACTCTGAACCGCCAGGGGCCGGACTGGGGCACGCAGTACCGCTCGGCCATCTTCTTCCACTCCCCGCAGCAGGAGGCAGCGGCTCGCGCCAAGATCGAGCAGCTCACCGCCGAGGGCCAGTACAAGCCAAAACGCATTGTCACCAAGGTCGAGCCCGCGCAGACATTCTGGCGCGCCGAAGAATACCACCAGCGCTACCTTGAAAAGCGCGGCCAGACAAGCTGCCACATTTAGCTGCCTGCTGCGTGTCTACTCTTTGCCTTGCGCCATCCACCACGCCTTGATGAATTTCCAGTGGATGTAGACCGAGTGGTTGAGGTGCAGCAGCAGCCCTTCGCGGCCATCCAGAAAGCCCAGGCGGAAAAAGTAGTTGTACACAAACGTCGCCGCCGGGTTCAGGATTGCGTTCCAGAGGAATGCGGGCAGCGACTTGCTGTCGCGGCCGCGCTGGTGGAGCAGTTGGGCAATCTCGGAGCTGTAGCGATTCATGTGCTCCAGATAAATGGCCAGCGTGGGGTACGCGTAGTGCAGCATGTCGTGCTTCAGCTTGCCGCACGGCCCCGTAAACTGTGGTGTGCTGTGCGGTCCCACGCCCTCGCTCAGCCGCGCCGCGCCGCGCCGGAAGAGCCGCAGCTTGTGGTCGGGATAAAACCCGCCGTGCTTGATCCAGCGGCCAAAGTAGAGATTCAGCCGGGGAATCCAATAAGCGCCGTACTTCGGCTCGCCCTTGAGCAGTTCGCGAATCTCCGCCTGCAAGCCAGGCGTCAGCACTTCATCCGCATCGAGCAGTAGTATCCAGTCCGACGTGCACAGGTCCAGGGCAACATTCTTCTGTTCGCCGTGGCCGCCGAAGGCATGGTAGCTGGTCTTCGCGCCGAAGGACTGGGCAATCTCCAGCGTGCGGTCCTTTGAGCCCGAATCCACAACGATGATTTCGTCTGCCCAGCGGATGCTCTCGAGGGTGCGGGGCAGGTTCGCCTCCTCGTTCATGGCGATCATGGCAACGGAAAGGGTCTTCGGCATCGAGGGAAGGATAAATCAGCGGGGCTCCTCGTCTCCCGCCTGTGCCACGGAAAGAGGCCACATGCCTGGCGTAGACTGCGCGTAGGCTGAATACAGAGGAGCATCCGCAATGAAGGTTCTGTTGTTTGGCGCGACGGGGATGGTGGGCCAGGGCGTCTTGCGGGAGTGCCTGCAGGACCCTGAGGTGGAGCTCGTGCTGGCCCTTGGCCGCACTCCAATCGGCGCACACCACGCGAAGCTGCGCGAGATTGTGCACCGGGACATGTTGAACTACGCAGGCATGGAAGACGCGCTGGCCGGGCTGGACGCCTGCTTCTTCTGCCTCGGCGTGGCCTCCAGCGGCATGAAGGAAGCCGACTACGCGCGCGTGACTTATGACTTTACGCTGGCCGCCGCCGAAACGCTGAGCCGCGTCAATCCCGGAATGATCTTTATCTATGTCTCCGGTTCGGGGACCGACAGCACGGAGAAAGGCCGCATCATGTGGGCGCGCGTGAAGGGCCGCACGGAAAACGCCCTGCTGCGCCTGCCGCTCAAGGCCTACATGTTTCGCCCCGGATTCATTGAGCCAATGGACGGGATCCAATCCCGGACGCCCCTGTACCGGAAGTTCTACAAGGTGGCCGGGCCGCTGTTCCCGCTGCTGCGCCGGGCGCTGCCCAACCAGGTTCTCTCCACGCGCCAGATTGGGCAGGCAATGCTGACCGTGGCGAAGCAGGGCTTTGAAAAGCGCGTCCTGGAAGCTCGGGACATCCGGGCGGCTGCTGGCGGCTGAGGAGAATTCGCCCCTGACCTCCCGCAAAAAGTGCGTATGCTGTGTGCATGCTTCCCCGCATGCCGCGCACGCTCTGGATTGCGCTGCTCTTGATATTTGCCGCTTGCGCGCCCCGGTCACAGGCCAGAGGCACCCCCGTGCCCGCGGAGCCAGCCGCCCAGGTTCGCTACCACTTCGGCGACGATGCCCGCTGGGCCGATCCTGATTTCGACGACAGCGCGTGGGCGGTGGCACAGCGGGGCCGCTGGCCCGTGCCGCCGTATGACTCGAATGGATTCATCTGGGTGCGGGTGCGCGTCCCGGCCAGGGGAGTTGCTGCTGGCCCTCTCGCTCTGTGCGTTCGCGGCAAGAACGTCCTCATCGCAGATGAGATTTTCGTGAACGGCGTCCTCGTTGGCCGTCAAGGCAGCCTTCCGCCCCGCACCGAGATGAGCCTTTTCGCGCGGGATGAGGTTTTCAGCCTGCCCGCAGGTTTAGCTGCGCCCGGCTCCGCGGCCGTGTTGGCGTTTCGAGCCTGGTATCCGGCGGGCGTGCGGTCACTGGCCCGAGAGGGCGGTGCGGCTTTCACGATCGATGCAAGCCAGATGCAGCATCTCGCCCTGCAAGCCGATCATGACGCATCCCTGATTGCCGAAGGACCCAACCTGGCTCTCAACGGAATCATTCTCATCTTGGGCCTGGGTCTGCTCTTCTTCTGGCGCTGGGCTGGCGGGCGCGACCTGCTGGTGTGCAGTTGGATGTTGATGGCCACGTCGCTCATGTCCCTGTGGAACGTTGCGTCCCCGCTTGGACTGGTATCGATTTCGGGGCGAGCGTTCTTCGTTGTGGATGCTGGCCTGCAGGCGCTTTCCATGGCTGCGACTGTCGAACTCGTCTGGACTGTTCATGGCCTGCGGGCCCTCGGCGTAAAGCGCCTCTACCATGCCTCGTGGGCCATCGGCACCGCGGCCTACCTGATCTTGATGCTGGCGGTCAAACCGTCGCCGATCATTCTCTGGTCGGGCCTGACGATGATGCCGGCAATCGCGAGCTTCGATTGTATTCAGATCGCGGTGAACTTATGGGCGCTGATGGTAAAAAGGGCAAACCGGCTGATCGCCGTCGCGATGATTGTCATTGCGGTCGCGGACCTGCTGCAGAATTTTGGCTACCTGCGCGGTGCCAAATTCGGGCCGTTCCAGGAAACGTACTTCGGACTGTCACTCTTTCTTTGTGAATTTGCCTTGTTTGTGATGCTCGGCCAGCGGGCTTGGAAGGCATGGCGGGCACGGGATGAACTGCGCGTCGAGTTCGACGCCGCGCGCGAGGTGCAGCAGCAACTGGTGGCTCCGGCGGTGGATGTGCCGGGATTCAAAATCGAGAGCGTCTACGCCCCGGCCAAGCACGTGGGCGGAGATTTCTTCCGCGTTCTGCCCGAGGCCGACGGTGGGGTGCTGGTGGTTGTGGGCGATGTGAGCGGCAAGGGGCTGAAAGCGGCCATGACGGTTTCCGCGATTGTCGGGGCGCTGCGGACCATGCCCGCCCTGCCGCCATCGCGAATTCTCGGCGCTTTGAATCGTGGGCTCGCGGGCCAGATGCAGGGCGGCTTCGTGACTTGCTGCGCGGCGCGCATCGGCCAGGACGGAACCGTGTCGATAGCCAATGCCGGGCACCTGTCGCCCTACAGGAATGGCGTTGAAGTGCCCGCTGCCGCCGGGCTGCCCCTGGGCATTGATCCGGCAGCCGAGTACGAGGAGAGCCAGTTCCAGTTGCAACCGGCCGAGCCACTCACGTTTGTCTCGGACGGCATTGTGGAGGCGCGCAATGCTGCGGGCGAATTGTTCGGGTTTGACCGCACGCTCCAGATCAGCGCGTCTGGCGCGGAGGCGATTGCACGAGCGGCCATGGATTTCGGTCAGGACGATGACATCACGGTCCTGACGCTGACGCGGCTTGAGGAATCCGTACCATCCAATGGCCCACTCAGCGCGCCGACCCTGGTGCCTGCCTGATTTGACGCATCGGCGGAAGGTGTTTTGGTAGTGTCCTAATTTGCTTTTTATGGCTACTCTTAATAGCTATTGCCTTGGTCGAAAATGTATCGGTCTATAAGTATAGCGTCGGATGGAATGTTGTTTCCCGGAACGATACCCCTCATATCCTTCCTTCTGATCTCAAAAATAAACCCGGTTTGGTGCCATTTTGGCATTACGCCAGAAAGATAATCTATGCACCCTATGACGACCGGACTGATTCGCGTCGAATGAGTAGGATCAGCCGGAATGGTATAGGTATCTTTTGCTTCGATTCCCCACCCTCCATTGATTTGTTCGGGCGCGGCCCTGCCAGAATAAATGCTGAGTTTCGGCATATGCCCAATTATTGGTGGTACAGGCGGCTTGCAGAGGTCTCGCTGTTGCTTTCCTGGCTCCGTGAAGTAGGATTTGTCAAATTGCGGGAAGATCAGCTTGTAGCGCATCCTTACATCATTAGCAGCGAATGCTCCGTTGTTGGTCAGGGCGATAGTGAACGCGAAGGACATTTGTTGGGGGGAAGCGAACGTCATTGGGTGGTCAACGCTGTAAGGCGAGACGCTAATATCTGCCCGCTGGGACTCTACAACGCTTCGCGATTCTGCCAACTGCCCTTGGAGTGCACGCGCACCTTGCTGAGCGGCTGTGATTTGAGCTTGCAGCCCCGACAGTTGCTTAGCCACAACTTTAGCGTTTTCGTTGGAATCTTTCCGCGCCTGTTCCGCAGCCCTACTCAAGAGATCGCTTTGAGTCGCCATTTCCTTGAACTGTTGAAAGACCATCCATGCAGCAACACAAGCGGCGATGAGCGAGCAACTCGCGATTACGACGCCCCAATAGCCGAATCGCACAGTTTTCTTCTCGAACCGAGTAAGCTCTTCATCTTTAACAATTTCCACTCGGATTGGATCTTTGATATTGCGCTCGTCCTCATGGCGATAGGCTCGTTGAAGTGCGCCGCTGATCTGCTCTTGGAGGTCGGTTGGAATTTGAAGATAGAGAGGTTGTTTCGAATCGTTAGCGGGCGAGGTTTTACCGACCGGGAGAGAGTCTTCCTTGCCGTGGCTGGAACCTTCATCTTTGTTTGGATCGGCGTCCATGTTTTTATAAATGTATCACAATAACAATTGACAAATTTTTATTACTGTAATACATTTATTACAGCGAGGCTTTATGGCAAATGTGCTCAACACGGATAAGCAGATCGCGGTAATCACCGCTCTCGCGGAAAGGTCCAGCATCCGTGCCATCGAGC
>JAGWRX010000046.1 GCA_028876395.1 Acidobacteriota bacterium
GGTGTGGGGTAGTCGTCGCCGTAGATGCGAATGGACTGGCGACGGCCGAGGGCGACGTCGAGGATGAGGGGGATGAGGTGCGACTCGGGCTCGTGGGCCTCGCCACGGGTGATGCCGCCGGGGCCCTCGGGTGCTCCGGCGACGTTGAAGTAGCGGAGGGAGGCGTAGCGCAGGCCGTGGATGCGGTTGAGCCAGACGAGCATCTGCTCGACGAGGAGCTTGGACTCGCCATAGGCGTTGGTGGGCTTGAGGCGGGCGTCTTCGGTGATGGGAACTTGCTCCGGCTCGCCGTAGACGGCGGCGGTGGAGGAAAAGACGAGGCGTCGGGGGCCGTGGGCGAGCATGGCCTCAAGGAGCGAGAGGGTGGAGGCGGTGTTGTTGCGGAAGTAAAGCTCGGGCTTGAGCATGGATTCGCCAGCCTCGATGAGTGCGGCGAAGTGGAGGACGCCGTCGAAGGGCTGGCCCTGATTTTTGGCGTCGATGAAAAGGTTTTCAAGGGCGGCGCGATCGGCAAGCTCCCCCTGGATGAACGGAACGCCCGGGGGGAGCAGGTCGCGGGTGGCGTGGCAGAGGTTGTCAAAAACAATGGCGTTATGGCCGCGCTGCGCCAGCAGGCCCGCCACGGTACCACCGATGTACCCTGCTCCTCCGGTAACCAATATCTTCACAAAAATGCTGTCCTTTCCGAAGCGCTTTGCGTTACCGTAAGTCTATTACATCAGGTATGGAGGAATTGCTTCACCGCGCTCCTCCCAAGACCGCCGGCAAGGCGGCTGCCTGACGGGTGTTCCAAGTGCCATCGATGCACGCAATTGATTTCAAGTGCAGGAATAACGACGCAGGCCGGACGCCAGATTTCCCTTGCTCCCTCCGAGAGGGACTGCAGTTCCTTCAGCTCAGATGCCTTGGACCTGCACAGGAGCGTCTGGATGTCCGGGATCTATGAGATAGGTGACCCGTCTGGCGCGGAACCCCTCAAGCTGAGGCGCGGCAGGGGGTGTGTGTGGAGCGCGGAAGCAGGCGCCCATTCCGCGAGAAGGGACTTGTTCCCTTCCCAGCATTGGCAAGAAGCGGCGATAATAAGGACATCAGGCCCTTCGGCTCGGCGCCGCACACGCTGTTCCCGCCTGAGACGATATAGCAAGAAAACCGTCCAAACAAACAGAACCGGTCCGGAACCGGCAACATCCGGCGGGAACCTCGCTTCCTGCATTTGGAGTACATTAGCAAGTGCCCGCGGTGCGATCGGGATCCGCGGCAGTCGTATTTTTATCGCGTTACAGAACTCCTCGAGGCTTCTTCCGGCCCAGGAATGGGAGTCTCCAGCGGCTGAAATGGCCAAAACGAAGGAATGAAAACATGCCGGTGAATTACTCCCCAGAACGGACCAGCTTTGGCTTGCTCCCCGAGCCGGAGGGCAGGTCGGCTTCATTTATCACCAGCTCGGTTGTGAATTTGATGATTCTGGCGGCTGTCCTCTACGTGGGGATGGCGGCGCGACACGCCATTCAGGAGCATAAGTACGAGCAGACGGAACTGATCTTTCCCAGGACGCCGCCCCCTCCGCCGAAGGTGAAGGTGAAGATTCCTCCGCCGAAGCCTGTGGATCTGCCCAAGCCGCGCGAAGTGAAGCTTGAGGCTCCGAAGATCAACATGCCGAGGCAGGAGCCGAAGCCGGCGTTGAAGCCGATTGAGATGGAGGCAAAGCTGACGGCACCGGCGATGAGGGCAGCGAAGCCGGCGATTGTGCTGGCGCCTCAGCCCAAGGCGGCCCTCACGGCGGCCGCTCCGGCGCAGGCTCCCCAGGCCAAACCCTCGACCGCGCCCGTGCATCTGGGCGAGACGTTCGGTGTGACGCCGAATCCGAACGCGACGCGTCCGGCGACGGTGGCAGCCATTGGAAACCCGTATGGCGGGATGACCGGGCCGGCGGTGGCGCCGAGGGGCGTGGTGGGTTCGACCGGGATCGGCAATGGCACCCGGTCCGGCTCGAATGCCGGGGTGGTGGGGCGGGTGGCATCCGCGGGTATCCCGGGGGGAAGGGGAACAGCGGCCACGGGCGTGACGGGCAAGGTGGCTTCGGCTGGAATTCCCAAGATGACGGAGGTCGCTGCGGCTCCGGCAATCACCGCGGTTCCGGCTTCAACGAATCTTGAAGTTCTCTCGAAGCCGCCGGTGCGGTACACGAGCGAAGCCCGCAAGCAGCGGGTGCAGGGAGACGTCGTGCTGCGGGTGACCTTTACGGCCAATGGGCGCGTGGTGGTGCAGGGAGTGGTGCATGGGCTGGGCTACGGCCTGGACGAAGAAGCCCGCCGCGTGGCGGAGGAGATACGTTTCCGTCCGGCGACACGCAATGGCCAGCCGGTGGATATGACGACCAACATTACGATTACGTTTCAACTGGCCTAGCATGGAAACCGGCCTGACAAGCAGTTGCATGGTATAGCCTTGATTTATCTGCACTGCGCAAACTGCTGAAGAATGAGAAGAAGAACCCACCTTAGGAGCGAGCAATGACTTTTCGGAAGTTATCCATCACCTTCCTCATCCTGACTCTAGGTGTGTCCTGCGCGTACGCGAAGAAAAAGGCACCGCAGTACGCGCTGGCAAACCAACTTACCCCTGATCAAGCCGCGCTGGTCCAGAAGGCTGTCAGTCAGGAAAAGGTGATCATCAAGAACATCCAGCAGCACATGCCCCTGGTGGAGACGTACATTCAGGACACGCGGCCCGATCCGAAGCTTTACACAATTCCGGTTGGCGACCAATATACGTTGAGCCGAGTGGATTTTGGCAAAGCCTTCTACGACAAGACTTACGTTTCACGGAATGAGGCGGACAAGCATGGGTTCTTCAAGGGCTCGTTCGCGGCTATCGCCGGGCTGACCAAGGCTCTTGGGCTTGACAGGCGGTTTACATACAATGCGACCGGCTTCATGCAGATGATGTTTCTTGACCCGACGGGGTTTGACGAACAGCACTACGCGTTCAGCTTTGTACGGCGTGAGTTTCTGGGGCAGGTCCGGACATGGGTCTTCGACGTGCATCCGAAGGTGTCGGGGATGGGCCGGTTCTACGGCCGCATCTGGATTGAGGATCAGGACGGGAACGTGGTCCGCTTCAACGGCACCTACACCGGCCCGCGCTCGGAAGATGACTCGCGGTACTACTTCCA
>JAGWRX010000047.1 GCA_028876395.1 Acidobacteriota bacterium
ATCAAGTCCGCCGACTGGGTCATCGACCTCGGTCCCGAAGGCGGCGACGGCGGCGGCCTCGTCGTCGCCGAAGGCACCCCCGAAGACATCGCCCAGAGCCTCCACTCCCACACCGGCCACTGGCTCGCCCGCGTCCTCTAACCCACCTCCCCTTGTCCTCCCGAGCGAAGCACGTCTCCTACCACCCACTACGCTGTCATCCTGAGCGGAGCAGCTTGGGGCCCCGCGGTCGCGCAGCGAACGTGGGGTAAGCGGAGCGAAGGATCTGCTTTTGTCTTTCCTCCACCCTGCCAGCCCACCGCCTAACTCGGACCATCCCCACCCACAAACACCCCTTGTCCTCCTGAGCGAAGCACGTCTGCTGCCTACCCACTACGTTGTCATCCTGAGCGGAGCACGCTTGGGGCCCCGGCGCGCATAGCGCGTTGGGGTAAGCGGAGCGAAGGATCTGCTTTTGTCTTTCTCCCATCGATCCATTACCGTTCCCGTATGCCCGAGCGCTTCTACTTCGCATACATCATGGCCAGCAAAAGCCGGACCCTTTACGTCGGCGTGACCAGCGACATCGTCAAGCGTTCCTTCCAACACAAGCAGAAGACACACGACGGCTTCTCCGCCCGATACAATTGCAATCGACTCGTCTGGTTCCAGCGATTCATCGATGTCAGTGAAGCCATCCAGCGCGAGAAAGAACTCAAGGGCTGGACCCGCGACAAGAAGGTCGTGTTGATTCAATCCAAGAATCCCACATGGGAAGATCTCAGTGAATCCTGGCATTCTCACGCCAGTCCCATTCCCGCCGCAACCCCATCATCCTGAGCGAAGCACGCGTCCCTCAACCAAAGACTTGCCCTCCTGAGCGAAGCACGCGCCCCTCAACCAAAGACTTGTCATCCTGAGCGAAGCACGCTTGGGGCCCCGACGGGCATAGCGCGTTGGGGTAAGCGGAGCGAAGGATCTGCTTCTGGTCCTCTTAATCTCCGGTTAGCCGGTAATACGCTCGGAACGCGGAAGGCTTGCTTTGCTGCACGTTTCTAACCGTGGCGGCACTGAAGGAAGATTAGGTCGCGTTCAATCACTTGCCCAGCACTGCACTGGATTAGAAAGGGCCCTAATAGATGGTTGCGGGAAGAGTTGGATCTCCACGGGATATGCGATCATCGAATTCGCTTTGCCAGCTTCTGCGCCTTCATAATCACTACATTTTGGCATTGGCGCATCGCTCAGGCCAGGCTGCTTCTTGAAGCTGTTCCAGCAAGCGTCACCGAGTTTAGGGACGGAACAATCTCCGGCGACTACGCGCATGTATCGCAACGTCAAATTCTCATCAGAAATGTGGACGAAATCTATAGTCCCATTCTTGGTCGAGACTAGATCTTCAAATAACTTCGCCCCAGACCTGGAATCGAATGCAGCAAAACCAATTCCCCCGCTGAACCCATCGCACGCATCCAAGAACACGACGCCGCGCTTGACCCCGCTGAAATAACCACACCACTGTTCCCCGAAAGATTTTTCGCTAACAGTATGCGTTTGAATGCATGGGGGCATGTGTCCGAGGTGGGCGGGCACAATCCAGAAACCCAACGCTCCTTCACTCGTTGTATCTTCTAGTTGCTTGACCATGAATGCACGGTAGTAGGTACAGGTGAGCTTCAAATGGACATTGTCGCTTGGCCTGAAGTCGGGGGACAGGCCAAGGTCAATGACCTTCCTCTGTAATGGCCTATCAAACGATTCAGCGTAGGCAAAGAGGTTCAGCGATGTGGGTACCAACACCATGGCGGTGAAAAGCAGGCCACCAATGGTTCTTCCACGAATCATGTACCAAGTGTATTCCCAGTAACGAGTTGGGGAGCCACTCGGCCAGAGGAAATTGGACAACACTTCTTCAGTTTCTGGTTAGTCGCCTATCCAGAAGTCACTCAAAACCCCGCAAGCCCCTCCCGTCCTAACTCACGCGTACCCAATCACTTGCATTTGCAGAGAATTTTGCCGCTCCGGCGCACAATAGGGTCACATGGAGAAAAAGCATGAAGGCACAGTCTGCCCGGTTCAAAATGTCAGGCATGTCCCCGGTCCGTACCCTACCCCCTACTCCCCCCTTTTTATTTGCAGTTTTCCACAGAATGCCTGCAGAACATTTCGGGCTTTGGGGTGAGGAGAGCGGCTCTTCCCTATGAGTAATAAATCCTAATCATCTTCCTGCTTCCCGTCGCGCAGCCGCCGAATCCCCAGCGGATTCCCATCCTGCAACTCCGCCGGCAGCAGCGCCTGCGGAAACCCCTGAAAACACACCGGCCGCGCAAAGCGATAAATCGCCAGGCTCCCGACCGAGGTGAAGCGCGGGTCGCTCGTCGCCGGATACGGTCCGCCATGCACCATCGCGTGCGTCACCTCAACGCCCGTCGGCATGCCATTAAAGATCAGCCGTCCCGCCTTCTGCTCCAGCACTTGAATCAGTTCCCGGTTCGCAGCCAGGTCATCGTCATCACCGAGTAGCGTCGCCGTCAGGTGCCCGTCCAGCGCTGCTGCGCCGCGCACAAAATCCTGCGTGCTGTCGCAATGCACCAGCAGCGTATTCGGCCCGAAGATCTCATCCGCCAGCGCCGGCTTCGCCAGAAACTCATCCAGACATACCGTGAACAGCTTCGCTCCGGCCATGCACGCCGGTCCGGCTTCGGCCACCGCCTGCGCCGCCACCGGAATCTCCGCTGCCCGCTCCTTCGTTGCGCGCCCGTACTCCCGTGCAATGCCGCTGGTCAGCAGCGTAAACGGCGCCGCCTTTTCCACCAGCGCCTTCAGTTCGTCAAAAAAGGCCTGACCCTCCGCCGCCTCCGGCACCAGCACAATCCCCGGCTTGGTGCAGAACTGCCCCGCGCCCAGCGTGAACGACCCGAACAGCATCGACGCCAGCGCCGCCGGTCCCTTGCGCAGCGCCCCCGGCAGCACAAACACCGGGTTGCCGCTCGACATCTCCGTAAAGCACGGAATCGGGTCCGGCCGCGCCGCGGCCAAGTCCATGAGCGCCCGCCCCGCCCGCAGCGACCCCGTGAAAGCCACCGCCCGAATCAGCGGATGCCGCACCAGTGCGCTACCCGCCTCGATGCCCGAATCAAAGACCAGCGAAAATACGCCCGGGTGCAAACCCTCGGCAGCCACGGCATCGCAGAGGATCTGCCCCGCCAGTTCGCTCGTCCCCGGATGTGCCGGGTGCGCCTTCACCACCACCGGGCAGCCCGCCGCAAGCGCCGACGCTGTATCGCCCCCGGCTACCGAGAACGCCAGCGGAAAGTTGCTCGCCCCAAACACCGCCACCGGCCCCAGTGGCCGCAGCATCGAGCGAATGTCCGGCCTCGGCAGCGGCTGCCGGTCCGGCAGCGCGGGGTCAATGCGAGCCTGCACCCACGAGCCCTCCTCGACCACCCCGGCGAACAGGCGCAACTGCCCTGCGGTGCGGCCCACCTCGCCCAGCAGGCGCGGCATGGGCAGCGCCGTCTCCAGATGCGCGCGCTCGGCCAGCTCCTGTTTGTGTGCGTCAAAACCGTCTGCAGCGCGCCGCAGAAAGGCCGTCCTGGCCTTTCCACTGGTCTGCGAGTAGCTGGCAAAGGCCCACGCGGCCAGCTCAACGGCTTCGTCCACTTCGGCGGCCGCAGCAGAGTAGTAGACAGGCGCCAGCGCCTCGCCGCTCTGCGGGTTCTGTGCCTGAAAGCCGGCGCCGCTGCGCGCACCGCGACGGCTGCCGAGAAACGATTGTCCTGTCAGTTCCATGGCCAAGTTAAATTCTCCTGTATCGGCGCGGCGATGCGACGTGAGCAGCTATTCCGCGACCACCGGATTGGTGAGTTCGCCGAGTCCTTCCACGTTCACGGTGACGGTCTCGCCAGGCTTGAGCCAGCGCTTCGGTGTGCGGCCCAGTCCCACGCCATACGGCGTGCCCGTGGAAACAATATCGCCAGGCAGCAGCGGCGTGATGGAGGACAGATACTCGATAAGCTCGGGTATCTTGAAAATCAGCTCGCGCGTATTGGATTTCTGCAGCACCTCGCCGTCGATGCTGAGTCCGACCTCCAGCGCATGCGGGTCCGCGATTTCATCCGCCGTCACAATCGCCGGTCCCAGCGGGCAGAAGGTCGGAAAGCTCTTGCTCAGCGACCACTGCGACGAGGCGAACTGCACATCCCGCGCGCTCACGTCGTTCACCATCGTGTAGCCGTACACGTGCTCGCGCCATGCCGCGCCGGGAATCCGGTAGCCGCCCTTGCCGATGACGAACGCAAACTCCGCCTCGTAATCCGGCTCGGTGGAGTTCTTCGGCAGCACAATCGCATCGCCGGGACCGATAATCGCCGTGGTCAGCTTGAAGAACACCACCGGAGTTGCAGGAATCGCCATGCCCGATTCCGCCGCGTGATCGCGATAGTTGAGCCCAATGGCAAACACGCGCGGTGGATTGGTGAGCGGTGCATGCAATCGCACCTGCTCGACCGGCAGCGTGCGGCCGGCAGGCGCGGCTTTCAGCCCCGCAGTTACCACGGCAAGCGCATCCGGGTAATAAGAGCTCAGGTCGACAACTGAGTTGTCTTCCAGCAGCGCACCGGGGCGGACACGACCATCCGCGGCAGAAAAGGAAACGAGTTTCATTGTGCCTCCGTGGCAAAAGTCAAAAAGCGAACTACGCCGCTGTCCAGCCGCCGTCAATGTTGAAGAGCGCGCCGGTGATGAATGCAGCCTCGTCCGACACCAGGTAGCGCACCATTGAGGCAATTTCTCCAGGCTGGCCGAGGCGGCCAATCGGCTGGCGCGCGCGCAGCTCGGTGCGCACTTCTTCCTTGTTGTGCTTGTGAAACTTCTCCAGATAGCCTTCGACAAACGGCGTCTCCACGGTGCCGGGGCAGATGGCGTTCACGCGCAGCGTCTTGGGATACTCGACTGCAAGCTGCCGCGTCATGGCAATCACCGCGCCCTTGCTCGTGCAGTAGGCAAAGCGCTGCTTGATGCCCACCAGTCCAGCCACGGAAGCGATGTTCACAATCGTGCCAGTCCTTCCACTCGTTGTGCCGGCTGCCAGCAGCAGCGGCAGAAATCCGCGCGTCACCAGATACACCGAGCGCACATTCACGTTCATCAGGCGGTCGAAGTCTCCGGGCTCGGTGGTTTCGATAGAGCCCACATGCCCGATGCCCGCATTGTTCACCAGAATGTCGAGCCGGCTGATATGCGCGACGGCTGCGGCGATAGACTCCCGGCTGGTCACGTCGAGATGCAGAACACGTGCATTGCTGACGGATTTGGCAAGCGCCTCGGCCGCGGCAATGTTGATGTCCGCGATCCAGACCAGGGCGCCGGCTTGCGCCAGTTCCTTCACGGTGGCCTCGCCAATGCCGCTGGCGCCTCCCGTCACAAGGGCGTGGAGGCCGTCGAGACGGAAGGAGCCATCCGTGCCTGCCTTTGCTGAGGTCTGCTGCTCTTTCGTACTCATGGAAATCTCATTTCTTTGCTGTCGATTTCATGTTGTGCCGCTTCAAGAATAGCGAGTGTGGCATCATTTGTGCCAAGCGCGCGCGTCACCACCGCGTCCATGATTGAAGCGAACGCTGCCATCTGCGGGCCCGTCGGAAGCTGCCGTGCGCCCAGCGAGATGGCCTCAATCTCGCGATAGACGGGAATCCGGGCCTGCAGTTCCGGGTTGCGCCATGTGGAGAGGCGAACGCCGACCGTTCCGTGGCGGGTCATGCGCAGGTCGCTTTCGGCCGTCGCGATGAAGCGAAGGAACATCCAGGCCAGCTCCTTGTTGCGTGAGCCGGAGCCCATGGCCAGCGCCCAGAAAACGGAGAGCGAGACGGGGGGGCCGTCTTGGCTCGTTGGTATGGGTGCGATGGCCGCCTTGCCTGCCAGCGGCGAACCGGCGCGGCCTGCGCGCGCGGCAAAGCCGAACCAGTTCGCCATCATGGCCACTTCGCCTGCTAGAAACAGATCGCCCGATTGCGTCGAGTCCAGCTCGCGCGAGCGCGGATGGCACTGCGCGGGGTCGCGCACCACGCGGCGGTAGAACTCCAGCGCCTCGATGGCCTGGGGCGTGGTGAGCTGTGGCCGCGCGTCGCCATCAAGCAGTTCTCCGCCGCGGCTCCACAGCTGCAGCGCAAAGTCATACAGCGTATTGTGGCCGTCAGGGAATGCGGCGAAGACAGTCCCGTAGAGTTGCGCGCCCGGATCGGTAAAGAACCGCGCCGTCTCTTCAAACTCCCGCCAAGTCACCGG
>JAGWRX010000048.1 GCA_028876395.1 Acidobacteriota bacterium
TCCGGGGCGCTCCCAGATACCGCGCGAGCACCCCGCACTAACTCTCCAGTCTAAACGGACGAACAAAGCACGCTGTGCCCCGCCGTGCATCCAACGACCTTCAGGCATCAATCAGCATGTGGCTTGACACCCCCCCCTTTCCCAGTAGACTCTGTCGCCGTGTCTAACTCCTGCTTAAGTTGAGGTGTTTGTCGTGTTGATGAAGTCCTTTGCTCAATCGCTCCTGTTGCTCTTGCCAGTCCTTCTAGTTTCAGCCTGCGGTGGAGGCAGCACGGGAACATCGAGCGGCGGCGGAGGAGGCACGCCACCCCCACCTTCTGTAACCAACGAGTGGACATGGGTTGATGGCGCTGACACCATCGATGTAAATCATGGAAACGGCGGCGTCTACGGCACGCTCGGGGTTGCTTCCACCTCCAACTTTCCCGGCAGCCGCGGCCAGGCGACATCCTGGGCCGATTCCTCCGGCAATCTGTGGCTCTTTGGCGGTTACGGCTACAGCGCTCAGGGCAGCTTTCCCGGCTCGGCCGGAATCGGCTACCTGAACGACCTGTGGGAGTACAACCCCAGTGCAAAAACCTGGATGTGGGTCGCCGGGGCCAATAACACTTCGCTGAACCTGGGCTCGCCCGGCATCTACGGCACGCAGGGCGTGGCCAGCTCGTCCAACATGCCCGGAGGGCGGACCGGCGCCGTGGGCTGGACAGATGCCCAGGGCAACTTCTGGATCTTCGGCGGCCGGGGTTTTGACGCAGCGGGCAATCAATGCCTGCTGAACGACCTGTGGAGCTTTAGCCCCACTAGCCGGCAATGGGACTGGGTGAACGGATCCAAAATCTGCATGTCGTCCACCGGCTCCACGGGACTGCCCGGCAACTACGGCGCGCTCGGCGTCGCCGCCTCCACCAACGTGCCCGGCAGTCGCGGCAGCTCCGTTACCTGGGTCACTGCGGACGGCACACTCTGGCTCTTCGGCGGCTCCGGCTTTGATGGAAACGGCTACGCAGGGGCGCTGAACGATCTTTGGAGCTTCAGTCCATCCACGAAAATGTGGACATGGGTCAGCGGCTCAAACACTCTGGGCGCGCTCTATAGTATGGGTCAGGTCGGCGTCTACGGCACGCAGGGACAAGCCTCCGCCGCCAACGTTCCAGGTGGAAGATGGGCCTCCAGCGGCTGGCTCGATGGCAGCGGCCACCTCTGGTTGTTCGGTGGCGCCGGATACTATTACACCAGCTCCGTCGTAGACTTCAACGATCTCTGGATGTTCGATCCCACCGCCAAAACCTGGACCTGGGTTACGGGCTCCAACACGCCCTCGGCAACGGGCCAGTACGGCACCATGGGAACCGCCGCCGCGGGCAACACGCCGGGCGCGCGCGATGGCGCAGTGTGCTGGACCGACAGCCAGCACAACTTCTGGCTCTTCGGCGGCATCTCGTTCAACGACCTCTGGAAGTTCAGCCCCGCAGCGAACAACTGGACCTGGGTCGGCGGCACAAGCGCAATGGACGGCATGGCCGTATACGGCACCATGGGTACTGCATCGCCAACGAATATCCCCGGCGGCAGAGGTCAGGCTGCCGCTTGGGTCGGCAGCAACGGTACCTTCTGGCTCTTCGGCGGTTCCGGCTACGACTCCACCAACAACGCCGGCTCGCTGAACGACCTCTGGAAATACCAGCCTTAGCTGTCTAGACCGGGTTGCCCCATCCTTTGCGCGTCCTTTGCGAAAGGATGGGCAACCGGTACGAATGAAGCGATGCAGTCACTCAAAGCCTTGCCTTCACGAGTTCCTCCGCCACGCGCACTGTCTCCGCCTCATCCCCAAAGCCTTCAATCCACCGCACATCTGGCTCGCGCCGAAACCACGTCAACTGCCGCTTCGCATAGTTGCGATGCCCCTGCTGCGTGGCAGCTATCGCCGCCTCTTCGCTCAGTTCGCCGCGCACCACCGCCAGCGCCTGCCGGTAGCCCAGCGAGTCCAGCGCCTTCACCGGCCCGTAGCGCTCCAGCAGCCCGCGCGTCTCCTCCACCAGCCCCGCCGCAAACATCGCCGCGCAGCGCCGGTTCAGCCGCTCATACAAGGCCGCCCGCGCCGGGTTCAGCCCAATACGCAGCAGCCGGAAGCCCTTCAGCGGGTCCCGCGCCAGATCCTCGCGGCCCAGCACTTCCGACATCGGCCTGCGCCCCGCCAGGCACACCTCAATCGCGCGAATCAGTTTCGGCACATCGTTCGCGTGAATACTCGCCGCCCGCGCCGCATCCAGCCGCGCCAGCACCCGATGCAGCCAGGCGCTTCCGCGCTTCCGCGCCGTCAGCCTCAATCGCGCACGCAGTGCATCCTGCCGCGCCGGCCCCGCAAACAGCCCCTCCGTCAGCGCCCGCAGATACAGCCCCGTCCCGCCCGTCACAATCGGCAACTTGCCCCTTCCTTCGGGGACAGGTCCCGCAATCTCCTTGAGCGCCGCCCGCGCCGCCCGGCTGTACTCACCCGCCGTGAACGGCTCGTCCGGCTCGGCCACGTCAATCAGATGATGTGGCGCCCTGGCCCGTTCTTCCGTCGTCGGCTTGGCACTGCCCACATCCATGCCCCGATACACGGCCACCGAGTCGCAACTCACAATTTCGCCGCCAAAGCGCTCCGCCAGCGCCAGCGAAAGCGCTGTCTTCCCGCTCCCCGTCGGGCCCAGCAACAGAACCACCAAAGGGGCCGCCGTGCGCGCAGCACTCACCAACGCCACCACCCCGCCGGAAAAATCCATCGCGGATTCGTGTGCCAGAGCCACCACGCCACAATCACCGCCGCCACCATCAGCAGCCCTAACACCTGGTTGCGCGTGAAGGCGCGCCGTTGCGCAGCGCGCCGCTCGTCTGCGGCGGCCTGTTCGGCATAGCTCTTGATGCGGGTTTCCACCATCGCGCGTCTCTTGCCAACCGGCTCAGCCGCCGGCCCACGCCTCAGTATAGGGGAGCAGTATTCCCCATTTGACTTCACCCCCCCGCATTGCCGACCATAACCCTTCGGGGCTTCGGCGTCGCCGGGCCATCAGGGGGAAATCGCATGAAAGTCCTCATCCTCGGCTCAGGCGGTCGCGAACATGCTCTGGCCTGGGCGGTCAAGCGCAGTCCGCGCGTCACCGAAGTCGTCTGCGCGCCCGGCAATGGCGGCATCGCCCAGGTCGCCCGCTGCGTTTCCGTGGACCTGAAGGACGTGGACGCCATGGTGCGCCTCGCCGAGGCCGAGCAGCCCGCCCTCACCATCGTCGGCCCCGAGCTGCCGCTCTCGCTGGGTGTTGTGGACGCCCTCCAGCAGCGCGGCTTCCGCGTCTTTGGCCCCACCCGCGAGGCGGCCCGCCTGGAATCCAGCAAGGCCTTCGCCAAGCAGTTCATGAAGCGCAACAAAATCCCCACCGCCAACTACGCGGTCTGCGTTTCCCCGGCTGAATTTGAAAAAGAGATTGCCACCTTCCACCCGCCCATCGTCGTCAAGGCCGACGGCCTCGCCGCCGGCAAAGGCGTCCTCATCTGCGAATCGCGCAACACCGCCCTCGAAGCCGCGCATGGCCTCTTTAGCGGCGCGCTGCTGGGCGCCGCCGAGCAGCAGGTCGTCATCGAGGAGTTCCTCGAAGGTGACGAGGTCAGCTTCCTCTGCCTCAGCGACGGCCAGCACGTGGCCCCGCTCGTTCCCGCGCAGGACCACAAGCGCATCGGCGAGGGCGACACAGGCCCCAACACCGGCGGCATGGGCGTCTACTCCACTGATTCCATCCTTGAGCCCGGCATGACTGAGTGGATCCTCCACCACATCGCCGAACCCACCGTCCGCGGCATGGCCGAAGAGGGCACGCCCTTCGTCGGCGTCCTCTACTGCGGCCTCATGATGACCGCCCGCGGCCCTGAAGTGCTTGAATACAACGCCCGATTCGGCGACCCCGAAACCCAGGCCATCCTGCTCCGCCTTGAAAGCGACCTTGTCGACGCGCTCGAAGCCTGCATCGACGGCCGCCTGTGCGACACCAGGCTGCGCTGGACCCCCGGCGCCTCAGCCTGCGTCGTCGCCAGCTCCTCCGGCTACCCCGGCAGCTACAAAACCGGCTTTCCCATCAGCGGCCTCGCCGCCGCCGCCCAGGTTCCCGGCGTACAGGTCCTCCACTCCGGCACCGCGCGCATTGGTAACCAGATCGTCACCAGCGGAGGCCGCGTCCTCGGCGTCACCGCCGCCGGCGACTCGCTGCAGCAGGCCCTCGACCGCGCCTACCAGGCGCTCGCCGAAATTCAATTCGAGGGCATCTACTACCGCCGCGACATCGGCCACCGCGCCCTGGCAAAGAAGTCGTAAGCGCCCGAAATCAGCTCGGGTCCAGACCGCCGCTCCCCGGCGTCCGGGTCGGCGCAAGCGCCGCCGTGCTGGGATAGAGAATGTCCGGCTTCGCGACCGGCGCAGCCGCCTTGCCCGGCTGCTTCTGGAAGCACGACCGGCACAGCACGGGCCTGCCCTGCGTCGGCTTGAACGGCACCGTCGTCGCCGCGCCGCACTCCGAACACGTCGTCCGCGTCTCCGTGCGCGCCCGTCCGCTGCCGCTCGCGCGCTTCGCCTTGCACTGCTTGCAGCGCTTCGGGTCGTTGGTGAACTGTTTGTCGTGGAAGAAAAGCTGTTCTCCGGCGGTGAAGATGAATTCAGCGCCGCAATCGATGCACTTCAATACGCGATCGGTAAACTCCATGGCCGGCATCCCCAAAAGATGGGAAATACGCAGAGTGCGGCCTCCATTTACCAGCTTGCCGGTCCCGTTTCCCCGTCTTCGTGCTGCGATTCGACAACATGGGCCCGGGCCGCAAAAAGCGCCGCGGCGAACCTTCATGCCTGCCCTCTGAGCTGACAGACCGAGTAAAACTCCACCTCGCCCTTGGGGGATGAGCGCGGCGGTTCAAGGGAAAGAAAGAATCGCGACAGGCCGCCCCAGTTTTCTCTGGTCTCTCTGGCACGGCCTGCTTCTCTTCCGCAGGCCGTGCCGGGGGCGGCGTGTCACGATTCCGTTTACTGCTGAAACTAGTCCTGCAACCGCATGATTTGGTATTCGTGACCATGAACTCTGGGTGCCCCAGGTCTCGATTTTGAGACCTGGGAAGCCACAAATTCACACGGTCAGGGTACTAATCCTGCTCTTTGCGAGCCTTCTTGCGATTCCGCTTGCGCGCCAATGCTGCCTTGACGCGGCGCTTCTCACCGGGCTTCAGGTAGTAGGAGTGACGCTTGACTTCCTTGATGATGTCCTCCTGCTGTACCTTCCGCTTGAACCGGCGCAGCGCATTTTCCAGCGGCTCGCCTTCCTGCACACGAACCTCTGCCAAAGTGGTCCCACCTCCAAACCTGCTGATGAGCTCCTTTATGATACTGGAATTTCTGCGCATCCGCTCAAGAGAATTGCCCCCGTCGCGCCGCGAAACCTCCCGTTTTGCCCCAATCCGGCCCTTCCATTCCTCCCAAACGCCATAAAAACCGCCGCTTGCTACCCCCGCCCGCCGCTCATGTTCTAGACTTTCCCTGAGGCATCAATCTCCATGATCCGCAGCTACCAGGGTCAGCTTCCTCACATTCCGGCCAGTTGTTACATCGACCTCTCCGCCCAGGTCATCGGCGATGTCACCCTCGGCGAGCGCTCCTCCGTCTGGATGAACGCCGTCCTGCGCGGCGACGTCAACTCCATCCGCGTCGGCGCCAACTCCAACGTCCAGGACTGCGCCGTCCTCCACGGCCAGCGCAATCTCTACCCCGTCATCGTCGGCGACTGGGTCACCATCGGCCACAACGCCACCGTCCACGGCTGCGTCGTCGAGGACGCCGTCCTCATCGGCATGGGCGTCACCATCCTCAACAACTCCCGCATCGGCGAGGGCTCCATCATCGCCGCCGGCGCCGTCGTCCCTGAGAACACCATCGTGCCCCCGCGCACCCTCTGGGCCGGCGTCCCCGCCAAACTCCGCCGCGAACTCGGCGACAAGGACCGCACCCTCATCCTCGAGTACGCCAAAAACTACCTCGATTACGTCGAAATCTACCTCGCCGAGACGCGCCAGTAATTGCTGCTGAATCCAATCCACAGGAGACACATGACACCCAGCGTCCCGTTCCTCCGACCCCAACGCGCCGCCCGCCGCCGTCTCGTGGCCATGCTCTCAGCCGCAGTGCTCCTCGCCTCCTGTCTCGCAGCCCGCGCCCAGTCAGGTCCCAACCCCGGACCCAACCCCGCCGCGCTCCCTGACGCACCGCAGTCCCAGTCCCAATCCCAAGCCCAAGCTCAATCCCAGGACGCCATCACGATTCGCAACACCCCGCGCAATATCCTCCATGACCAGCTCGCCATCTGGACCAGCCCCGCCCGCCTGCGCGTCCACGACCTCAAATGGCTCGCCCCCCTCGCCGTCGCCACCGGCATTTCCATCGCCACCGACCACCGCGCCATGACCGACGTGGTCTCGCACGACCCCAGTTTCAACCAGGCCAACGTCAATGCCTCCAACGCCATGATTGGCGGCTTCATCGCCGCCCCGGTCGCCCTCTACGGCTTCGGCCACTTCCGCGCGGACGACCACGCGCGCGAGGCCGGCATCCTCAGCGGAGAGGCGCTCATCGACGGCGTCGGCGTCGAGGAAGGCATGAAGCTCATCTTCTGGCGCGAGCGTCCCGCCCTCGACAGCGCCCATGGCAAGTTCTTTCAGTCCGGCGCGGGCATCGACTCCTCGTTCCCCTCCTCGCACAGCGTGCTCGCCTGGGCCACCGCCTCGGCCATCGCCACCGAGTACCCCTCGCTCTGGACGCAGACCCTCGTCTACTCCGGAGCCACCGCCATCAGCCTCACCCGCGTCATGGGCCAGGAGCACTTCCCCACCGACGTCCTCGTCGGAGCCGCCGCCGGTTGGCTCGTCGGCCGCTACGTCGTCCACCACCACAGGCACGCGCTCGCTACGCGCTAATATGGCGCAGCAGACAAGGGCTTTGGCAGGGCGCAGCTTCAGCCGCACTGGCTGACCTCTGGCCCCTGACCCCTGCTTCCCTAAACCGGTGGCGGGTTGCGCTCAGTGAACTGCCTCTGGTGCCAGTAGGGGTAGATCGGCGCCGTCGCGCTCGCCTTGTCCAGCCGTGCCACCTGCTCGGCCGTCAGGTTCCAGCCCACGGCGCCCAGGTTCTGCCGCAACTGCTCCTCATTGCGCGCGCCCATGATCAGCGAGGCAACCGTAGGCCGCTGCAGCAGCCAGTTCAGCGCCACCTGCGGAACCGTCTTGCCCGTCTCCGCCGCCACCGCATCCAGCGCGTCCACCACGGTGTAGAGGTACTCCTCCGGCACCTGCGGGCCGAACTCGGCCGTCTTGTGCAGACGGCTCACCTCCGGCAGCGGCTTGCCCCGGCGCAGTTTCCCCGTCAGCCGTCCCCAGCCCAGCGGACTCCACACCAGCGCGCCCACCTTTTCTGCCAGCCCCAGCGGCATCAGCTCCCACTCATACTCGCGCCCCACCAGCGAGTAGTACACCTGGTGCGCCACAAACCGCGTCCACCCATGGCGCTCCGCCACTGCCAGCGACTTCATCAGGTGCCAGCCCGAAAAATTCGAGCACGCAATGTACCGCACCTTGCCCTCGCGCACAAAGGTGTTCAGCGTATCCTGCACCTCTTCAATCGGCGTCAGCGCGTCAAAGCCGTGCAAGTGGTAGATGTCCACATACTCCGTGCCCAGCCGACGCAGGCTGTTTTCGAGCGAATACCGCAGGTGAGACCGCGAAGATCCCACGCGGTTCGGCCCTTCCTCAAAGCGAAACGTCGCCTTCGTCGAAATCAGCGCCTTGTCGCGCCGCCCCGCCAGCGCCTTGCCCAGCACCTCCTCCGACCGCCCATTCGAGTACACGTCCGCCGTGTCAAACAGGTTGACCCCGGCCTCCATGCAGATGTCCACAATGCGCCGCGCCTGCGCCTCATCCGCCGTCGCGCCCCACGCTTCAAAAAACTCACTGCCGCCGCCAAACGTACCAGCGCCAAAACTGAGAACGGGAACCTTGAGGCCCGAGCCACCAAGCATGCGATATTCCATGCCAGCTAGCATGCACCGCCCCGGCCCGCCAACGCAAACCCGCTGCCATCGCCGCAGCGCACAGTGCTTAGAAGTGATCAATTCGTCCTTGGCATCGTGAAGGGTACGGGCTTCAGCCCGTACATAAACTGAACATGACGGAAGCGGGCTTCAGCCCCTGAGGGAAAGTTTCATCAAACTGACCCACTACCCGGCAGTTTGATTCATTCCTCCTTGCCATAGCTTCAAATTGTAGCTACAATTAAATTGTGCTCGTCTGGGATGAGGCAAAGCGTAAAGCAAACTTGGAAAAGCACGGCCTTGACTTCAAAGACGCACACCTTGTCTACGACAACCCGGAAAAGTGCACCTATCAAAGCAGCCGGGACAGCGAACACCGCTTGATGGACATCGCCATGGCCGTTATTCACGGACGGGTCCTGACCCTGGTCTACACCGAGCGCGGAAACGAAGTCCGCGTAATCTCATTCCGGACTGCCTCACGAGAGGAGCGCAGGCAATATGAAAAAGACTCACAGTAAGACAGACTGGGAACGCGCTCTGTCACGCCAGGAAAGCGACGTCATCCCCTACGCGCCCGAAGACGGTCCCTACGACCCGAACAATCCTCAAGCCACGCGTGCCTGGTTCGCACAGGCAGACCTGATCCGCAAGGGCAAGGTGGCGCGCAGAGGCAAGCGCGGCCCGCAGAAAGCGCCCACCAAGAAGCTGGTCTCCCTGCGTCTGTCACCCGAAGTCATTGACCACTTCAAAGCCACCGGCCCCGGCTGGCAAACCCGCATCGATAGCACACTGCTGAAATCGATCAAGAAAAGGGCTTAGTCAACGTTCAACTCAAAGTGACTCCGCCCTCTTTTGAGCGTCGGCCCAGAGCCAAGCAGTGACGGCTTCCTTGATGTTGGCCAACGCTTCCTGTTCCGTCTTGCCTTGAGAAAAGCAGCCGGGCAAAGCAGGGCACTCAGCCACGATCCAGCCTTCCTCGTCCTTCTTCAGGACCACGTGAAACATCCTGGGCTTGCTCCCGCGCCGGGGATGGCGCACACACATTTATGCCCCAACCGCGCTGTTGTATAGACGCGCAGCGCACCCGCCGGGTGCGGCCGGGGCTCCCGCGCTGTTCGGTCCGTTTAAACTAAATAAGATATGAGTACCCTGAAAGCCGTGCGCGGCACCCGAGACCTTCTGCCGCCGGAGACCGCCCTCTGGAACCGCATCGAGGCCGTCGCCCGCGCCGTCTTCGCCCGCTACAACTTCGGCGAAATCCGCACCCCCATTTTTGAAGACACCTCCCTCTTCGCCCGCGGCGTCGGCGAAGAAACCGACATCGTCTCCAAGGAGATGTACACCTGGGAGGACCGCGAACGTTTTGATATACAAAGCCTGATCACTACTTGGACCCGAATTCAAGTAGGTGAAAGAGGCTTTGTTATCGAGTCCGGGGCGCTGGATGTGCTTCAGGCAATCGAGAAGTTTGGCGTTAAATTGATTCTTGGCCGAAGAAATCCGGAGAAGCCGGAATTCGTCGCATTCACCAACAAAGTGACACAGGATGTCGTTGATGGTCTCCTCGAGGCGAAAGAAGCGCTGCGGACCCGTGAAATCCTTCCCTATTCCGCAAATGCGGACTACATGCGCCGTTTCGGCCCAGGATTGCGCTTAGTAATTCCCGCAGGACTTCCTCGAGAAGAAGTTCAACTCGATGAAGTCGTTGTAGAAGAAGTTGCTGGGCAGTTTAGCAAGAGTGTTCAGTCCCTCACCCTCCGCCCCGAAAACACTGCAGGCGTGGTCCGCGCCTACATCGAACACAAGCTCGGCGAAACCGGCCAGCTCCAGAAGCTCTACTACATCGGCCCGCAGTTCCGCCGCGAGCGCCCGCAGAAGGGCCGCTACCGCCAGTTCTTCCAGATTGGCGCAGAGGTCATCGGCCCGCCCTCCGCTGGCAGCGAGTCCCCCCTGCGCGACGCCGAAGTGCTTGAGATGCTCGCCACCCTCCTCGACGAGCTCGGCATCACCGGCTGGACCCTCCACCTCAATTCCGTCGGCTCCTCCGCCGACCGCGCACGCTACAACGAAGCGCTCCGCGCCGCCCTCGAGCCCATCGCCCACACCATGTGTGCCGACTGCCAGCGCCGCGCCATCACCAATCCCCTCCGCGTCCTCGACTGCAAAGTCCCCGAGGACCAGCCCATCATCGAGACTCTCCCGCGCATCGCCGATCACCTCGATCCGGAATCACAACAGCACTTCGCCGCCGTAACCGCCGCGCTCGACGCCGCCGGCGTCCCCTACACCCTCAACCACCGCCTCGTCCGCGGCCTCGACTACTACACCCGCACCACCTTCGAGTTCACCCACGGCGGCCTCGGCGCGCAGAACGCCCTGCTCGGCGGCGGACGCTACGACGGCCTCAGCGAAGCCCTCGGCGGACCTCGCGCCCCCGGCATCGGCTTCGCCATCGGCGAAGACCGCCTCGTGCTCACCCTCCAGGCCCAGGAGCTAAACCAAAAGTCCGCCCCACCGCAGATGGCCGATGCTTTTATCGCCCCGCTCGGCGAAGCCATGAACGCCCCCGCCCTCTCGCTCGCCCGCGAGCTGCGCCACACCGGCCTCGCCGTCGAGCTGGGCGATGGCAGTTTCCGCCTTAAAAAATCCTTCGAGGCCGCCGACAAGACCGCCCGCTGCATCGTGATCCTCGGCGAAGACGAGCTTCAATCCGGTATCCTTACAGTGAAGGACTTCTCCACCGGCATCCAGACAAAGGTTCCCCGCGCGGAGCTGGCTGCGTTTCTCGCGGAACCGTCGAAGTAGCTCTGCCGGAACTGAAGTCTCGAAGGATGCAAGCTGGCGGGTCAGGGCTGGTAGGTCAGGGCTGGTAGGTCAGGGCTGGTAGGTCAGGGCTGGTAGGTCAGGGCTTCGGCCGTGACTCACATCAGCCTCAAAGAATCCTGGGGCTTTAGCCCCTCACATCTGAAGCCTTGAAGGGTACGGGCTTTAGCCCGTACATCTGGCTTCATCAAAAATCACCGGGGCTTTAGCCCCTGAGGGAGTCTCGGCGCATTCTACTCACCCGCCGCAGAATCCCGACACAAAGGACACGCGTAGTGCTCGATTTTCTAGGCAATCTTGAACGGACGCATCTCTGCGGCGACCTGCGCGCCGCCCACGCTGGCCAGCAAGTGGTTCTTATGGGCTGGGTTAACCGCCGCCGCGACCACGGCAACCTTATCTTCCTCGACCTCCGCGACCGCTCCGGCATCAGCCAGATCGTCCTCGACAAGGAGCTGACCCCCGACGGCCACGCCAAGGGCGAGCAGGTCCGCCCGGAGTATGTCGTCGCCGCCGTCGGCAAGGTGCGCCTGCGCTCGGCCGACGCCATCAACCCCAAAATGCCCACCGGCGAAATCGAGATTGAGGCCACCCAGCTCCTCGTCCTCAATGACACGCGTCTCGCCCCGTTCTCGCCCGCCGAAGAAGCCATCCAGAACGAGGAAGTCCGCCTCAAGTACCGCTACGTGGACCTGCGCCGCGCGGAGATGCAGCGCAACTTCCGCCTGCGCCACGACATTACGCTGGCCATTCGCGAGAGCCTCAGCCGCCAGGGCTTTCTTGAAGTCGAAACGCCCATCCTCACCAAGTCCACCCCCGAGGGCGCGCGTGACTTCCTCGTGCCCAGCCGCGTCCATCCCGGCGAGTTCTATGCCCTGCCGCAGTCGCCGCAGATCTTCAAGCAGATCCTCATGATCTCCGGCTTCGACCGCTACTTCCAGATCGCCCGCTGCTTCCGCGACGAGGACCTGCGCGCCGACCGCCAGCTTGAATTCACGCAAGTCGATCTGGAAATGAGCTTCCCGCGCCAGGAGCACGTCTTCGCCGTCGTCGAGGACTTCCTCTGCGCCGGTTTCGCCGCCGCCGGCGTCACGCTGCCCAGGCCGTTCCCGCGCATCACCTACGACGAGGCCATGCAGCGCTTCGGCACCGACAAGCCCGACATGCGCCTGCCCGGCCTTACCGACGTGCGCTCGGCCTTCACTGAAGAAAATCTCGCCGCGCTGCAAATCGATCCCGCGCTGCCCATCGTCGCGCTGCGCATTCCCAGCGTGGGCGAACTCAGCCGCAAGGAACGCGAAGACAACCATCCGCTCTTCGATCAGAAGAAGGGCGCCAAGTTCATCGACGATTTCAAGCGCCTCGCCAAGGGATTCCCCGAAGCCGCCGCCAAGGCGCGCGAGATGGCCGGAGCCTCTGACGCCGACTTCGTCGTCATCGTGGCCGGCGACCCGGCGCATCACATCAAGGCCAGCGACACAAAATTCGAGGGCCGCCTCAGCGAGCGCGAAATCAACGTCTACTCCGCGGCCGGCAACTTCCGCACCGAGCTGGCCAAAAAGTACGCCGAGCGCCACGGCGCCTTCAACGTCACCGACGACGTGGTCCGCAACGCAGATCCGCGGAGCGGCAAGAGCATCGACGGCTCCGCCGCCTTCCATCCCATCTGGATTACCGACTTCCCCATGTTCGAGTACGACCTGGCCAGCGGCAAGTGGATGCCCGCGCACCACCCGTTCACCTCGCCGCATGAGCACGACATGGCCAACCTCGTCAGCGACCCGGCCAGCGTGCGCGCCAACTGCTATGACCTGGCGATGAACGGCCTCGAACTCGGCTCAGGCTCCATCCGCATCCACCGCAAGGACGTGCAGCAGCAGATCTTCCAGTCGCTCGGCATCAGCGATGAAGAAGCCCGCCAGCGCTTCGGCTTCTTCCTCGACGCATTGGAGTACGGCACCCCGCCCCATGGCGGCATCGCGCTCGGCCTCGACCGCATCGTCATGCTGCTCGCCGGCGCGCCCAGCCTGCGCGAAGTCATCGCCTTCCCCAAGACCGCCAAAGCCATCGACCTCATGGTCGATGCGCCCACCACGGTCACCGAGCAGCAATTGAAAGAGCTCCACATCCGCGTCGCGCTCAAGAGCTGAGCTTGTTTTCAAACAGCCGCACTGTGTCAGGGCATGACTTCAGTCATGCCGAAATGCCACAGAGAGAACTGGGCTTCAGCCCCTGAAGGAATGCTGGCTGCCGCGGAGTTTCTTGTTCGGAGCGACCTTACGCCCGGTCCAGCTCCGCAAACACCTCGCTGAGCACCACGCAAATCGGCGTCTCCGGCACGGTCAGCTCACCGGTCCGCACTTCTTCGAGCCCGGCTTCTGTATAGCGATAAGCGATGCGCGGCTCCGGGTCGATGATCCAGATATGCTCGATGCCAAAGGAGCGATATTCCGCCGCCTTTCCCTGCATCGCTCGCAGCGTATCCTCAGGCGAAAGAATCTCGATTGCGATCAGAGGCGGCTGTGTAAGGTAGCGTTCAAACTTCTGCCCGGCACGCACCACCAGCACATCCGGAACACGAAATCTCCGTGCCTCTGTCTGTGTGCGAAGCTCAGGAAAAACCTCCACTCCCCATTCGGCGCGATTCAACATGAAGAGAAAAGTCAAATACCGCTGAATGATGGAGTGCTCTTTCTCGCCCAAATTCCGCTCCTCGATTCGCCCATCCACAAACTCGCGGTCGGGGCTCCAACTCGTCCGCAGATATTCTCGAACGGTCCAGAGTTCTTCCGTGTTGGGCAAGGTCGCCATGCCCCGATTATCCTCCAAATGGACCACACCCGCCAGCAGAACGCCGTCTGTCGTTCCTCAGTCCCCCGTCGTCTCCAGCGCAAAATCCTCCGCCTTGATCGCCGAGGTGTCGATGGAGAGGCAGCTGCCCAGCTCGCTGAAGTCCTTGTCCCAGCGTGCGCGGTCGTCGTCGGCCAGCGCCGTCAGCGCGTAGTCCGACGTGCGCAGAATTTCGTACCAGATGTTCTGCGCCTGCCATAGATTCAGCTCAAAAGGCAGCTCCAGCAGCAGCCGCGCCAGCAGCAGCGCGCGGTCCAGCATCTCCAGCGACCCGGCGGAGAGTTGCAGCTCCACCATTGCGCGCTTCATGCGCTGGTCGGCAATGTAGCTCAGCGTCGCCGTCTCCAGCGGCACCTGGTCTGCCTTGGCCAGTTGCAGAAACGACCGCAGTTGCGCCTGGTCAATCGGGTCGCCCTCCATCGCGCGCCGCAGGCCCGCATTGATCGCAAACCCTGCTGCCAGCGTCAGCGCCGGCGGCTTCGGCAGCCCCGCCTGCGATAGAAAGTGCAGCAGGCTCGCGTGATCCTCGTAAATCGTCGTCAGCGAGCTCTCGATGTCCCACAAGGTCGAGTTCAGAATCATCTGCACAATGCGCCGCTGCTCGTCGGTAAACAGCGAAGTCAGCGAGTAGTCCACGTGCCCGTAGTGCCGGTCGAGAAGGCGAATCACCTCCGGAAAGTTCGCCCGCTGCACCTGGTCCGAGGCCTGCCGCGCAAACGCTTCAAAGTCGCCCGCATCCTTCTCCGCGTACGGCTTCACCGCCGCGGTAATGTTCTGGTCGCCAAAGTGCAGCACCGCAAAGGAGAAGCTCTGCTCCTCGCCGGTGATGGAGCTGGCAACGTTCGCGCGCCCCAGCGCCAGCCGTCCGCGGCCCGACGTGTATATCTCATACGAGATGCGCCGCACGCGGAAGCAGAACAGCAGCGTCTCCTCCGCAAAGGACGAGAACACCGAGCTGATGGCGTAGTGCGCGGCCACCTGCTCCAGGCCCAGCTCCTGCGCGCGAATCTTCTGCTTGTACAGGCGCGCGCCATCCCCCACGCTGGCCACGTTGGAGCGCGCCGCGCTCAGCCGCTCCACAAACGCCGGCTCCAGCTCTGCCACCCGCTCGCCAAACATCTCCTGCGCCAGTTGCAGCACGCGCCCCGCATACGCGATCACCTGCACCGTCTCAATGTTCGAGATGTCGTCAAAGAACCAGCCGCAGCTCGTGTACATCAGCTGCGCGTGCCGCTGCATCTCCATCAGTTGCAGCGCGCGCACGCGCTCCTCGCTGCTCAGCGCATGGCTCTGATGCTGGTCAAAGAAGTGTTGCAGAGCTTCGTCGCTGCGCTCCAGGATTACCTGGATGTACCCATCGCGCGCCGCCCACACATCCTTCAACAGCTTTGCGCCTTCCTGTTCCGTCAAAGGCGCAATCGCATTGCGCAGCTCATCCAGCGCCTGCCGCAGCGGCTTGCGCCACGCCTGGTTCCATCCCGGCTTGCCGCTGCTGCACCCACAGTCGCTCCGCCAGCGCTCCACGCCATGCATGCAGCTCCAGGAAGTGTTATCCCGGATCTCGCATTCCCACTCCGGCGGATACTGCGCCAGAAAGTTCCCGTAGTTGGTCAGCTTGACGGTCTTGTCCTCTTCCAGCAGCCGCAGCGCATACGCCAGAGCCATCTCGCCGTGCTTGTGGTGGTGTCCATAGGACTCGCCATCCGTCGCCACATGCACCAGCTGCGGCTGCGCGCTATCCTTGAAGCCCGCCTTCAGCCGCGCCGCAAACGCCTCGCCGGAGTTCAGCAGCCCCTCGAACGCAATCGCCCGCGAGGTCGGCCCGTCGTAGAAAAACACCGCAATCGACGCCCCTGACGGAAAGCGCACAAGATACGGACGCCGCGTATCCACCGTCGCGTCCGGCATCTCAATCCAGCTCCCTTCTCCCTGGCCTGCGGCCTCCTTCAGCGGCCGGATGCGCCGGCACTGGTGCGGCGCCAGCAGCGTGAACTTGATGCCGTGCTCGGCCAGCAGCTCCAGCGTCTCCGCGTCCGCCGCGGTCTCCGCCAGCCACATGCCTTCCGGCGGCGCGCCATAGTTGTAGAGATAGTCCGCAATGCCCCAGCGGATCTGCGTGATGCGATCGCGGCGGTTCGCCAGCGGCATGATCATGTGGTTGTAGCCCTGCGCCATCGCCGAGCTGTGACCCTTGAACGCGCTGCGGCTGCGCCGCTCGCCGTCCAGAATCATGCGGTGCGTGCGCGGCGCATACTCCTTCAGCCAGTTCAGCAGCGTGGGCCCGAAGTTGAAGCTCACCCGCGAGTAGTTGTTCACAATCCGCGTGATCTGGTTCCTGTTGTTCTGCACGCGCGCCGCGCCGTTGGTCGCGTAACACTCCGCGCAGATGCGCTCGTTCCAGTCGTGATACGGAGCGGCGGAGTCCTGCGTCTCGACCGTCTCCAGCCACGGGTTTTCTCGCGGCGGCTGATAAAAATGACCATGAATGCAGACAAAACGTTTACTCGAAGCCATGAACAATCCAATCGCGTAGCGGGCCTCCACGCGGGATACCCGGCCATTCAGCCTATTGTAGGCTTGCCCGCCCGGCCGGCGCGCCCGTCTTTGCCAGGTCGCACGCCCGCCACAGATACCAGCTCGCCACCGAGCGGAACGGCGCCCAGCGCTTCCCCCGCTTCAGCAGCACTTCCGGCTTGGGCAAATCCGCCGCCTCAATGGGCCGCGACTTCGGTAGACGCTGGAACGTCAGCGCAAAGCCCTTGCGCACGCCGTAGTCCGTCACAGGCAACACATCCGGCCGCCCCATGCGAAAGATCAACAGCATCTCCACCGTCCACGGCCCAATGCCGCGCACAGCCGTCAGCCGTTCCACAATCTCCGCGTCCGCCATTTTGCGAATCGCCGCATGCGCCGGTACTGTTCCGTCCAGCGTCTTCGCCGCCAGATCGCGCAAAGCCTTGATCTTGTTGCCGGAAACCCCCGCCGCCCGCAGCGGCTCATCCGGCGTCTTCAGCAGCAGCTCCGGAGCCGGATCGCCGCCGAAGTACTCCCGCACCCGCCGGTGAATCGTGGCCGCCGCCTTGCCATGCAGCTGCTGATACAAGATCGACTCCAGCAGCGACTCAAACGGCGACGGCGCAGGATCCAGCCGCAGCGTGAACGCGCCCGCCCGCTCGATCAGCGCACCCAGCTTCGCGTCGCTCGCCTTCAGGTGCTCCACCGCTTCAGCAGGATCAAAGGGAAGTTTCCGGCTCCGTCCATCATGAATCATAGGAACCCAGTGTAGCGCGCCTTCGAGCGCCACGGCCCGCCTGCCCTAGTACCATGGATAGCGAAGCCCAGGGGGACCACACGCGATGAAGATGCGGCCGGGAACGCAAACAGGATTTCTGCTGTGCGGCAAGGAATGGATCGACGGCGAAGCCCTCGAGGTCCGTTCGCCGTGGGACCAGGGCCTTGTCGGCCGCGTCACCATCGCCACCCGCGCCGACGCGCGCCAGGCCGTGAGCCACGCCGTCGCCAGCATGCGCCGCACCCGCGCCCTCCCGCGCTGGAAACGCCGCGAAATCCTTGAAGACATCGCCGCCGCGCTCATCGAGCAGAAAGATCGCTTTGCCCAGCTCATCGTGGCCGAGGCCGGCAAGCCGCTGCGCCTCGCCCGCGCCGAGGTCGACCGCGCCGTGCTCACCTTCAAGACCGCCGCCGAAGAAGCCGCGCGCATGGGCGGCGAATCCATCCCCCTCGACCTCACCGAAGGCAACGAGGGACGCTGGGGCCTCGTGCAGCGCTTTCCCGTCGGCCCCGTCCTCGCCATCACGCCCTTCAACTTCCCGCTCAATCTCGTCGCGCACAAGGCCGCGCCCGCGCTGGCCGCCGGCTGCCCGCTCATCCTCAAACCCGCCCCGCAAACCCCCTTTACCGCGCTCGCCCTGGGCGAAGTCATCCTCAAGGCCGGCTGGCCCGAGGAAGCCCTCGCCGTCCTGCCCCTCAGCAATGCAAACACCGCCTGGCTCGCCGAAAAGGAAGACCGCATCAAGCTCGTCAGCTTCACCGGCTCCGCCAAAGTGGGCTGGGAACTGAAGGCCCGCTCCGGCCGCAAGCGCGTACTGCTCGAGCTCGGCGGTAACGCGGCCCTCATCGTCCATGGCGACTGGCCCGATCTCGACGACGCCGCCGAGCGCACCACCCACGCTGCCTTCGGCTACGCCGGCCAGTCCTGCATCAGCGTCCAGCGCGTCTTCGTGCAGAAAACCATCTTCCAGACCTTCCTCTGGAAGGTCGTCGAATGTGCCGCCAAGATCGTCTCCGGCGATCCGTCACTTGAAGCCACTGACGCCGGTCCGCTCATCCGCCTTAGCGACGCCGAGCGCGTCGAGGCCTGGGTCAAGGAGGCCATCGACCACGGCGCCAAGCTCATCGCCGGCGGCGAGCGCCACGGCTCCGTCATCACCCCCGTCATCCTCACCGCCACCAAACCCGGCATGAAGGTGCGCGACGAAGAAGTCTTCGGACCCGTTGTGACAATCGAGCCCTACGAGGACTTTGAAGAAGCGCTGGCCGAAGTGAACCACTCCCGCTATGGACTCCAGGCCGGCCTGCTCACCCGCGACGCCGGCCGCATCCTCACCGCCTACCGCGAGCTCGAAGTCGGCGCGCTCATCGTCGGCGACACGCCCACCTGGCGACTCGACCCCATGCCCTACGGCGGCGTCAAAGACTCCGGCCTCGGCCGCGAAGGCCTCCGCTCCGCCATCGAGGAAATGACCGAGCCCCGCATGCTAGTCATGGCCGGCATCAGCTAACCTTCGACTAACTCGACCGGATAACTCTCTCGGGCAGCACACCCATCACGTTTTTCTCCCCCGCCACAGAATTGGGTGCCCCATTCATGGCGTCCGCTCCCGCGGGCGACATGGGTGGGAGCCCACGAACCAACCCAACAGCATTAGACTGATTACGGTATGGCGGGGGCACAGATCTAAAGTAAGCACACCCGCCGGGTGCCCCACCCATGAGCCGAGCGGCCCATCCATCCGGTTTTTTCCCTCCCAACCACAGACCGGGGTGCCCCATCCATGTCGTCCGCCCCAGCGGACGACATGGGTGGGAATCCTCAACCCTCACCCCGCCACCCTCAAAAATTTCTTCCGCTCGGATTGCACATAATTTCCCGCTTCTCTGAAAGTCCTCCCGCTCCGTCATCCTTCCGCTCCGCGATGTACGATGGTGGTCAGCGCCGCCTCAAGCCGCGCACATCATCCTGCACTCCTCTCGAAAGAGCACGCCATGGATCTCGGCCTCAAGAACAAGCTCATCCTCGTCACCGGCGGCGGAGCCGGTATCGGCGCCGGCATCACCCGCGCCTGCCTCGCCGAGGGCGCTCATGTCGTCGTCCTCGCTCGTCCCTCCAAAAACGCCCTCGACTTCATGGCCGAGATGCAGACCCACGCCGCCCATTGCTGGCTCGTCGAGGCGCATCTTGAAGACACTGAGCGCTGCCGCACCGCCATCGCTGAAATCGAAGAGCGCTTCGGCAACATCTACGGCCTCGTCAACAACGCCGGAGTCAATGACGGCGTCGGCCTCGAATCCGGCTCCGTCGAGCGCTTCGTCGAGAGCCTGCACAAAAATCTGATCCACTATTACGCGCTCGCGCACTATGCGCTGCCCTCGCTTAAGCGCACCCAGGGCTGCATCGTAAACATCAGCTCCAAGGTCGCGCTCACCGGCCAGGGCGGCACCTCCGCCTACGCCGCCGCCAAGGGTGCGCAGCTTGCGCTCACACGCGAGTGGGCCGCAGAGCTGCTGCCGCACAACATCCGCGTCAACGCCATCCTCCCCGCCGAAGTCATGACTCCCCTCTACCGCCGCTGGCTTGACACGCTCGGCGACCCCGACGCGCGCCTCCAGCAGATCACCAGCAAAATCCCCCTCGGCCACCGCATGACCACCGCCGCTGAAATCGCCGCCGCCGCCGTCTTTCTGCTCTCGCCCACGCAGTCCGCACACACCACCGGCCAGCACCTCATTGTCGATGGCGGATACGTCCACCTCGACCGCGCGCTCACTTAGAGCCCACCGCGCAACGCCAACGCGCAAGCCATGCAACGCCCCGGAAAAATCCGCCGCCGCCCGCCGCACACAGCAACCGCCTGCGCTTGAAAATTCCATTGCCCGAAGCAGAAAATTGGCATAAGTTCTTGTGTGTTCCAAGGTGGGCGATTGGGTCCATAGCCGGAACGCGAGACGAGGCTCCGGACCCGGCTGGGATGGCTGGCATCCTCCGGAACAAAGAGGGCGTATGGAGACCCGAAAGTTCCGCGTATACAACCAGACGCGCAAGAGCTTCCTCGGGGTCGAGGTGATCCTGGCTGACACCTCGCGGGAGCCTCTGGACACACTCATCGGGAATCTCGCACTCCAGGCAGGAGAAGGCCTCTGGTTGAAGCCCTTCCGGGAAATCCCCAAAGACCACGCGCTTCCGCTTTTCGGTCTGATTTATCTCAATCAGGACTACGCCGTCCTCCAGGTGGTGGAGTTGTATCCCGGTCTCGGTCCCGAGCCCATGGCAGCGCAGGCGGCCAGCGCGCTGGTCTTGTCCGTCGGGGCAATCCTCGCCTCCCGCACGCAGCCTGGAGATCAACTCGTCATCGACGCTCGAGAGCAGATCGAGACCATCCCCGCGGCTCCCCCCATCCAGGCCGCCCCGGAAGAGGAAGAGCAGGAAGCAGAGCTTCCGCCTGAAGAGCCTCAACTCGAAGATGTCTCCGCTTACGCCCTTCCGGAAGCGCAGGAAACAGAGCCGCCTCCTGAGGAGCCGCAGGGCGAAGAGGTCTCCGCCCAGCCTCCCTTGGAAGTCCAGCACCCAGCGTCTCCGCACGAAGAGCAAAAGGGCGAGAGGCTTTCCGTTCTGCCTCCGCCGGACGCGCGCGCCGAGCGGCTCAAGCGCGCGATCCAGCAGTTGAATGAGAGGGAAGCTGCCGCTCAAAGCTCCAAAAAGGAATCGTTGAAGACCCGCTTCCTGCGCTGGCTCGACGCGGATCAAAAGCCGTCTGAGCCCGTTGATCGCAGACAGGCTCGCCGCACTCCCTTGCCCGGGCTGGTAGCCTTCTACTGGACCGGCGGCAACCCTCATCCATACCGCATCGCCGACGTCAGCGACTCCGGGCTCTATCTCATCACCGGCGACCGCTCCTCTCCCGGAACCATCTTCATGTTGACGCTGCAAAGAACAGACAGCGACGGAGAGCATCTGGGAGACGCAATCTCCGTCTATGGAGAAGTTGTCCGCTGGGGCGCGGATGGCGTGGCTTTTGAGTTCATCCCCTCCAAACCTTCCGGCTATGGAAGGGGCTACACTCTGCCCGGCAACCCGGCAGACGAGCATACTCTGATCGACTTCCTCGAGCGGCTCAACCTGCCGCCGCGCTAGCCGCATTTTCAGAGATGCTGCATCCCATAGCCGCTGGCTCTTTCGGCGCGGCGGCCAGTGGTGGGTCAGTTTGAAGGGTACGGGCTTCAGCCCGTACGTCCATTGTCCAATTTGAATGCCGGCCTTGGCCCCTGAGGGAGAGTCCTCTCAAGCTGACCCAATATCCGGCAGCGATATTCCGTTGCACTCTCTCGCCGGGCTTTGCTATATTCCTCGCGCTGCTCATCTTCCCTGCATCCAGACCCGTGGTTTCCGGGCGCAAGACAAGGAAAAACCCATGTGCGGAATCGTAGCCGTCTACTCCCGCCGCGAGCCCGTCTCGCCGGCGTCACTCGAACGCTCCACCAAAAGCCTCTATCACCGCGGCCCGGACGGCCAGCGCCAATGGATAAGCGCCGGCCGCAAGGTGGGCCTCGGCCACGCCCGCCTCAGCATCATCGACCTCTCCACCGGAGACCAGCCCATCGCCAGCGAGGACGAGCGCACCCGCATCATCGTCAATGGCGAGTTCTACGGCTACGAAGCCATCCAGCGCGAGCTTGAGTCGCGCGGCCATCGCCTGCGCACCCGTTCCGACAGCGAAATCGCCCTGCATCTCTACGAGGAGCTCGGCCCCCACTGCCTGCAGCAGTTGCGCGGCGAGTTCGCCCTCGTCCTCTGGGACGAAACCAATCGCAGGCTCCTCGCCGCGCGCGACCGCTTCGGCATCAAGCCGCTCTTCTACGCCTGGCATCAGGACGCGCTCTACATCGCCTCTGAAGTCAAAGCCCTCTTCGCCGCCGGCGTCCCCGCGCGCTGGGACGAGGAGAGCGTCTATCACTCCGTCGCCTTTGGCGGCCACGTCATGCGCACGCTCTATGACGGCGTGCACCAGATTCCCCCCGGCCACTACATGATCGTGACTGACAAGCACGTCCAGATCAGTCGCTACTGGGACTTCGATTATCCCCACGCCAGCCTCACCGCGCCCAAACGCTCTGACGCCGACTACGCCGCCGAGTTCCGCCATGAGCTTGAGGAAGCCGTGCGCATCCGTCTCCGCGCCGATGTGCCCGTCGGCGTCTATCTCAGCGGCGGCCTCGACTCCTGTGCCGTCCTCGGCCTCGCCGCCCGCCATCATCCCGACCCCATCAAGGCCTTCACCCTCACCTTTGAGAATGTCGATTACGACGAAGGCCCCATCGCCCGCGAAATGGCCTCGCTCGCCGGCGCCGAGTTCCACACCATCCCCATCGGACAGCGCCACCTCGCCGACAATTTCTCCGACGCCATCTTCCAGGCGGAAAGCATCTGCGCCAATGCCCACGGCGTCGCCAAGTTCCTCCTCAGCAAGGCCGTCCGCGACGCCGGATACAAGGTCGTCATCACCGGCGAAGGCTCCGATGAAATCCTCGGCGGCTATGCGCACTTCCGCCGCGACATGCTGCTCTACAACCGCGAGGGCCAGAACCCCGACGAAATCGCCGCATCGCTCAAATGGCTCGAGGAGCACAATACCGTCTCCCGCGGCCTGCTGCTCCCCGACGGCGACATCGGCGATCTCGACAACGTGCGCCGCGTTCTCGGCTACGTCCCCTCGTGGATCGAGACCTTCTCATCCCGCGCCGTCAAAGCGATGCCCCTGCTCGCCGGCGCCTTCCGCGACAAGTACGCCCCCGCCGGCAACTACGGCGGCCTCCTCGCCGACATGGACGTGCGCGGTCAGCTCGCCGGCCGCGACCCGCTCAACCAGTCCCTCTACCTCTGGTCCAAGTCCGTCATGGCCAACTACATCCTCACCATGCTCGGCGACCGCATGGAGATGGCCCACTCCATCGAGGGACGCGTGCCCTTCCTCGATCACCGCCTCGTCGAGCTCATCTGCTCCCAGCCCGTCAGCATGAAAGTGCGCGGCATGACCGAAAAATACGTGCTCCGCGAGGCCGTCCGCGACGTCATCACTGACACCGTCTACCGCCGCCAGAAGCACCCGTTCCTCAGTCCGCCCGCCACCCTCAGCCCCGACGACACCTTCAACACCTTCGTTCAGGACACCCTGCGCGGTCCCGCCATGGCGGCCATCCCGTACTTCGATCAACGCCGGATCGTCGCCCTGCTCGACCGCCTGCACACCATGGACACCGGCGCCAAAACCGCCCACGACCAGATCCTCATGCCACTGGTCAGCATGTGCGTCCTTCAGCAGCGCTTCGGCCTGGAAGCGTAGACGAAAGGAATGCGGACAAGGAGGCGCCAGGTGATCTCATCAGTGTGCCAAGAATCTGGATAGCTTCTTTTGAAGACGCTCAACATTTTTTGTCTCGCATTCCCAGACGACGAGAGATTTCCATCCAAGTCTGCGCAAAGCTGCAAGGTGCTCACGATCACGTTTCACGTTTCTCAATAACTTCGGTTCCCAGTATTCACGCCGTGATTCTGGGATGCGGCCTTCACGGCAAAATCTGTGCAGGTGCCAGAAGCAGCCGTGAACAAAAATTACCTTGTGCAACTTTGGAAAAACGAGGTCAGGCTTTCCCGGAAGATAAGGCGCATGCAGCCGGTACCGGTAACCTTGCGCGTGGACACTGGATTCGTATGAAATCTTACCCTTCAAATTTGGCGCGTCTGCATTTGGCTGAAACGGTCCAGAAGCGACTTGATTTCCGTCTCCGCGAAGACTTGGCAGTCGGAATAGAGCTTTGTGAGCAAGGTAGGCAGCGTCCCTGCAAGGGCCGGAAGAACAGACTGAAATTCAGGAAATCCTTGGCGAAAAGAGTGAATCCTCTGTCGGCAGTCAGCTAGTTTCTTCTTGCGCTCCTCCCCTTCCTTCCATAGAGCCTCCCAATACTGGCAGGTTTGGCAAGATGGGATACACCGCGCGCCATCGTGGGAGAGAAAGGACTCCCAGCCTGTCTCAGCAAGTGTAAGTGTCCTCAAAGAGTCATCGCGACGCTTTTCACTGTTACATTTCCTGCAAGCAACCAAAACATTTCCGGGAACATGCAGTCCTGCACGAAAACGGTTCATTCCATCTAAATGCTCGACCACAGAGTCTGTGATGGTGAGGCTACAGAGACAATACGGGCAATGATTATCAAAGGATTGGCGGACAAGATTCTCATATTCTTCACCGTCAACCCTGATCTTCCAATGCTGTGAAACTGAACGGCTCAATTCGTGTAGGAACATGCTGATAAGCTTGTTCGCGACATCAGACTTGGCCCGCCTGGTGGCCCTGCGCAACTGAGACGCCGGATCCTTCACCGCTCGTTCCCCAGCAACCAGTCGACACGA
>JAGWRX010000049.1 GCA_028876395.1 Acidobacteriota bacterium
ATCAGAGCGCGTGTTCAACTCGCAACTGGCCGAGGCCAACATCGTGGGACGCGCCGTGGGTTACGCTGTCCGCGGCATGAAGCCGGTTGTCGAGATTCAATTCTTCGACTACATCTGGCCGGCCATGCACCAGATTCGCAATGAGCTGGCGCTGATGCGCTGGCGCTCGAACGGCACGTGGGCAGCGCCCGTGGTGATGCGCGTGCCCATCGGCGGCTACCTCACAGGCGGTTCCATTTATCACTCTCAGTCGGGCGAGAGCATCTTCACACACATTCCGGGGCTGCGCGTGGTGTTTCCTTCCAACGCGCTCGACGCCAACGGCCTGCTGCGCACAGCCATCCGCTGCGACGATCCGGTACTGTTCCTTGAGCACAAACGCCTGTACCGCGAAACCTACGGGCGCGCGCCCTATCCGGGACCGGATTTTGCCATCCCCTTTGGCAAGGCCAAGGTTGTGAGACCGGGCGAGCACATCACTCTGGTGACATATGGTGCCGTGGTGCCGCGCGCTTTGCAGGCGGCAGAGAAGGCGCATCGCGAGCACGGTATCGACGTCGAGGTGCTGGATTTGCGCACGCTCAACCCTTACGACTGGGAGACTATCGCTACCTCGGTGCGCAAGACCAGCCGGGTGATTGTGGCTCACGAGGACATGCTCAGCTGGGGCTATGGTGCAGAGATTGCCGCCCGCATCGCCGATGAGCTTTTCGACGAGCTGGACGCGCCGGTGCGCCGGGTTGGAGCGATGGACACGTTTGTGGCCTACCAGCCGGTGCTTGAGGACGCCATTCTGCCGCAGCCGGAGAACATCCTGAAGGCGATTCTGAGCCTGCGCGCGTATTAGTCGATTCGTTTCAAAGCTGTGGCGCTGTGCGAAGCCGCAGCAGCGAATCCACCGCTTCGGCCAGCGACGGAAAGCGCAGGTCTGCCAGCCCTGCGGCTGACAGCGCGCCGGGCTTCTGGCGCTCCGGGTCGCCCTCGATGAAGACCGCCAACATGCCCAGCCGCCGGCCAAACTCAATGTCAGAGAGCGAGTCGCCGATCATCGCGCTGGTGGCGGCGCTGATCTCAGGGAAGTCACGCCGCGCCTGGTCAAACATGCCGGTCAGCGGCTTGCGACAGTCGCATTGTCCTTTGTCGTGAGGGCAATAGTAGAAGGCGTCCACGTGCGCGCCATGGGCCTTCAGCATGTTCTGAAAGCCGGCATGAATGGAATCCACGTTTGCGCCGGAATACAGCCCCAGGGCGATGCCGCGCTGGTTGGACACGACGATCACCCGAATCCCCGCGCGATTGAGCCGGGCAATTGTTTCAAGCACTCCGGGCAGCACGTGAAAGTCTCCCTGAGAGGTCACATAGCGGCCTTCCGGCATCTTCCGGTTTAACACGCCGTCGCGATCGAGAAAAATGGTTTGAAGTTTGCGCGCGCTGGAGCTGTCTGGGGAGTCGGTCACCCCGCTATGATAGCAATAGCCATAGCGCATGCCAGCCGAGCTGATTTTGCGGGCGCGGCGACACATCCAGGGGGCGCGGTGATTGAACAACTGCACCGGGTAATCCGGGAAATCGAGCATAAGTGGAACAGCAAGCACCTGCTTGTGGTGGGTGACGTGATGCTCGACAAGTACATCTGGGGCGAGGTGGGACGCATCTCGCCCGAGGCGCCGGTTCCTGTGGTCCGCGGCATGCACCAGAACGACAAGCCGGGCGGGGCGGCCAACGTGGCCATGAACCTGGCCCACCTTGGCGCTCAAACCACGGTGGTGGGCTTCACCGGCAACGACGAGAATGAGAAGCTGCTCTCCGCCTGCCTTCGCTCCAACGGGATTGCGCCGCATTTTGTAGCTTCAGCGGAATTTCCCACCATCACCAAGACGCGCATTCTGGGCGGGCAGCAGCAGATGCTGCGTCTGGACTTCGAGCGGTTGGGAGCGCGCGGACAGGCCGCGTATGACCAGTTGATCAAGGAGACGCTTGCCCTGCTGCCAGGCTGCGATGCCCTGGTGATTTCAGACTATGCCAAGGGCGCCATTACCTCAGAGGTTTGCGGGGCGCTTATCCCCGCCGCCCGCGAGCTGGATATCCCGGTGCTGGTTGATCCCAAGAGCGCGGACTTTACGCATTATCGCGGCGCCACCACACTCTGCCCCAACTTGAGCGAACTGGCCCGCGCAGCGCGCCTTGATCCCGGTGACCTGGACGGAATACTGGCGGCGGCAGAGGGCATGGTTTCGGCGCTCGATCTGGAGTTCCTGACGGCGACACTGAGCGAGAAGGGCATTGCGCTGGTGCGGCCGGGCAAACGGTATATTGCGCCGGCTCAGGCCCGGCAGGTTTTCGATGTTTCCGGCGCCGGCGACACCGTGATGGCGGTGCTGGCCTTGTGTCTGTCCTCCGGGCTGCAGCCTGAGACCGCGGTGCAACTGGCCAACGTGGCTGCGGGCATTGTGGTGGGCAAGGTGGGCACGGTGCCGGTGGAGAAGCACGAATTGCTGGCGGCACTCAGTCCGCAGATTGCCCTGAACGCAGAAAACCAGGTGCTTACGCGCGCGGAGCTGGTGGAGCGCGTGGCGCTGTGGAAGGCGAACGGTGAGCGGGTGGTGTTTACCAATGGCTGCTTTGACCTCCTGCACATCGGCCACATCACGCTGTTGGAGCAGGCCCGCCGCTGCGGCGACAAGCTGATTGTGGCCATCAACAGCGACGCCTCGGTGAGCGGTCTGAAAGGCCCGAACCGTCCCATTGTGAGCGAGCGAGAGCGCGCCCGCGTGCTGGCCGCGCTGGCTGCGGTGGATGCCGTGGTGATCTTCGACGAATCCACTCCGCTTGACCTGATTGTGGCTGTGCAGCCCAATGTGCTGGTCAAGGGCGGCGACTACAACGCCGAGGCGGTCGTGGGCGCGCGGGAGATGCAGTCCTGGGGCGGCGAGGTCAGGATCGTCCCTCTCGTCGAAGGCTTCTCTACTACCCGCCTTATCGAGAAAGGCGCGGGCAAGTAGGCCGGGATACAATCCGGATACAATACGGGGATGGAGTTCCGCACGCCCTTCGGACAGTACCGGCAACCTTGCTCCCGTCAGGCAGGTCCTTTCGCATGAAGCGATTGTTCCGCCTCGTGCGCTATGGGTTGCCCTACTGGCTGCAACTGCTGCCCGGCGTTCTGCTGCTGGCCGCGGTCGGCCTGCTCGACAACTTTCGCACCCTGCTTTTCCAACCCATCTTTGACAAGGTTCTGGCGCCGAATGCGCCGGACGGCCCCATCGTTCTCGGTGTTCCGCGCTCTCCGTGGCATCTCGACCTTCGGGTGGTTGTTCCTCACTTCATGCACAATGCCTGGACGGTGGTCGCTTTTGCGCTGGTGGCCTCCACAGTGGTGAAGGGGCTCTGCGACTATCTGGGCACTTACCTGGTGAATTACGCGGGCTTCGGCATGGTGACCGACCTGCGCAACCATCTCTACGAAACCACGCTGCGCCGCTCGTCAACGTTCTTCCACAAGTACGCCACCGGCACCATTCTCTCCACGCTGATCAACGACGTGGACCGCGTGCAGACGGCGGTCAGCTCAGTTATCGGCGAGTTCCTGCAGCAGTTCTTTACCTTCCTCGTCGGGCTGGTTATCGTGATTCGGCTGGGCGGCCACCTCAGCTGGGCTCTGCTGCTGTTTATCCCCGTGGTGGTTACTTCGTCACGGAAGATTGGCAGGGAAGTGCGCACGCGTACCCGCACCGGGCAAGACAAGCTGGCCGAAATTCAGAACATCCTGCACGAAACCGTTACGGGCAACCGCATCGTCAAAGCATTCAATACTGAACTATGGGAGATTCTGCGCTTCAAGAAGGCCGCCCGCCGGCTCTTCCGCGCCAACCTGCGCAGCGTGCGCATCCAGTCCATCAGTTCGCCGCTGATGGACACCATCGGCGCCATTGCGATTGCGCTGCTTCTGCTGATCGGGCGCAACGAAATCCAGCACGGGCGCATGACGATCGGTGCATTCGGCGCATTCATCATCGTTCTCTTCAAGCTCTACGATCCGGTGCGCAAGTTTGCCTACTTTTACAACAGCTTCCAGCAGGCCATGGGCGCATCGGCTTCCATCTTCGGCTTCTTCGACGCCAAGGACGACGTGAAGGAGCGGCCGCACGCTATCGTGATGAAGGGCTTTCATCAATCCATTAAGTTTGAGGATGTGGGCTTTTCCTACTCGACTGAAGAGGGCGAGCACCAGATTCTGCACAATGTCGATCTTGAAGCTCACGCCGGCGAGGTGGTGGCGCTGGTGGGACCCAGCGGCGCGGGCAAGTCCACGCTGGTCAACCTGATCCCGCGCTTCTTCGACGTGACCTCGGGCCGTATTCTTCTCGATGGGCATGATCTGCGCGATCTCTCGCTGGCGTCGCTGCGCAGCCAGGTGGCCCAGGTGACGCAGGAGACGGTCCTTTTCAATGACACCGTGCGGAACAACATCGCCTATGGCCAGCCGGATATGAAGCACGCGGTGGTGGAGGAGGCGGCGCGCAATGCGCATGCGCACGACTTCATCCTGCGCATGCCGCAGGGCTATGAGACGGTCATCGGCGAGAAGGGCTTCCGGCTCAGCGGCGGCGAGCGTCAGCGCATCGCCATTGCGCGGGCCATTTTGAAGAATGCTCCGATTCTGATTTTGGACGAAGCCACTTCGGCGCTGGACGCGGAGAGCGAATCGCTGGTGCAGGCGGCGTTGGCCAACCTGATGCAGGGGCGCACGGTGCTGGTGATTGCGCACCGGCTCGGCACCATCCGCCGCGCCAACCGTATCGCCGTGCTGGAAGACGGGCGCATCACGGCCGTTGGGCCGCACGAGGAACTGCTGACCACGTCGCCGACCTATCAGCGTCTTTATCAACTTCAGTTCATGGACGTGCCCGAGAATGCGGCAGTAGAATCCGCTGTCTCCGGAGAGGCAGGGAAATAGAAGAGATGCCGATTTACTCAATGACGGGATTTGCGCGCACCCAGGTTCGCGTGCACGATCAGCTTGTTTACACGCTGAGCCTGAAGAGCGTGAATCACCGCTTTCTCGATGTGCAGTTGCGCCTGCCCGCAGGGATGGACACCCTTGAGATGGAACTGCGCCGCGCGCTCAAGGAGAGCCTGGTGCGCGGCCATGTGGAACTGACGCTGTCGATTGACCGCTCCGTTCAGCAGAAGGCCGGCTACAATCGTGAACTCGTGGCCAGCTACTTTCAGGCATTTGAGGCGGCGCGCGAGGAATTCGGATTTACGGGGGAGCCGGATCTGAATGTGGCGCTGCGCATGCCTGCGGCACTGCAAAACGATAACCGCGGCGACGGCGACGAAGACATTGCGGCGTTGACGGAAAGCGTGACGCAGCAGATTGGACCGCTTCTTGAGGAGTTGAAGGTCATGCGTGCCCGCGAGGGCGCCGCGCTCGCCGCGATTCTCAACGCGTCCCTTGACCGGCTGGCCGAGGCCGTCGAGGGTGTGGCCGCGCTGCGGCCCGAGGTGGAGCAGCGCTACCAGGAGCGCCTGACGCAGCGGCTGACGGCGGCCACGGGCTCGGAGTTCAACCGCCAGCGGCTGCTGGAGGAAGTGGCCGTGCTGGTGGACCGCAGCGACATTGCCGAAGAACTTGAACGCATGACCACGCACATCGGGCACTTCCGCGAACTGCTGGCCGCGGGCGGCGAGGTGGGCAAGAAGCTGGATTTCCTGCTGCAGGAGATGAATCGCGAGGCCAACACGCTGCTGTCGAAGACAGGCGGCGTGGGCGGCAAGGGTACGCGCATCACCGAGTTGGGGCTTGCGATGAAGGCCGAGATCGAGAAGGCCCGCGAGCAGATTCAGAACGTGGAATAGATACGGCAGAATCGACATCACGACGACGAAAGGGATCATCGCAACGTGGCAGGAATCTTATTCATCATTTCGGCTCCCTCGGGCTCGGGCAAGAGCACGCTGGTCAGCGAACTGCGCAAACAGGTCAGCGGCGTGGACTTCTCCGTGTCGTGGACGACGCGAGCGCCGCGTGGGTCAGAGGAGAACGGGCGCGAGTACCACTTCACCACCCGCGAGGAATTCGAGCGGATGCGCGACGCGGGCATGTTCCTCGAGTACGCTGAGGTGTTCGGCAACTACTACGGCACGGCGCGGCAATCGCTGGATGAGGCTCGTCGGATGGGCCACGACCTGCTGCTCGACATTGACGTACAGGGCGCAGCGCAGGTGCGGAAGGCGCTGCCGGAGGCAGTCAGCATCTTTGTGATGCCGCCAACTCCCAAAGTGCTGCGCACTCGCCTGCGCAATCGCAGCCGCGCCGAGGGCGGGGTGAACGAGGCGGAACTCTATCGCCGCCTGAGCGAGGCCAGCAAGGAGATTGAGAATTATCGCGACTACGGATATATTTTGGTCAACGACATCCTGGACCGGACAGTGGCGCAACTGGAGGCCATTGTTCTTGCGGAGCGCTTCTACCGCAACGGCGAGCCGATTGCCTTCCGCTCCAGCAGGGTGTTGGAGGTCGCCGCGGCCTGCCGCCAGTCCAATTCGCAGGAACGGCTCAAACCCGTGCTGGAGGCTTTTGGGATTCTGAACCCCAGCGGCCAGCAGCAGTTGAACTTTGACGAGGAATCCGATGACGATTGAGACCCGGTTTGATTCGAACTACCGCAAGGTTCTTGTGGCAGCCCGCCGCGCCCGCCAGTTGCAGAGCGGCTCCGCAGCCTTGATCAGCAGCCCTTCTTCGAAGCCCTGCCGTATCGCGCAGGAGGAAGTGGATGCCGGCAAAATCGCCTACATCAAGAAGGATGTGCCGGTGCAAAAGCCCCTGGTCGATGACCACGGGATTCCGATCATGGCCAGCTAGAGTTGATTACAAGTTACTGAGGATGTCGGGCTTGGCTTTACTGCTGGGCGGCGAGTGTGAGGTGCATTTAGCTGCGCCGTGCCTTCCGCAATCGAATCGGTCTACAATCGCTATATGAGAGTAACGGTAGGTGTCTCGGGCGGAATTGCCGCGTACAAGGCCGCGGAACTGGTGCGCGCGCTGCAGCGGCAGGCCCTCGAGGTGCATGTGGTGATGACGGAGTCGGCCTGCCGCTTTGTGCAGCCGCTCACGTTTGCCGCGCTCACCGGGCACAAGGTCATCACGAGCCTGTGGGATGAGTTGGATGCCGGATCGGCCGCCGGGGAGCAGAGTGGCATCGAGCACATCGGCGAAGCGCAATGGGCTGAGGCCCTTGTGGTGGCTCCGGCCACGGCCAATATTCTGGCCAAATTTGCCCACGGGATCGCCGACGATTTTCTGACTACGATGTATCTGGCCACCACCGCGCCGGTGCTTGTGGCTCCGGCGATGAATGTAAACATGTGGGAGCATCCGGCGACGCAGGCCAACCTTGAGATTCTGCGCCAGCGGGGTGTGCGCGTGGTGGAACCGGGCACGGGCGACCTGGCCTGCGGCATGGTCGGCACGGGGCGCATGGCTGAGCCGGACGCCATTGCTGACGCTGTTTTAGACGCGCTGGGGCGCCGTCACGACCTGGCCGGAGAAGTTGTGCTGGTGACCGCCGCGGGCACGCGCGAGGCGCTGGACCCCGTTCGCTTCCTGGGCAACCGCTCCAGCGGAAAGATGGGCTACGCGCTGGCCGACGCCGCGCAAAGCCGCGGAGCCAGAGTGATTCTGATCAGCGGGCCGTCGGCGCTGCATCCGCCGGCGCATTGCGAACTGGTGAAGGTGGTCACGGCCGACCAGATGCGCGAGGCCGTGCTGCAACGCATGACCGAGGCCACGCTGGTGATCAAGGCTGCGGCGGTGGCCGACTACCGGCCCATCAATGTCTCCGGCCAGAAGCTCAAGCGCACGGGGCCCATCACGCTGGAACTGGCGCCGACAGAGGACATTCTGGCCGAAGTGGTGCGCCGCCGCCGCCCCGGCCAGCTGATTGTGGGCTTTGCCGCTGAAACCGAAAACCGCATGGAGAACGGCCGCGCCAAGCTGCTGCGCAAGGGCGCCGACGCCATTGTGGTGAATGACGTGTCGGGCGAAGGCGTGGGCATCGACGCCGATGTGAATGCCGCCACTTTTCTGACGCCGACCACGGCCATCGAGTTGCCCGAGATGGCCAAGCGCAAGCTGGCCGACCGCATTCTCGACGAAGTTCTCGCCCTGCGCCGGCCTCGTTCTCTGGTGGTTGAGCTGGACGAAGAGACGCCGCAGCAGCGGGTGCTGAACGAGTCGGACGCGCCTGCCGCCGCGCAGCGCCAGCTTATTGTGGAGTAGCCAGCGTGCCGCAGCAACTCGATCCAGTCACGCGCGACGCACTCGAAGAGCGCTTGCGCTTCTATCGCGACCTGGGCCTGACCGAGTTCTACCGCCGCCCCGTGGACCCTGCGCTGATGGCCGCTCTGCAGGCAGAGCAGCCGCAAGCTGAAGCGGCGCGTACAGAGGCGGAGGACGCGGCGCAGATCCAGGCTAACTTTGAGGAGGACCAGCCGATTCCGCCGCGCAAGAGCTTTCCCGCACCGCCTGAAGTCGCCGCCGCCCTTGCTCCAGCCGACCGCGCCTCCGCTCTGCAGCTTATCCGCGAGGAGATTGGCGACTGCACCCGCTGCGCGCTCCACAAGGGCCGCAACAAGCTGGTTTTTGCCGACGGCAATGCGCAGGCGCGCCTGATGTTCGTGGGCGAGGGGCCGGGCGCGGACGAGGACGCGCAGGGTATTCCATTTGTGGGCCGTGCCGGGCAACTGCTCAACAACATGATTGCGGCCATGGGACTGAAGCGCGAGGAAGTCTACATCGCCAACGTGGTGAAGTGCAGGCCGCCCGGCAACCGGACTCCAGAGCCGGAGGAGGCGAACACCTGCTCGCCGTTTCTCTTTCGCCAGATCGACGTGGTGCGGCCGGAGGTGCTGGTGGCGCTGGGAGCTACGGCGGCGACTTATCTGCTGGGCCAGCGACAGCCGCTGGCCGGGCTGCGCGGCCGCGTTCATTCATTCCGCGGGACCAAGCTCATCGTCACCTATCACCCGGCCTTTCTGTTGCGCGACCCCCGCCAGAAGAAGGAAGCATGGGCTGATTTGCAGATCGCCATGCGGGAACTGGGGTTGAAGCCGCCGGGCAAGGGGTGAGAGACGTACCCGGTCATTCCGGGGAGGAAGCGCGGAGATTCCCAAGCTGCGGGTGGATCACCGGCGACTTTGCTCTTGCGCTTCAGGCGTCTTTTTGAGAGGTTCATTCCATGCTTCTCCTTCCTTTGCGCACTCTCCTTGCCATGACCGCACTTCTCACGCTGCCGCTTGCCGCAGTTGCGCAGGCCGATGCCTCCGCCGCCAAGCCGGCTTATCCCGACTATCCAAGCGAGACTCCGGCGCAGCTTGTGCCGAAGACGGACAGCTTTGACTACACGCGTCGCGAGGCGATGATCCCCATGCGGGACGGGGTCCGCCTGCACACGGTCATCCTGGTGCCCAGGGGCGCGCATCATGCGCCGATTCTATTTACGCGCACGCCATACAGCGCGGACCAGCTCACCAGCCATGCCGCCAGCGCGCATCTGGGGCCGATTCTCTATGGCTATGACAATGCGACGGACGTGATTGTGGAAGGCGGATACATTCGCGTGATCCAGGACATACGCGGCAAATACGGCTCAGACGGCGACTACGTGATGAACCGCCCCGTGCATGGGCCGCAGAATCCGACACCCGTCGATGAGTCTACGGACACGTATGACACGATCGACTGGCTCATCAAGAACATTCCCGAGACGAACGGCAAAGTCGGCATCCTGGGAATTTCCTATGACGGCTTCCTTCCGCTGATGGCGCTGGTCAATCCGCACCCGGCGCTGAAGGTAGCCGTGCCGATGAACCCCATGGTCGATGGCTGGATGGGCGACGACTGGTTCCACAATGGAGCTTTCCGCGAACAGAATATGCCCTACATCTACGAGCAGGAGGGGACACGCGCGAACACGGAAAGGTGGTGGACTTCGGCGTTTGACGACTACGACCTTTACATGCGTGCGGGCTCGGCCGGCGAACTGGGCCGCGAGCACGGCATGGAGCAGCTGGGCTTCTGGAACAAGATTCTCGCTCACCCGGCATACGATTCGTTCTGGAGCGACCAGGCGATGGACAAGGTGCTGGCCGCTCAGCCGCTCAAAGTGCCTGTGATGCTTGTCCACAGCCTCTGGGACCAGGAAGACATCTACGGCGCCGTCGCGGTATACAAGGCGATCAAGCCGCTGGATAAGAGCAACGACAAGGTATTTATGGTGCTGGGGCCGTGGCATCACGGACAGGAGATTGAGGATGCCGCATCGCTGGGGGCGATTCGCTTTGGCAGCGACACGGGCACCTGGTTCCGGCAGAATGTGCTGCGGCCGTTTCTGGATCACTACTTGAAAGATGACGCGCCGGCGATGGAGGTCGCCCCGGTTACGGCCTTTGAGACAGGCGTGAACCGCTGGCAGAAGTTACCCGCATGGCCCGTGGCGCCGGCGATGAAGCCGCTTTATCTAGAGGCCGGACTGAAGCTCGGCTTCAGCGCGCCTGCGGCATCCGGGTCAACGCCTCATGCCGAATTTGACGAGTACGTCTCCGACCCGGCCAGGCCCGTGCCGTTCCGCGCGCGACCCAGCCAGCCGGTTGGATACGTCCTGCCGCTGACCTGGCCGCAATGGCTTGTGGACGACCAGCGCGAGGCGTCAGGCCGGACAGATGTGCTGACCTACACTTCTGACGTATTGACGGCGCCTGTGCACATTACCGGACAGCCGATCGCCAATCTGGTTGCCTCAACCAGTGGCACGGATTCAGATTGGGTGGTGAAGCTGATTGATGTGTATCCGGATGAGGTGGCCGATCAGCCTGAGATGGGCGGGTACCAATTGGCGATTGCGATGGACATCTTTCGCGGACGCTACCGCCAGAGCTTTTCGATGCCCAAGGCGATTGAGCCCAACAAGCCTCTCACCTATCGCTTTGCCTTGCCGGCTGCGAACCACGTGTTTCTTCCCGGGCATCGCATCATGGTGCAGGTGCAATCGAGCTGGTTCCCGCTCTACGATCGCAACCCGCAGACTTTTGTGCCGAGTATCTTCGGGGCCAAACCGGAGGACTACAGGAAAGCCACGCAGCGAGTCTACCACGCGCCGGGCGAGGCTAGCAGCATTGAGCTGCCTGTGGCAGCGGACAACTGATGACTGTTGCCGACAGGCGCCGCAGTCGCTGAGCTAACGGACGGTGATGGCTGCGACCTCATAGTCTTCGACGCGCGGCACGGTGAACTGCAGCACCTGGCTTTCCTGGCTGAAAGCAGCACGCGTGCCTGCGTGCAGGAGCTCGACGGACTTCACATTCACGCCCTGCGGCAGCATCATGCTGACGGTCTGCGGGCCGAGCGGGAAGATTGACTGCAACCATCCGTGCTGGGCGTCGGGGCTGGTGTAGTTGAGCAGGTGCACAGCGTATCCGGGGGACGTCTCCCAGGCGAATATCTCGATGAAGCCTTCTCCTGCGACGTGGACGATGCGCTCATCGCGGGTAATCCACTGGATGGTGTTGTGCAGCAGGCGCAACAGATCGCCGTGGCCGGTGAGCCAGTAGCTGCGCTCGATGTCTCCGGGAAAGTAGGCCGTGCGGCTGGCGCCTGAATCGAGCAGGACAACGGCGGGCACATCGGTGTGCGGGGTTGGCGGGTAAGCCAGCTCCGGAGGATACTGCACGAATCCGGGAACGACGGTGAGCACGGGATTCTGCACGGGCTTGAGCGGCATGCGATTCTGCGCGCCGGGGAGCCAGTTGGTGTTGCTGAAGCCATCAAGGATCGGGTGCCGGTGGGCCTGGTCCGGATCTTCGATGCGCGCATAGTAGGCATTGCCGTTGGTGCCGATGGGATCGCCGGCCCTGTTGATGCCGAGCACGTCGGCGAGTCCGAAATCCGCACGCGCGCTGAGGTTTTCATCGTAGAGGCCGGTCTGAAAACTGGCCATGATCGATCCCCCGGAGCGCACGTAGTCACTGAGTTGCCGGCATTGGCGGTCGCTGAGCATGGCGATATTCGGCAGCAGGAGCGCGCGATATTTGCTGATCCGTTCCGCATCGAGGCGGTCTTCATGCACGAAGTCAAAGGCGAATCGGCCTCTGAGGAGCGCATCGTAGATGCCCTGTGTCGTCTCGTGCATGTAGGTGCGTGAGCGCGCTGTATCGGGACCGGGATAGAGAAGCTGCGTGCTTTGCCCCATTACGACTCCGATGTTGGCGATGGAACGGCGGGTCTTGAAGTGGGCATCGTGCGGGGCGGTCCAGCGGAAGTAATCGGCGCCGACCTTCTGCCAGCGACGATCCTCGCCAAGCCCATCCTCCGAGCCGATGAAGTGATAGTAGGGCGTCATGCCGCTCGCGAGGGTTTCGTTCAACCACATTCTGGCTTCAGCGGGATTCTTGGAGCCGTTGCGCCATGTGATCGCGCCGGTGGAGTACGCGGCGGTGACGTTGGCGGCAAACTTGCCGTCCAGCACAGCGTTGCAGACGCGGCCCTGGAGACTGCATCCCCAGACGGCCGGGTCGGCGTAGGTGCGCCCCTGGTTGTCGGCCTGGAACCAGGCGGCGAGCTTGCCGAGGCGGTCAAGATTGGGACCGCAGCGGACGTTGCCGCCGAGATTGGCGAAGAAGAAGCTGTCAGGCTTCTTCTCTTTGGCGATGGCGTCGTACTTTTGCCAGAGCGTGAAGACGCGGTCGTTGAAGGCGCTCCAGTACGCGGGAGTGCCGGAGGCAGGCAGTTTGCTGCAGATCGCGCAGTGGCAGTCGGGAAGGCTGCCGATAGGTGGCCAGCCGTTGGTGTAGAAACAGTCCACGTCGTAGAGCGAATTGACCTCCCGCATGATGGCGGGAACATAGTCGTCCATGTAAGTGGAGAACATGCAGGTTTTGAAAAGGTGGGGGTCCTGTTCGCTGAGTTGCACGGAGCCGTCTTTTTTGCGCATGGCCCACTCCGGGTGGGCAGCGAGGGCGTCGGGCCAGTTGAGGTCGGGGCTCATGCGCGCGACGACCCGCATGTTGCGTTTTCTTGCCGCGGCCACGCACTCGCCGAAGAAGTCGCGGCCATTGAGGAATTTTCCGTGGCGATGGAATTTCACCTTGGATGGGTAGAAGGCGAGGATGCCGGTGACGCTGATGAAGACAATATCCGCCCGGGCGGAGTGCCAGTAGTCGGCCCACTCTTCGATGTTCATTACGGCGGGGTCGTGCTCCGTCATGTTGCTCTGTCCGACGCGGCGGACTCTTTGCTGCCAGGGCTCGGTGGCCGGGTCAATGGGCGTCATGCGCGGAGGCGGAGGGACGAGCGTGGGTGCGTGTTCTCTGACGGCAGCGACTGCAACTTCTTCAGCGGAGAGCGTTGAGGCGGGGTCGAGAGCATTGAGCGCGGCGGTCATGGGAATGACGGCGGCACCGGTTTTGAGGAAGGCGCGGCGGTTGAGCATGAGTTCTCCCCTGGCTTGTCTTGCGAGGGAAGTTTAACTGCCGCCGGGGATGGTGGGCCACTCAGCGCATCGGCGCAGACTGACCGCCGAACGGGAGGCGCCATCGCGGGCCGCCGCGCGGAAGACAGGAGCCAAGAGCGCCGCAGTGACCGGCAGGCGAAGGCTTGTCGTAGTGCGCGGCGAAATTATCTGCAAACTTTTTGTGGAAAAC
>JAGWRX010000050.1 GCA_028876395.1 Acidobacteriota bacterium
GCGGCCGGAGTGACCGGCATTGTGATCACGAAGCTGGATGGGACCGCGAAGGGCGGCATTGCCGTGGCGATTGCGCGCGAGTTGAGCCTGCCGGTGCGCTATGTGGGCGTGGGCGAAAAGATGGAAGACCTGCTGGAGTTTGACGCCGGGGCGTTTGTGGATGCGCTGGTTGGCTGACTGCTGCAACATCTGAATGGAATCGCACGTGGAGAAACACGAACAGGACAGGCAATGGATGCAACGCGCGCTCGAGCTGGCGCGGCGCGGCATTGGGGTTGCATCGCCCAATCCTGCGGTCGGGTGCGTAATTCTGGACCGCTCCGGGCAGGTTGTGGGCGAGGGATGGCATGAGTATGACCTGCGCGACCATGCCGAGATCGTGGCCTTGCGCGAGGCGCAGCAACATGCCAACACGAACCAGAAAGAGGATCGGCTGAAGGGCGGAACGGCCTACGTGACGCTGGAGCCCTGCAATCACACGGGCCGCACCGGGCCGTGCACGGAAGCGTTGATCGCAGCTGGCCTTGGTCGAGTGGTGGCGGCGACGATTGACCCGAATCCACAGGTGGCCGGGCACGGGCTCGAACGGCTGCGTACGGCAGGGGTAGAGACGAGCGTTGGCGTCTGTGAAGATGAGGCGCGGCGGCTGAATGAAGGCTTTGCGCGCTGGGCCCAACACAAGCGGCCATTTGTTCTGATGAAAGTCGCGATGACACTGGACGGACGGATTGCGCCACCGGCTAGACATCATATCGCGCGCGAGCCCTACTGGATCACCTGCGAGGCCGCACGGGCGGCAGTACAGACACTGCGCTGGCAGGCCGACGCCGCGCTGACCGGCGTGGACACGGTGCTGGCCGACGACCCGATGCTGACGGACCGGAGCGGCCTGCGCCGTCGGCGGCCTCTGCTTCGCGTGGTGCTGGACTCGGCGCTGCGCATGCCGCTGGACTCGAAGATGGTACGCGGCGCGCAGAACGATGTGGTCATCTTCACCGTGTCAAAAGACGAGACACGTGCCGAGGCTCTCCGCGCGCGGGGTGTGCGCGTGGAAGTATTGCAGGCCGACGGTGGCCGCGTGCCGCTGGACCGCGTGCTGGAGAAGCTGGGTGCAGAAGGAATCCTCTCCATGTTGACTGAGACGGGAACGCGGCTGAACACCGCGCTGCTGGCTGCGAATCTGGTGGACCGCGTGCATCTCTTTGTTGCACCGCAGATTATGGGGTCGGATGCGGTACCGGCGTTTCGCGGGATGCCGCATTTTGTGCAGTTGGGGTCGATGGAAGTGGAACGGTATGGCAACGACCTGGGGTTGTGTTCGCTGCTGCGCGATTCATGGCCCGCGGCTTGATGCGCACGGACCGATTTTGGCGTCTAATAGAAGCAGAGCGGCTGACCCCGTCGTTTGGCATTTGAAGAGAAGAGGTAGGGAAGATGGTTGTGTCTCCTGCCGTCACGGCCGTTGTGTCGCTGGTGGGTTTGTGCGGCGTGCTGGCGTGGCGCGTGCGTGAGGGCCGCTCGGCAGTGACGGTGAAGAAGCTCGTCATGCCGCCGGTGGGGATGGCCACGGGCTTCTCAATGTTTGTGATGCCGATGTTTCGCGTTCCGCTGACGTGGGCGCTGGCTGCATTTGCGATTGGCGCAGTCGTGCTGGCATATCCCCTGCTGCTCACTTCGAGCCTGCGGCGCGAGGGCGACGTGATCATGATGAAGCGGTCGAGCGCGTTTTTTGCGGTGGTGATTGTGCTGGCTGCCTTGCGCTATTTTGCGCGCGGATACTTTGACCGCTATCTGACGCTGGAGCAGACGGGCGGGCTGTTTTTCGTCCTGGCTTTTGGGATGATCTTGCGGTGGCGGCTTAAGCTGCTCTCACTCTACATGAAGCTGACAGGACCCGATGGGGCGCTTCAGGTTGCACCCGAAGAAGCCGCCATCAGCGAGTAGGCAGGACGCCGCCAAGAAGCGCCTGCACCGGCTTGTCTCGTAGAATCAAAGCATGTTTACCGGCATTATTGAGCAGACTGGAACGCTGATCGGACTGACCGATCGCGGGGGCGTGCGGCGGATTGCGGTGGATGCGCCGGGCATTGCGGGGCGGCTGCGCGAAGGCGATTCGCTGGGGGTCTCTGGCGTGTGCCTGACGGCGCTGGACGTGAACCCCACTTGCTTCTACGCGGACCTTGCACAGGAAACGCTCAACAAGACATCCCTCGGGTCCTTGAATGCGGGCGCTAAGGTCAATCTCGAATTCCCGACAGCGGCAGGCAGTCCGCTCGGAGGGCACGTGGTGCAGGGGCATGTGGACGGATGCGGCGTCATGACCGCGCTCGACCCGGTGGTTCCCGTTGCAAGTCCGAACTTCAATTCTGAGACCACAGA
>JAGWRX010000051.1 GCA_028876395.1 Acidobacteriota bacterium
CGTCGGCGCCATCACCGTGATTGACGGCATTGCGGGAACACTGGTGGGCGGCTGGCTGGCGCAGCGCTGGCTCCGCACCAATCACCGCGCGCTCTATCTCATCTCGTTCTGGAGCGTCTTTCTCACGCTGCCCTGCGGAGCGCTGGTCTTTTTCGGTCCACGCTCCTGGGAACTGCCTACGCTCTTTGCCGCCGAGTTCTTCCTCTTCCTCAACACCGGACCGCTCAACGCCGCCATCGTCAACTCAGTCTCCGCGCCCGTGCGCGCAACGGCTGTCTCGCTCAACCTCTTCTGCATCCACTTCTTCGGCGACTCCTTCTCGCCGCAGATTATCGGCGCCATCTCCGACCGCGAGAAAAGCCTGCGCCTCGGCCTGGGCGCAACGCTCATTGCGCTGGTGGTCTCCTGCGTCATACTCTGGGCCGGCGCGCGCTTCGCACCGCCGCTTGAAGAGGCTCCGGAACCGGGTTTTTGATGCCGGCAAACTGGCTGAGTCAGAGCCAGTCCCCCCCCGGCTGCTCTTTCCGTCATACTGGCTTTATGGTTCCGGCAGGCGCGGCGGCTCATGTTGTCTCTTTCGTCAGTTGGCTGGTTGCGTTGGGCTGGCTCTGGCAGGCCGTAACCTCGCTGCCTGGCCTGGCGCGCCTCCCGGACCTCGCGCGCAGCGATGCCTCTCTGCCCCCTTTGCCGCCAGGCGACGGACCGCACATCACCGTGATCGTACCTGCGCGCAATGAGGACGCCGCAATCGAGGCCACCCTGCGTTCGCTGCTGGCCTCCACCGGGCCGCGGCTTCAGATTATCGCCGTCGACGACCGCTCCTCCGACCGCACCGGCGAGCGCATGGATGCGATTGCCGCGGAAACAGCCGCAGGCGGATGCCCGCACACCCTCAAGGTGCTGCATGTTCGCGAATTGCCCGCGGGCTGGCTGGGCAAGCCGCATGCCATGGCCCTCGCAGCGCAACAGGCCACCTCGCCCTGGCTTCTGTTTACTGACGGAGACGTCCTGTTCCACCCCCATGCGCTCGAACTCGCCCTGCGCGAGGCGCTCGCAACCCACGCCGATCATCTGGTGCTGGTGCCTTCGCTCATCCTCAGGACAACCGGCGAGCGCGCCATGCTGGCCGCCATGCAGGTGCTGGCGCAGTGGACGGTGCGCCTCTGGAAGGTTGCCGACCCGCGCGCCAGGGACTTCATCGGTGTCGGCGGCTTCAACCTCATCCGCCGCGAAGTCTACACGCAGATGGGTGGCTTCGAGGCCCTGCGCATGGAGGTACTCGACGACCTGCGCCTGGGCTGGCGCGTCAAGCGCGGTGGCTTTCAGCAGCGTGTGGCCATCGGAGCAGGCCTCGTGCGCATCCGCTGGATCAACGGTCCGCTCGCCGTGGTGCGGCTGGTGGAAAAGAATGGCTTTGCCATCTACCGCTTCCGCATCGGCCTTACGCTGGCGGCCGCCCTCGCCATTGCCGTGCAGGCCGTCTGGCCGCTCTTGGCAATGGTTGCAGGCGGCTGGTCCTTGGTGGCGGGACTGGTCACTTATCTTGGAATTGCCCTGGTGTATGTCGCCAACCGCCGGGTCACGCAGGTCTCGCCCTGGATGGCGGTCTTCTTCGCGCCCGCTGCGGCGCTTGTGACCTTTGCCTTCGTGCGATCCATGGTCCTGGCATTGCTCCGCAACGGCGTGGACTGGCGCGGCACACGCTATTCTCTCGCCGAGCTGCGCCGCAACGCAGGCTCCGAATGGTAGCTACTTCGCAGGCTTTTGGGCCAGCGGCTCCTGCTGGCGCGCGCTCATAAAGCTGCGATGCCCGCCGGAGCTGCGCAGGTTCGGATCGCTTACGGGCGGGCGTTCCTGTTCGCCTGCAAACCCGTGCAGCAGCCTGGGATTGGGCGCGAACTTCGGCGGCCCGCCGTAGAACTGCCGCACATGGTTCAGCACCAGTCCCGCGCGCCCGTGCATCGGCCTGATGATGCCCCGCACATGCACATCCATGTCGCGGAACTTGCGCAGGTCGCCCACGTCTTCGCGGTCTTCCCATGGGTTGATGATCGTGAACCGGCACTCGGCATCCGGTGTGTCCGGCGAGCAGACGTCCAGGTAGCGCGTGCCGTCGGGCAGCTCCACCACGTTTTAGATGTGCGCCGTGACGCAGACGTCCTTGTTCACCATCTTCGTGGCCTGGCCGGCGGAGACGCACGGCTTGGGCTTGCCGCCGGCCCAGCCGGGCAGAGCAGCCGCAAGAATCCCAAGGAGCGCCATGTTCGCCGGCCAACGCATCAAGGAGTCTTTCCTGAAGATGGACTTGAGACTAATTCAGCCTGGCGCGGGAAGGGAAGTCACGGCAGCGCTGCCTGAAGAAGCCCGCTTACCGTGCTTCCAAAAGCTCGCCGCTCTTCGCGCCCTGGCCGTAGTGGCTCTCCACGTAGTTGTCCAGAATCTGCTTGAACTCCGCCACAATCGTGTCGCCGCGCAGCGTGGTATACAGCTTGCCGTCCACATAGACCGGGGCCTTGGGCTCCTCGAATGTGCCCGGCAGGCTGATGCCCAGGTTGGCGTGCTTTGACTCGCCGGGACCGTTCACCACGCAGCCCATCACCGCCAGCTTCAGCTCTTCCACGCCGGGATACTTCCTGCGCCACTCTGGCATGGACGTCCGCAGATAGCTCTGAATCTGTTCGGCCAGTTCCTGGAAGTACGTGCTCGTCGTGCGGCCGCATCCGGGGCAGCTCGTCACCTGGGGCATAAAGCTGCGGATGGAAAGCGACTGCAGAATCTGCTGCGCAGCCAGCACCTCTTCCGTGCGGTCGCCGCCCGGCTTGGGTGTCAGGCTCACGCGGATGGTGTCGCCAATGCCTGCCAGCAGCAGCGGTGCCAGACCAGCCGTGGAGGCGATCAGTCCCTTCGAGCCCATGCCCGCTTCCGTCAGTCCCAGGTGCAGTGGGTAGTCGCAGCGCGCGGCCAGGTTGGTGTAGACGTCGATCAGGTCGCGCACACCGCTCACCTTGGCCGAGAGGATGATCATGTCGTGGCCCAGTCCGTAATGCTCAGCGGCCCTGGCCGACTCCAGCGCGCTCACTACCATCGCTTCCATCATCACGTCGCGTGCCGGCAGCGGATCGGCCAGGCGGCTGTTCTCGTCCATCATCCGTGTCAGCAGAGCCTGGTCCAGCGAGCCCCAGTTCACGCCGATGCGCACCGGCTTCTGGTTCTCCACCGCGCACTCCACCATGGTGCGGAAGTTGTCGTCGTCCTTGCGCCCGATCGACACGTTGCCGGGATTGATGCGGTACTTGGCCAGGGCCTTTGCCGCCGCCGGAAACTTCTTGAGCAGCAGATGGCCGTTGTAGTGAAAGTCGCCCACAATCGGCACGCGGATGCCGCGCTTGTCCAGACCCTCCACAATATGCGGAACGGCCGCCGCGGCGTCCTCGTTGTTCACCGTGACGCGGACAATCTCAGAGCCTGCCAGAGCCAGCGCCGCCACCTGTTCAATCGTGCCGGCCACGTCCGCCGTGTCGGTGTTGGTCATCGACTGTACGACGACCGGAACCTCCCAGCCCACACGAACTTGCCCGATTTTGACCGTCCCCGTCTTCCTGCGTTGAATATCTGGCATAGCGACCTCTTTCTCAGTTTACCTGTTCCGCCACTTTTGCCGGAAATCTCTGCAAAGAGAAAGCGATAGGCCCTCCCCTGGCTGCCCGCCGCCCCCGGGCCTCCCCGAGCCGCGATTTCTCCTCTCGCCTGTCGCGCACGCCAGCGGGTACAATAAATGCCATGTGGTGCCGTCGCATTCCCCGTTTTGCCGTGCTTGCAGCCCTCCTCGGGCTAACCGCAACCCTCGCCGTGTTCGCGCAGACCTCCAGCCATCGCGGGCGCAAGTACAAGGCTCCGCCAGCCACCTCGCGGATTGAAGTCACCATCCTCCGCAACGATGACGGCGACCCCATAGAGAACGCCTCGGTCATCTTCCATCTGGTGGGCGACAAGGGCAACATGGAACTGAAGACCAACGAGGACGGCAAGACCGTGATCGACGTGCTGCCAACCGGTTCCAAGGTTTTGCTGCAGGTGATTGCCAAGGGCTACCAGACCTACGGGCAGGATTACGAGATCAACAAGGCCGAGATGGCGATTGAGATCAAGCTCAAGCGCCCCGGCCAGCAGTATTCCATCTATCAACATCACGACCAGACCGCCGACGCCGGCAAGGATGGAGCCGCGAAGAATCCTGCCAACGACTCCGCGAACGGTTCCAAGGCCACGAGCAGCGACAAGCCAGCCGGGGCTGCCAGCCAGACCGGCGACAAGCCGGCAACCAGCCAGCCCCAACCGCAGTAGCGCGCTTCGCCGGACCCGCAAACAGCATGGGAGTGACAACACTGACCCTGCATGGCAAATCGGCGCTGGTCACCGGGGGCGCCCGGCGCATCGGCCGGCAAATCGCTCTTTCCCTCGCGCAGGCAGGCGCGGACGTCACCATCACCTTCCGGAACTCCTCTGCTGAGGCTGTTCAAACCACACAGGCAATCCGGGATCTGGGCCGTCGCGCCCAGGCCGTACCGTGCGATGTTCGTTCCGAGGCTTCGGTTCGCGCGGCTGTTGAGGCCGCGGCGGCGTTTCATGGCCATCTCGATCTGCTCATCAACAACGCCGCCGTCTTTGACGCCGCTCCCCTTGACCGCATCACGCTGGAACAATGGGACGCCGTCTTTGAGACCAACGCGCGCGGGCCATTCCTCCTGGCGCGGGAGGCAATCCCTCATCTGCGCGCTGCGCATGGCCGCATCATCAACATCGGTTCGCTCGGCGGCATCAACGCCTGGGCCGGCCACGCCCATTACTGCGCCTCCAAGGCCGCTCTGCACATGCTTACGCAGGCCATGGCCAAGGCGTTCGCCCCCGAGGTCAGCGTGAACTGCGTGGCGCCCGGTTGGATTGAAATGGATGGCGATGCAGGCGACGAAGCCGCGCGCTTTGCCGCGCGCACGCCCATTGGGCGCAACGGAACCGCGGCAGAGGTCGCTGAGGCAGTGCTCTTTTTCGCGGCCGGTCCCGCCTTTGTCACGGGTCAGATACTTGCGGTGGATGGCGGTCTGGGCCTTTAGGGCCTGTCAGCGCGAAAACAGCCGGCTCCAGAAGCCCTGCGATTCGCTGCTCTTGCTGGTGCGCTTCCTGCCTTTCGCATCGAACGTGAGCGGCACGTTGTTCAGCAGGCCAGCGGCCTCAGGCTGTGGCGGCCAGGCCGCGCCCTCCACCGCCGCCCGCGGATTGCTCACATACAGCCGCTCGGCGGTCTGCGCTCCGAACCGTTCGGCCACATAGTCATAGCCTCGCTTCAGCCGCATCGGACGCCAAACCGGATGATGCCCGTCGCTGGCCAGGAAATGAACCCAGTCGCGCTCAAGCAGCGCATTGGCAAAAGCCTCCGCCACCGGGCCAAAGCGCCCGTATAACGACGAGGAAGTCACCTGCACAAGGCAGCCCTCCTGCATCCATCGCGCCAGCATTTCCGGCTTTCGCTGCAGCACGGGATTCCGTTCCGGATGGGTGATGATCAGCCTGTACCCTGCACCCTGCAGCAAGCGCATGGCTTCGGACAGTTGCGGTGGTATCGTCATGTCCGGGAACTCGATCAGCAGGTAGCCTTTGCCGTTGATCGAGTAGCGCAGCGGATTCGCCAGGGCATCCAGAATGTTGGCCGCGTTCATGTGAAAGTCGCAACCCTGGCTCAGCTCCACCGTGCCCCGCAACAGCTTGCGCAGCTCGCCGATCCGCTCTTCGACCACTTCGGGCTGATAGGGAAAATCGTCGCTGGCGTGCGGTGTGCAGACGATATGGGTGACGCCTTCGCTCGCCGCCTCCTGCGCCATCAGCAGGGAAGTCTCAAGATCAGGCGAGCCGTCGTCCACGCCGTAGACCAGGTGTGTATGAATGTCGATCATGCGGCTCCGATTTCCCGCTCGTCCAGCAGCTAACTTCAGCGCGCCGCCAACGCCTCAATCATCGAGGCAAAAATCTTCCAGCCGTCCGCCGACCCCAGCAGCTTTTCGCTCGACCGGTCAGGGTGAGGCATCATGCCAAGCACGTTCCGCTTCTCGCTCAGAATTCCGGCAATGTTGCCCAGCGATCCGTTCGGATTCGCCTCCGCGGTAATCTCTCCGTCGGGCGTCGAGTAGCGGAACGCGACGCGGTCCTCGGCCTCAAGCCGCCGCAGTTCCTCCGCGGTGCAAAAGTAATTGCCCTCCATGTGCCCGATGGGAATCTGCAGCGCATCGCCTTTGCGGAACTGGCTTGTGAACGGGCTGTTCGTTGTCTCTACCCGCACATGCACCTGCTTGCAGATGTACTTCAGCCCTGCGTTGCGCAGCAACGCTCCGGGCAGCAGCCCCGACTCGGTGAGAATCTGGAATCCGTTGCAGATGCCCAGCACCAGTCCCCCGCCGTCCGCAAACCGCTTCACCGCTTGCATGACCGGCGAAAAGTGTGCAATCGCTCCGGTGCGAAGGTAGTCGCCATAGGCAAACCCGCCCGGCACTAGAATCGCGTCCACTCCGGCCAGATCCTCCGAGTCATGCCAGAGGAAGGTGACCGGCTGATGCGCAATCTCCGCAATCACATTGTAGGTATCGTGGTCGCAGTTGGACCCCGGGAAGACGATAACCCCGAATTTCATGCTTCTAGGGTATCAGCTTGGCAGACGTCCTCCATGCAACTTTTTGATTTGGACAGCAGCCGGCAAACACAGCCCTTCCTTTGCCTGCAAAAAGCTGGCCGCCCGGGCGGGCAGCCAGCTCGTTGAGTGTCAGCGTTGAATCCGCTTTCAGTAAGCCAGGTGCAGTTCCACTCCCTTGCCGTTGTCGGGGACCACGGCCGTGATGCGGTGATGCTCCACGTCAAAGCCCGTGGAGACACGCTCCGCGCCGGTGGCATCCAGCACGGACACGGTGGCGCCCGACGCCGCTTTGGCGGCCCCGTAGACTTCCACGGAAAGTGCCGTCCACCACGGCGCAAAGCTGCCCTCGTGCGGCTTCACCGTCACGTTGAGCCCCTGGGCTGTCAAATGGCATGTGAAGCCCATGCGAAGGAACTCGCCTTTTCTGAAGTTGTAGCTCACGCCATCGTCCAGATACAGGCTTCCTGCGCAGTCCCCGCCAGCGGCCATCGGGGGATAGACGCGCAATGTCAGCGGACCCCGCGGCGTCTCGTCCGTGCTTTCGACGAGCGGCTGCTCCGGCACAATCGCTCCCGCGCGCACAAACACCGGCAGCGTGGCGAGCGTGCGATGAATGTGAACCTCGGGCTGATGCACATCCGTGTTGTCGATTGCCTTTCTGCCTGTGCCACCCTCCACGCGCGCCCCGGTCCAGTAGTCGTACCATCCCACCGGCGGCAGGGCGACCTGATAGTCGTCCATCTCGTCGGGATACGGACTCTGCGCCACCAGCAGGTCCGGGCCCAGCAGGAATGCCCCGCTGTCGCTCAGGTCAAGCGGCTGCCCGTCCACCGAGCCATGCGGGAACTCCACAAACAGCGGCCGATTGATCGGAAGCCCCGTCCGGCTCATCTCCTCAGCCGTCGTATAGAGATAGGGCAGCAGCCGATAGCGTTCCTCGATGTAGCGTCGGCGCAGCGCCAGGTCTTCCGCCGTGCCGTCTTCCCACGGCTCTTGCGCGTAAGTGCCGTTGGCCGTGTGGTCGCGATCGATGGGCTGGAAGGCCGCCACCTCAAGCCAGCGCGTCAGTAGCTCCGGCTGCGGTGAACCGGCAAACCCGCCCACATCAGCACCAGCCATGGCAAACCCGCTCAGCCCCAGGTTCAGCAGTTGCGGAACTGTCTGCCGCAGATGATTCCACGTGCTGGAGTTGTCGCCCGTCCAAGTCACCGCGTAGCGTTGTCCGCCCGCAAAGCTGGCGCGCGTCATCACAAAGGGCCGCGTATTCGGCTCAAGCTTCAGCAGTCCCTCGTAAGTTCCCCGGCTGTTTTGCATGCCGAAGATGTTGTGTACTTCAAGGTGGCTCGCCGTGCGCGTGGCAAAGCCCGGCTCCTCGATGCGGTGCCGCACATTGTCGGGCATGGTCTTTGAGGTAACCTCGAAGATGGCCGGCTCGTTCATGTCGTTCCAGAAGCCCGCCACCCCCTTGCCCACAAAGTCCTTGTAGAGCGTGCCCCACCACGCGCGCGAGGACTGCTGCGTAAAGTCGGGAAACACCGCCTTGCCCGGCCACACCACGCCCACATACGTGGAGCCATCGGGATTCTTGACGAAGTGGTCGCCGGCCGCGCCCTCGTCATACGGCTTGTAGCCCGCATTGGGCAGGTCGGCAATGTGCAGGTCGGTAATGAGGATGGTCTTCAGATGCTCAGCCTTCAAATCCTTGATCATCTGGTCGAAATGCGGAAAGCGTTCAGGGTCAACCGTGAAGGGCCGATTCTTCAACTGATAGTCGATGTCCAGCCAGATGACGTCCGCCGGAATCCGCTCGCTGCGCAGCCTGCTGGCAATGCGCCGAACCTCCGCCTCGGGATAGTAGCTGTACCGCGATTGCTGAAAGCCCAGCGACCAGAGCGGCGGAATCGGCGTCTTGCCCGTGAGCCACGCCCACGTTTCCACCACATGCTTCGGCGCGGGACCGTACAGGATGTAGAAATCCAGCGGCCCACCTTCCGAGCCGAACGAGTAGCCGTCGCGATACTCCTTGTTGAAGTCGAAGCTCGTGCGCCAGGTATTGTCCAGAAAAATCCCCGCCGTAAGACCCTTGCGAAACGTCATGAAGTAGGGAATTGACTTGTAAATCGGATCGCTGGACTCCTGCCACCCGAACGCATCCGTATTCCAGTCGGTGAAGGCCTCATTGCGGCGGTCGAGCGGGCCGGGCTTGTCGCCCAGGCCAAAGTAGTGCTCGTCCTCCGGCGACTGCATGTACACGCGGAAGCTCGCGCCGTGATACTCGATGGGGCGGCTGGGCATCTCCGCCGCAATCACGTGGCCCTGCATGTCCGTAACAGTCAACTGCAGCGGGTCTTTCTGGACTGCGACGTGCAGCTTCGCTGTCTTGAAGCCAACAGCCGCGGCTGTCGATTCCGGCGTTACAGCGGCTGAGGCAGTGCGCGAGCCCGGCAGCACGGCCCACGAAGCATCTTCCGGCAGCTGCCCGGCCGGTCCCACGCGCACGCGCAGCACATCGTCGCGCAGGGCCGTTATCTGCATCACGGCCGTGCCGCAGCGGATCTCAATTCCATTGGTGGTTGCCCGGGAAGCGGTGACCCGGTCCAGCCGGACAAAACCCGATTGCTGCTGGGCCCTGCCGGTTGATTGCGCTTGTGACGTTGCGGCGAAGAACAAAACTGCAAATACAACAAACAGGAAACTTCCTGCCTTCTGCACTCAGCACCTCATGGGAGCCAATTTGATTGTTGTCAGCAAGAATAATTGCGGAGTGCGGTTATGGGAAACGAATGGAGGTCTTTGGGCGTGGGAAATTTAGATCAAGATGCCTGAGATTACCCGCGCAAACATCTATGCCCGCTGCGGGAACAGTTGCCGCCAGCGCAGGAAGTACTCGGCCGCGACCAGCGTAACCACCATACAGCCCCAGTTGACAAGCACGACGGAGTCCATGCCCCGGCGCGCCAGAGCAGGAATCGCCATCAACACACGGCCTTCCAGGAAAATCAGCAGAATGCCGTAGCTGCGCACCATCCACTCACGATGTGCCGCGAAGTCGCGGCGCCGCACGCAGGCATAGGCGGCCAGGGTGAACAGCAGCAATGTGCCGGCCTGAACCGTGGTGAAGACGATCAGAAACCATGGACTGACGATGAACGCCATCCAGACCGCGTCGGGCGCGAGGATAAGCGTCGCAATGATGTACAGCTTGCCGCAGTTGCGATGAATCCGGGGGTGGCGGCTCCGCAGCCTCGTCGAAAACTGCAGCGCTCCGAGAATGAGCGCTATTGCGCCGCCAACTCCGTGCGGTATGAGTTGCCAGCGGATCGGATTGAAGAACGTCCACGCCGGCGAGCGCGCATCGAGAATGAATCGCTCGTTGTGCCAGAGAACGAAGAGGAGCGCAACTCCGAAAACCCCGAAAAACAATCGCTTCCCGAGGCCTCCATGATTACGTCGCACCATGATAGGGCAGATTCTATCTCAGGCTGCGCTGGCAGGCTATATGATTCGCGCGCGTTCCATCAGCCCTTCGCTCTCAGTTCGTCTGCACGCTTCCGCGTCTCGTTCACAAAGGCCTCGTCTTCCGGCAGCTCCGTCTTGATCGAGTCGAGATTGATCGCCACATTTGCCAGCGCGCCTTCCAGAGCCGCCTTTGCCAGCGCGATCGCCGTCGTCAGATCGGAGATCATGTTCGGATTGCTGATTGCCCTGAGCCCGGCGGCAATCCGCGCAACCTCCACCGCTCCTTCAGCCACGCCCAAAGGCACGCTGGTCGCATGCCGCAGCGCCGCATTGATCGCCTGTCCGCCATCAGGAGCTTCCTTCGCGGACTTATAAGCCTTCATCACAACGTTGTACGACTCGGCATCGGCGTCGATGGCCGACTTCAGTTCCTCGCGAAGCCGCGCGAGCCTTGCGATGGCTTCGCTCAACTGGCTCTCGAACTGCGCATACGCCTTCTTGCCGCGCGACATGGACGCAACCATTCCCGCCAGCCCCGCTGCCATTGCGCCACTGGCTGCGGCTGCGCTGCCGCCTCCGGGAGTCGCGGTCGGCGCAGCCAGTTGCTCAATAAACGGTTCGACCCCGGCGCGCAGGCCGCCCACCGCCATCTTGCCGCTCATCACCGCGGCCAGGCGATTCTCCAGGATGAGCGAGGAGTCGAAGTTCTCCACCTGCAGGAACCACTCTGCGGCCTGCTCCAGCGCCAGCTTGGGAATCAGCCCGACGATCTCGCTCGAAACCGGAACAGCGCCGTAGCGCGCCGCTTCCCGCTTCACGAATTCAAATACGCGATGAATCGGCGTCTGCTCGAAGTCGGTCAGGTTCATTGAGACCTGCGCCATGCCACGCACCAGGAACCCCGCGCCCTTCACAAAGCGCAGCCCGCCCGAGGAATAGCGCACGGCCTTGGCAATCTTCTTCGCGATGTCCACATCAGCCGTATTCAGGAACACGTTGTACGCGATCAAGGCCTTGCGCGCGCCCACCACCGTCGCTCCGGCCGTCGGATGCACGCGCGGCTCGCCAAAGTCAGGCCTTCGCGCGGGGCTTGTCGCAATCTCGTCGCGAATCCCCTCAAACTGCCCCCGGCGGACGTTCTCCAGGTTCTGCCGTTCCGGCGTCGTCGCGGCTGCCTCGTAAAGATAGACCGGAATCTCGAAGCGCTTCGCGATCTCGGCTCCCACGTGCCGGGCCATGGCGACGCAGTCTTCCAGCGTCACGCCGTCAATCGGAATGAAGGGAATCACATCGGCTGCACCCATGCGCGGGTGCGCGCCCTGGTGCTGGGTCAGGTCTATCAGCTCCGCCGCCTTGCCCACGCCGCGAATCGCCGCTTCCTGAATGGCTTCGCGGTCGCCCACCAGCGTAATCACGCAGCGGTTGTGGTCGGAGTCCATCTCCCGGTCCAGGAGATACACGCCGGGAATCTTCATGGCTTCAACGATCGCATCGACCTTGCCTGCGTCGCGGCCCTCTGAGAAATTGGGAACGCATTCAACTAAAGTGTTCGGCACGCGAAGAAGGATAAACGATGAGCGGCTCGATGCCGCGATGGACTCTCTCAGGTTCCGGGGTTTTCTCCGTGGAATCGGCCCTCAAAAACCCGAATCAAAGAGGATTCAATTTTTGTGGCATGAAATGGCCTGTGATTATGGCTTAATCAGGCAGGTATTCGCGGGTACTATCCTGAATAGCGACTTTTGGGGATTGGGATACGTCGCCTCGCCCGTCAGGAGGGACAATGACCACCACCGCAGCAGCTCCCATCATCCGCGCCCCGCGCGGCAGCAGCCTGCGTTGCAAAGGCTGGCAGCAGGAGGCGGCCCTGCGCTGCCTGATGAACAACCTCGATCCTGAAGTGGCCGAGCGCCCCGCCGATCTCGTCGTCTATGGCGGCATCGGCAAGGCCGCGCGCAACTGGGACTGCTTCCACGCCATCGTCCGCGAACTGGAACAGCTGGGCAACGAGGAAACGTTGCTTGTCCAGTCCGGCAAACCGGTCGCCGTTTTTCCCACGCACGACATGGCCCCGCGCGTCATCATTGCCAATTCCAACCTCGTGGGCAAATGGGCCAACTGGGAGCATTTCCACGAGCTCGACCGCAAGGGCCTGATGATGTACGGCCAGATGACCGCCGGAAGCTGGATCTACATCGGCACGCAGGGCATTCTGCAAGGCACCTTCCAGACCTTTGCCGCGCTTGCCCAGCAGCACTTCGCCCAATCGGGCCAGCCCGGATCGCTTCAGGGCAAGCTCGTCGTCACCGGCGGAATGGGCGGCATGGGTGGCGCGCAGCCGCTCTCGGTCACGTTGAACGGCGGCGTCATCCTCGCCATGGACGTGGACCGCACCCGCATCCAGCGCCGCGTTGACACGCGCTACTGCGACACGGTCACCGAGGATCTCGACGAAGCCCTCGCTCTCTGCGAATCCGCCCGCCGCGAAGGCCGCGCGCTCTCTGTCGGCCTGGTCGGCAACTGCGCCGACGTGCTGCCGGAGATTGTGCGCCGCGGTATCCACGTGGACGTTGTCACGGACCAGACCAGCGCCCACGATCCGCTCAACGGCTACATCCCGCAGGGGCTCACGCTCGCGCAGGCTGCCGAACTGCGCCGGCGCGATCCCCAGGAATACGTGCGCCGCTCCACCGCGTCCATGGTCGTCCACGTCAACGCCATGCTCGCCTTGCAGCGCGCCGGCGCGGTCACCTTCGACTACGGCAACAACATCCGTCGTTTCGCCTTTGACGCCGGTTGCGCAGACGCCTTCCTCATTCCCGGCTTTGTTCCCGAATATATTCGTCCGCTCTTCTGCACCGGCCAGGGCCCCTTCCGCTGGGTGGCGCTCTCCGGCGACCCGCGCGACATCGACCGCACCGACAAGCTCGCGCTGGAGCTTTTCCCGGACAACGAAATCCTCACCCGCTGGCTCAGCCTCGCGCGCGGCCGCTTCGCCTTCCAGGGCCTGCCTGCCCGCATCTGCTGGCTGGGCTACGGCGAGCGCGCCCGCATGGGCGAGGCCATCAATCACCTCGTCCGCAAGGGCGAACTCTCCGCTCCCATCGCAATGGGGCGCGATCATCTTGACACCGGCTCGGTCGCCAGTCCCTACCGCGAGACGGAGAAAATGCTCGACGGCTCCGATGCCGTGGCCGACTGGCCCATTCTGAACGCGCTGCTCAACACCGCATCGGGAGCCACGTGGGTCAGCTTCCACCATGGCGGCGGCGTCGGCATGGGATACTCGCTGCATGCCGGTCAGGTAACCGTGGCCGACGGTACTGAAGATGCCGCGCGCCGCATCGCCCGCGTGTTGAATAATGATCCCGGCCTCGGCGTCGCCCGCCATGCCGATGCGGGCTACCCCCTGGCCCGCCAGACGGCGCGCGAACGCGGCATCCACATTCCGATGGCAGAGAGCTGATCATGTCCGAAACCCTTGCGGTCCTCAATATCGGGCAGTTGGTTACATTGGCGGGCCCGGCGAGTCCCCGCGTCGGAAGCGAGTTGCGCGAGACCGGCCTGATTCAGGACGCCGCGATGCTCATTGAAGACGGCCGTGTGGCCGCGGTGGGAACCTACGCTGACCTCCGCCCGCAGATTCCGCCTGTGTCCACGGTGATTGACGCAGGCGGATGCTGCATCACTCCCGGATTTGTCGACGCGCACACGCACCTGGTCTTTGCGGGCAACCGCGCCGCCGAGTTCGAGCAGCGCATTGCCGGGGCCACATATCAGCAGATTGCCGCTGCCGGCGGAGGCATTCTGCGCACCATGCAGCTCACCCGCAGAGCCGGCGAGGACGAGTTGCTCAGCATCGCGCGCCGCCACCGCAACTGGATGCTGCGCACCGGCACCACAACCATTGAAGCCAAGTCAGGCTACGGCCTCGATCGCGATACCGAACTGCGCATCCTCCGTGTCCTCGCCCGCCTCAATGAAGAAGGACCGTGCACCATTGTGCCCACGCTGCTTGCCGCGCACACCATTCCGCCGGAATATGCCGGCCGGCGCGACGAGTATGTGCGCTGGATTGCAGAACAGCTGATCCCGGAAGTCGCCGCCGCCCGTCTGGCGCGCTACTGCGACGCTTTCTGCGACGAGCACGCCTTCACCCTGGAAGAAACGCGCACCGTCTTGATCGCGGCTCAGAACCACGGCATGAAGCTGCGCCTGCACGCTGAACAGTTCCAGCCAGGGACGGGGGCGGCGCTGGCAGCCTCTCTGGCTGCGGTCACGGCCGACCACCTTGAAGCGGTCACGGATCAGACCCTCATCAGGCTGTGCGCCGGCAAAGTACAGCCCGTGCTGCTGCCGGGCTCGGTCTTTTCGTTGAATCGCAGCGACTACCCGCCCGCGCGAGCCATGATCCAGCGCGAACTCGCAATTGTGCTCGCCACGGACTTCAACCCCGGCTCGTCGCCCATCACATCGATGCCGTTCATCATGTCGCTGGCCTGTCTCAAGATGGGTCTGTCGCCCGCCGAAGCGCTTAACGCCGCCACCATCAACGCCGCGCACAGCCTGGAACTGGGCGCCCGCGTCGGCTCGCTGGAAACCGGCAAGCAGGCGGACTTCCTGATTCACGAGTTCACCGATTATCGCGAGCTCGCCTACTTCATTGCATCGCCCGCGCGCCCGCGCGTCTTTATCGCCGGAGAAGAAGCCACAGCATGAACGGCGCGACCAAACCCAACAGGATCGCACCCATCCAGCAAGCGTGAGACTGCGTGATTGACCTGGCCTTCATCTGCCACGCTGACGCCGCGCCCTGCGCTTCTCGACGAGAAACACCGCGATGCCCGCGCCAACAAGCAGCGCGCATCCCCCCACGACCTTCAGCACGGCCAGGGGCTTATTCACTTCGTCCTCCGGCGGAATCGTCGAAAGGATGATCGTCAGCAGTGTGCTGACGAGCCCGATGGAGGCAAGCGCGATGGCCACCAGCCTTCCACCGGGCACGCGCCGAACCTCCGGTCCCGCTGGCTCGCCTTGCAAACGGATCATAGCGGCAAAAAGAAACAGGTAGGGAAGAAAGTAGGAGATGACGCCCATGCTGACCAGCACGTCATAGGCGCCGCGCACGCTGGTGCCGGCCTGGCTCAATAGCGCCGCGCCAATGCCGGCCAGTCCATAAGCGGCGATCGACACCCACGGCGTGCGGTAGCGCGGATGGATGCGGCCAAAGGCCGACGGCAGATAGTGATCAATCCCCGCGACAAACGGCAGGCGTGACGTGGACGATAGATACGCCGCCGCTCCGCCCACGGCATTCAGGCCCACGAAGAGTGCAAGCGGCGCCAGCAGCCACTCCATTCCAAGGTGCGTCGTCAGCATGCGGATGCCGTTGACAAAACCGTCCGGCCCGCCCACCGCCTCGCTCGGAAGCGTCACCAGCAGCGCCGTCGTTCCTGCAATGTAGCCAATGGCAAGAATGCTGCCGCCCAGCAGAATAGCCAAAGGAATCACGCGCCGCGGATTCTGGATCTCGCCGCCCATCGCCGAGCCCGCTTCTACGCCGCTGAAGGCAAAAAACACGCTCGACCAGAAGACTGCATTCCGCATCGTCCAGTGCGGCATCAGGTTCGATGCCGTGAAGTGCGTCGCCGATCCGAAGCGCAGATACGACACCGTGGCCAGCACCACCAGCACAGAAAGCGGCAACAGACTGCCCAGGGCGCTCACGTTGTTCAACCATTTGCCTGCATTCACGCCGCGGATGTTGAGCAGCGTGATGATTGCCAGCCAGATTACGGCAAACGCGACGTAGTAGAGCGGGCTGGCCCGCAGCGCCAACCCATGCGCTCCAAAGGCAAACAGCGTTGACGCCGCGCCAAAGTAGAGTACGCCTGCAAAGTAGGGCAGGTTGCTCGTCCAGTATGTCCAGGCAGCGATGAACGCCGAAGAATCGCCAAACGCCTCGCGCGTCCAGACGTAGATGCCGCCCTCATCCGGGTGGCGCGACGAAAGCTCCATCACGCAGGCGGCAAGAGGAATGAAGAAGCAGACCAGCGCCGCAATCCAGATCACCAAAATGCTTGGCCCGGCCGCCGCCGCAGTCGCGGCCCAGCGCACGCTCAATCCGCTCACCACGTAGAAAAGGAGGAGGTCGCCGAAGCGAATACCCCGCTTAAGTTCGTGAGTGGAGGGCATCTACGGCGGAGAATACCAGAGTCGCCTAGGCGGGAGAAGTCAAATCTTGCCCAGGTCCTTGAGCACTGCCATCGCTGCATTGCAGCACAATTGAAAGCCCCGGCCACCAATGCTGTGTTACCGGTCACGCATCGAACCCGGGATCGGCTTGTTAAGATGGTTGGCGGAACTTGAGACGCGCGCCACAGACGTGGTCCTGCGAGGAGACCCAAATGCCCGAGACTGCTTCCACCTCACCCCATAACAAAATCATGGTTCCCATCGACTTCAGCCCGTCATCCCATGCCGCGCTCGACGCCGCCGCCGAGCTTGCGCAGCGCTTTGGCGCGGAGATCTTTCTGTTGCACGTGATCCCGGCATTCCCCAATGTTTCCATCCCCGATTCCATTACCGAGGCCGCGATCATTGAGAAGGCAAAGAAGGAAGCTGATGCGCGCTTCGCCGTTTCCGAGGCCGCTCTCGGCGCCAGGGGAATCAAAGTAACCTCCAGCGTTGAAGTAGCGAACGACGTTGCCGGCTCGATTCTTGAGGCGATTGATCGCGAAAAAGCCGATCTCATCGTTATCACCACCCATGGCCTTTCCGGCTGGTATCCGCAGGTCTTCGGGTCGATTACTGAGAAGATTGTCCGCCTCGCGCAGTGCCCGCTTCTGCTGCTGCGCACGCCCAAGCCCGAGAGCAGCGCCAAGGTTCCCTTTGGCCGCTCAATGGAGTGGTGGTAGTTCATCTCCGCAGGCGCATCAAAACGAAAAGCCCAACGGCCGCGCCGCTGGGCTTTTCACTTCCATTGGGCTTCATTTCCTGCAGCTATGGCCTCACGTCCAGTTGGAACTCCGTGCTCCCGGTGTGTCCGGTGCTGGGGTCCACAAGTCCTGCGCGCAGGTGGACCACCCCGGCGGGCACGTCCAGCGATTGCTTCATCGGCAGCCCGTTCTTCATCAGTTCGGAGTACTGCGCGGCCGTCAGGTTCAGCGGCAGAATGGCGTAGACGTTGTTCAGTATCCTGCCGTCTGCGTCATACGCGTAGATCGTCGCATCCACCTCACCGCGCTCCATGCCGTTGCCTGCCGGCGTGAACTGGATGCTGTTCGCATCCACATTCCAGTGAAAGTCATACCGCACCAGCGGCCCCTTCAGATTGGCTGCATTGTTCCCCAGCAGCCCTGATGGTTTCGCAGGATCGGGCTGTTGCATTGCCTGCCTTACCCTCACGCGGAAGGGAATCTGCGTCGCGTCCGGCGCGCCTCGCTGCATCGCCGCGCGAAGCGGGTTGGTGTACATCACAGCCGTCCGCTGCGCCGTCCCTGCCGGGTTGTCGGCGTAATACCCGCGGCGGTATTCCAGTTTCACACCCGGATCGCTCACCTTCACCTGCACCTGCCGCAGGTTGCCGTCATAGGTCTTGTCCTTCGGAGAGTAGGCAATCGTGTAATAGTTCTCGCCGATTGCTTCCACCTTGGCCACCGCTTCTGACAGGCCATTGGTGTTGTAGAGAGCTCGTCCGCCTGTCGCATTGGCCAGGTTCGACATCGTCATATGCTCTCCGGCCAGGTTCATCTGCGTGTCCATCATCTGGTTTGCAAACGCAGTCCCGCGCATCCCGCCCGCATCATCCGCGCCAAACCCCGAGGCCACCACCATGCCCTGCGCGTCCATCGGGTAGACAGAGATCCGCCCCGTGGTCATCTCGTTGGCCAGGTCCTTCAGCGCCTGGTCAAAGTCGCTGCGGCCCGTCACCGTTGTCACCAGCGAGAAATCCGGATTGATCACCCAGGGCACCGTCCCCGCAAACCAGATAAGGCTCTTGCGCCCCGGTATATCGGCCAGATAAGCCGTCAGCGCATTCAGCGCATCCAGCGTGTAATTCACGCGCATCTCCATGCCCAGGCTGGTCGACTCGTTGGCAAAACGGTTCAGGCTGGCGCGCACGCTTCCCACGTTACGGGAAAAGGCCATCTGCGCGGCGGCATGGCCCATGGGATCAGGAGCTGCCGCCATCAGGCCGCCCCGTGTGAGCGTCGGAACCTCCGGGTACGCCTTGCCATCCAGCGCCGCCCGCAGCACCGCCGGGTCGCTCGTGAATCCCTGGATCAGTTGCAGGTTGTCGCCCAGCGTAAAAATGGCCATCTGGCTTCCCGCCGGAAGATGCTTCAGATAATCGATCACCTGCGCGCGCACATAGGACTGCTGGTCTGGGTTCGTGTTCAGCGCGTCCAGCAGCAGCACCATCAGCGGGCCATTTGCGGGAACCTGCGTCACATTGGTGTAAACATCGGCTGGCAGTTCCGGCTGCTGCGGCGCTGGCTTTGCCGCTGCCTCGCCGGGGCCGTGCTCCTCAAAGTAGGCGATATCCTGCGGCACGCCGTTCTCGAAGACCTGAAACTGGCCCTCTTTCAGCGCCTTCACCGGATGGCCGTGCTTGTCATTCACCACCACATCGATGATGACGTTGCTCACGTTCTGCTTCAGGGTGATCGTGCCCTGAGTGGTATCCGGCCCCGTTGCCTGGCCGCCGCTCGCGGCAGACTGCGCCATGGCCAACGGCGCCGTCACCAGCAGCGCAACTGCAAATGCACTTGTTCGCATCACCCGATTCTCCTCGCCGCAGGCCGGTCATGCAAGGCCCTGCACTGCGCCCCCTCAACCTTGCGCCGTACGCCGAGGTCGCGTCTCGCTCAATTCCTGCCGCCAAATCTCGCGCCCGGAATCGTCACCGACCCAATCCGCCCCGAGTTCTCATCCACCACCATCACGCGCAGCGAGCCCGCTCCGCTAGCCATTTCTAACGGTTCCTCAAACGGAATCCCATCGCGCAGCGCCTTCTGGTAGGTCTCCGGCTTCAGCCGTAAGCCCAGTGTCTTGCCCGTCACCTGCGCCTTCTGCACCCCGTCATCGCGCTTCACCAGAAAGATGTCCAGCTTGTCCATCCAGCGACCGCCCTGCTGCGCCATCTGCAGGTCCGTCGCGGCAATGCCGAGTTTCAGCGTCCATTGGTTGGATGCGGCCACCGGCTCTGCCGTAAGCCCGATCTCGTTCGCATCCTTCGCCTGCCACACCGCCTCGCGGAAGCGGTCCTTCATCCCGGCCGGCGCTTTCGAGTAAAGATACCCAGTGCGGTAGCGCAGCCTGACATTGCGCCTCCCCGGCAGCTTCACCGTCAGCGTGTGGTACTTATCGTCCGCCGGAGCGCTGGGCGAAAAGCTCAGCAGATACGCCGCCCGCCCGTCCTCCACCACGTCAGTCAACTCGCGCGCAATGTCGCCCGACCGCCGAAACACCCGGCCCCCGGTCGCCGTGGCCACATCGCGAAAAATGCCCTGCACCGGATGCAGATCCTGCTGCATCTGGGCCGTCTCGCGCCCCGGGCTCAGGCTCCCGCCTGCATCACCCATGACAGCGGTGGCGGCATCGCGATCGGAGCGCCCGATCACAAGCACATTCCGCGTACCGATGTCCGCGCCGATCCCGCCTGCCTCAAGCTGCGAAGCATCCAGCGGGTAGATGCTGACATGCGCATTGTTCAACGCTTCCTGCACGTCGATTGCGATCGGAGCGAGATACTTCGCAGTCTTCTCCGACCGCATCGTCGCGTTGCTCCAGTCCGCCAGCACATTGTCACTCGCAATCCATACCAGGCTCTTGTGGCCGGGCAGCGCAGCCATGTGCCGCGCCACTCCCAGCAACTTCGCCAGCGCCACCGCTTCAGGATTGCTGCCCAGGTCCTGCAGTTGCGGATCGATCGGCGTCGTGGCAGCGGTTGTTGGTGCGCCGCCCCCTGAATTGCCAAAGGTGGCCGGGTCCCTGTTCGCGTTCCCGTTCACATACGCCAGGTCCCCGATGCTGTGCACCCACTCGATCTGCTGCCGGTTGCGCTGCTCCGCGTCCTGTGCCTCCGCCAGAGCCTGCGCATCAGGTATCCACTTCGCAAGCCGCGTGGCCACCTGCGCATGATCCACGGTCGGCTCCTGCAGCACGTCAAAGCTATTCAACCGCATCGCGTACAAACCCACCCGTTCGTCCGCAGGCAGCGCCTTCAGAAATCGCAACGCCTCGCTTCGTGCATAGGTCAGGTCGCCCCACGCCAGGCTGCTCGCATCCATCAGCAGAACAGTCGTGCCGGTATCCGTCTGGCTCGGCGTAGCGTCGCGAGCAGCCTCTGCCAGGTGGTTGGTGAAAATCTGCGCGGGCGTCATGTCCGTTGGTTGCTGCGTCGGCGCAGGCGCGGCCCCTGCCTGGCTCAGAAACCGCACCGTCTGCTTCTGCCCGTTGTCGTAAATCTCAAAATCATCCGGCTTCAGGTCCGTCACCGGATGCCCCTTCTTGTCGAAGGCCACCACGCCCACATCCACCAGCCGCGCCGTCGTGTGCAGCGTAAATCCAGAGCCGGCCTCGGTTGGCGCTGCATTGGTGGGCAGGTCCGGCAGGCCGGTCGCATCCGCCACGCTCATCTCAGGAATCACGGGCGGCGCGGGCGCGGCAGGTGCAGCCGGCGCCGGTGTCGCAGTCGCCGTCTCAGGGCTTGCCGCCGTGCCTGTCCCCGTCATTGCCGTTTCGCCTGCTGTGGGTGAACCGTTTGCCGCGGGAACCGCCGCGGCTGACTCAGCCGCTCCCGCTGCTGGCATCGCCGCCGCCGGCGATCCCTCGTTCTCCGTCAGAATGCGCATATCCGTGCGGAACATGTGGTACTGCTCAAACACAGCGTCATTCACTGAAGTCTGCAGCGGCTGCATTTGGTGCGCCACGGCATAGTTGTAGGTCGGGTCAAACTGGTGCGTCTGCGCCATCGCCCTGGCAATGCTCTTCTGCGGGCAAAAGTACGTCTTGCCTCCGATATCCACCGCGCCATACACCACAAGAATGTCTGCCTTCACCACCGGGTCAGACGGCTGCAGGTCGGCCTGCACCATCAGGCGCAGTATGGCTCCAGTGGCCGGGTCCACGGCCATCTCTCCCCGGTAACTCACAACCTTCCGGAAGGGAAGCATCTCTGCGGCAGGGGTGGTTGCCTGTGCGGCTACGCAGCAGTAGTTGATCGCGTAGTGCGACTTCTCCTTTGGCACCGCGAACGCAAAAACCGCCAGTTGCCCCACCGCATGCTGCTCCCAGTGGCTCCAGACCAGCTTGCTCTGCGCCGCATCCAGCAGCACGGTCCCAAGAATCGGCCCAAACACTCCATACGTGCTCAGACCCTGTGTCGCCGGCGGAGGCTTCTTGCTCTCGCCCGTATCCACCAGCTCGCGGCTGCCGCGATACAGAATCGTTGCGCTTGTGACGCCCACGCCATGTAGCGGCTGATAGGGAGTCACCCCGTCTACACGCTGGACCTGCGGCGTGTCCTGAAAGAGAGTCGTCGTGCGTGTGGCAAAGAAATTGGGCAGTCGCGGAATCGTCTTGCTCATGTATTCAACCACCAGGCCCATGATGCGGCGCTGCGTGGTTACGTCGGGCGGGGGCGTCGCAGGAACCTCCGCGGTCGGAGGATTCAAAAATGCAGATTCGTCCGCCAGCGCCAGCAGAGCCTGGCGGCTCTTCTCGCCCGGCAAATCATCCTGCAGTTGCCTGAGCCGCGCATCGCTCAGCCTCTCGCTCAGCTCCAGGCCGGCAATCTGCCATGCCGCATCCGCATCCTGCCTGCCGTGGAGCGTCGCCAGCGTCTGCTCCAGTTGCTCCACCGTGACCCGCCGGGCGGCAATCGCTGGAACACTCCAAACTGCAAGCAGCAAAATCAGAGCCAGAGTCCGCATCGCATTCGCCCCGCGACACGCATCATAGCATCTGCGGTACCGGGCGGGCGCGGGGGATTCATCTCTTCTTCAACGCGCTCATATGTAATGAGATAAGTTCAATATTCACGCAGAATGAAACTGACTTTTTCCTCGAAAAGTTATAACGGGCCAGGGCTCTATTGCACGCTGATATCTCCATCCACATCCACGACCAGATTGTCGCCCTCGACCTGCACCGAATGAACCTTGAGCCGGTCCACAGTCACTTTGTATCCCGAAGAAGCCGCCGAGCCCGCCAGCGCCTTGCGCAGCAGCTCCGCCGCATTCACCCGCATGCTGCGCGGAACCTGCCTGCCCAGAAACGGCGCCAGCAGAAAATTCAGCTCCCGCTGATCGCTCACCTTCACCACCTGCGCATCGCGAAAGCCGATCGTCTCGCCCTCGCCAAACGGCGCCAGTGAAACCTCGGCCACGGGCGCAAGGGAAATGCCCAGGCAGGCCCCGGCCACTCCTTTGCCCAGCTTCGCATGGGTCTTCACCCGCACCACAATCCGGTCCTGGATAAAATTCAATTGCGCATCTTCGGCGTAAACCGAGCAGGCAGACTGCGCGCTGCCTTTCAGAAAATAGCGGCCATCCGGCCCGCTGAAAAGCTGCTGCTTCAGGGTCCGTTCCAGCGCGGCCCGGCTCACCTTCAGCTCTGCCGCACGGCTCGGAACGCTCCCAAGAAATGCGAGTAACAAACCGGAGAACAGCACCCGCACGCATATTGTCATAGTAGTATCGTGCCATTGAAGGGAATTTGTGTTCAATTTTGCACAGCCTCTCTCTCGCCGCCGAGCCCTTCAGGAGAGATAAGAATAACACCTAAGTCAATATATAACAAACACATGCGAACATGAATATCTCGTAATTCAGGGCTCCGAAATCGTTTGCAGAAATAGCGCCAGGCTATTGATTTTTGAAGAAAATATCCCTAAAATAGAAATACAGATGTTCCTCCGGACCTTCTGGAACCCCCCAGTCCAGCGTTCGAGGATCGAGACTCTAACCATCCCGTTTCTTTAAGGACATCACAGCAATGGCAAAACGTCGTGGAAATCCAAACTGGGGCAAGCCGGAGCCCATCGGCCCGGTTGTGCCAACCGTGACCTCCTTCGAGTCCATCGTCAAGGAGTTCAAGATCAGCCCGGAACAGTACATTCGTTCGACTCGCCTCAGGGAGTGGGCCCGCCGTAACAAAAATTCCAAGTACATTCCTGAGGCTCTCCTCGAAGCATGGGGATTTGAGATCGAATCGACGTTGTAGCCTCTTTCCCTGTAGTCTGCGCAAAAGCGCCGCCTTGGGCGGCGCTTTTGCTGTTTAGGTCAGCATGGGTGAGAATAGGAACGTTGCCATGCCGGATACCGCACGCACATTTGAGCCCCCTTTCACTGACGTTCCCGGAGCGCTGGACGACATTCGCGCCGGCCGCATGGTGGTCGTGGTCGACGACGAAGACCGCGAAAACGAGGGCGACCTCACCCTGGCCGCCGAGCACGTCACCCCCGAGGCCATCAACTTCATGGCCCGGTATGGCCGCGGGCTTATCTGTCTCACCCTCACTGAAGAGCGCGCCGACTATCTGCGCCTGTTCCCCATGACGCAGCAGAACTCCTCGCGCTTTGGCACCGCGTTCACTGAGACCATCGAGGCGCGCGAGGGCGTCACCACCGGCATCTCCGCCGCGGACCGCGCCCACACCATCCGCACGGCCATTGCGCCTCGTTCGACTTACGCTGACCTCGCCCGTCCCGGCCACATCTTTCCGCTGCGCGCGCGCAAGGGCGGCGTGCTGGTGCGCGCCGGGCAGACGGAGGCCTCCGTCGATCTGGCCCGCCTGGCCGGCCTCAATCCCTCCGGCGTCATCTGTGAAATCATGCGCGACGACGGCGAAATGGCCCGGATCCCCGACCTCATCGCATTCTGCAGGGAGCACGGCCTGCGCATTCTCACCGTGGCCGAGCTGATCCGCTACCGCCTGCGCAACGAGCGCTACATCGTCCGCGCCGGCGAAACCCGCATCCAGACGCGCTACGGCGAGTTCCGCATGATTGCCTATGAGAGCGAAGTCAACGGCGGCGAAAGCCACATTGCACTCGTCCGGGGCGACCTCTGTCCCGGCTGTCCTGCGTTGCATGAGGGACCCTCCGGCCTCCCCGGCGATCCGGCCTTAGCGCGCCCTCCTTGCTCCCATGCGGTCCTGGTTCGCGTTCATACCCGCTGCACCGCCGGCGACGTCTTCGCCGCCGACTGCCATTGCCGCGAAACTCTCGACCAGTCCATGCGCATGATTGCCGAGGAGGGCTGCGGCGCGATCCTTTACCTGCACAACACTTCGCGCGGATTCGAGATTGACCACGCTCCGTCCGAGGCCTCGCCCTTTGAGCCGAGCAGCGCTGCGGTTCTTCCTCAGGCTGCGTCGGCAAGCTCATCCCGCGTGATCCTTCATCAGGAACTGCGCGCGCGCGAGGGCTCCCAGGCGCGCACCGGGCGCATCCTGCGCGCCATCGGCCTCGGCGGCCAGATCCTCTCCGACCTCGGCATCCACAGCATTCGCCTGCTGTCGAACACGCCCATGCACATCCCCGCGCTCGAAGGCTTTGGGCTTGAAATTGTCGAGCAGGTGCCCATCCCCGTGGAGGAATGCAGTCACGTCAAGTAAGCGCGACCTGCGCACCCTGCCCCCGTCCCCGCCCCGGGCTTTGGCTGGGCGTCGCCGATTTTCTCATCAGGAAATCGTTGATTCTTGCGTGCTATCTGTATGATTATGGTCGGGGTCCTCCGGGACCGTTCGCAGTCTGCCAGGATGCTCATTGCGTAGACAATCTGTATATTCACCGCAGTCGTAAGCCCCAAAGTACTCGCACGAGGAAAGGTTGGATTCGATGAGCGTTCACCTGGTGAATCCCAGCGATAATTCTTTCGGCACAGCCGTCATCACCCCCAGATGGCTGTTCGTACTTGCCGCAGCAACGCCGCCGGTGGCGGGCGATCCCATCCTCGTCGATGAGTCTCTGGAGCAGATTGTGCCGGAGACGATTCAACCGGGAGATATCGTCGGAATCAGCGTCCATACCGGCAATGCCCTGCGCGGCTATCAGGTCGGCCGCATGGCGCGCAGCCGCGGCGCCTGGGTCGTCTATGGCGGCATCCACGCCACGCTGTTCCCTGAGGAGGCGCTGGAGCGCGGGGAAGCTCACGCGGTGGTCAAGGGCGATGGTGACATTGCATGGGCCAAAGTCGTCGCCGATTGCATGGCGGGGAACCCCCAGAAAATCTATGAAGGCGGCCGCATCGAAGGCAGCGAGTTCCTGATAGCGCGCTGGGATCTGATGGACCCGGAAAAGTACATGTGGGCCTCGGTTCAGACTATCCGCGGCTGCCCCAAGCACTGCTCCTTTTGCAGTGTGTGGCGGACGGACGGGCAAAAGCCCCGGCAGCGAAATCATCAGAGAGTCATCGATGAAATCATCGGGTTGCGGCGGATCGGCTTTCGTTTCATTGCCCTGGCTGACGACAATTTCTACCCGGTAACCTTGACCGATCTGCGGCAGGCGCGGGATCAGAACAACCTGGCCAAGCTCGAAGAACTCACAGCCATCCGCAGTGAGCGCTTCCAACTGATGGAAGAGCTGGCCAAGCTGCCGAAGGATATGGTGTTCTTTACCCAGATCACGATGGAAGCGGGCGAGGACGGCGACTATCTCGATGCGATGCGGAAGGCCAACATCAAGGGCGCGCTCGTCGGCGTCGAGGCCGTAACGCCCGAGGGTCTCAAAGCGGTCTTCAAGGACTGGAACTACTCCGGCGAAGCTCTGGCCAAACAACTGCAGACATTCCGCCAGCACGGCGTGCACGTGCTCGGTTCCTTCATCTTCGGGCTGCCCACGGACAGGCCGGCGACCTTCGACGCGACCGTGGAGATGGCCATGAAGGCCGGCGTCACCTTTGCCCAGTTCGTCATGATGACGCCATTTCCAGGCACGGTCGACTTTGGGCGCTGGGAAAAGGAGCAGTCAGCGAACCCCACCATGGTCGGCGACGTGCCGATTACCCGCTATTGGCTGATCCCCATCGAAGTTCGTCCCAAGATGTTCACGCCCCACCCAACCATGAGCTCCGACGAGATTCGCGAGCGCACGCAGAAGGTCTGGGACAAATTTTATGAATGGGGCGCAATCTGGAAGCGGTCCTCCTGCACGCCCACGTTGCGCGCCAGGGTTGCGTTCATCTTTCTCTCCAAGCTCTACCGGCAGATGTACGCTGGCACCGGAATCTCAACCGATAGCGCCCGCCGCAAGAAATCAAAGTCCTGGGCGCGTTGGACGGCCCGCCACTGCAAAAAGCTTTTCCGGGCGAATCCGATGCCGGAGCTTGCTTCGCCGGATTGGGGAGCTGGAATGTCCCTGTCCCCTGCCATGAGCCAGGCGGCCTTTGCAGGCAGCGACGGCAGGGGCACGCAAGGGCCGTTCATCGTGATGCGCGACAATTAATCCTGGTTGAGTGTGTCATGCGTAAAGGGCAGGGGCCTCAGCTCCTGCCCTTCAATGTTTTCGCTTGCGCGCACAGTGCGAGAGCGCAGGCTACCAGCCCAGCACGTACGCAAAAATCAGCGGAGCCACAATCGAGGCATCGCTCTCGATGATGAATTTCGGCGTCTTCTCGCCCAGCTTGCCCCAGGTGATTTTTTCGTTCGGCACAGCGCCCGAGTACGAGCCATAGCTCGTTGTCGAGTCGCTGATCTGGCAGAAGTAGGCCCACAGCGGCACGTGCTCGCGCTGCAAGTCCTGGTGCAGCATCGGCACTACGCAGATCGGGAAGTCGCCCGCAATGCCGCCTGCAATCTGGAAGAATCCCAGCGGCGACTTCGCCGTCGTTTCCGTGTACCACTCGGCCAGCTCCATCATGTACTCGATGCCGGTGCGCACCGTGTGTACCTTCTTCACGTCGCCGCTGATGCAGTGTCCTGAATACATGTTGCCCAGCGTCGAGTCCTCCCATCCTGGCACGAACATGGGCAGATTCTTCTCGGCCGCGGCCAGCAGCCAGCTGTTCTTCGGGTCAATCTGGTAGCTCTTCTCCAGATCGCCCGAGAGCAGAATCTTGTACATGAACTGGTGCGGGAAGAAGCGCTCGCCTGCCTGGTCGGCGCGCACCCACTCCTTCAGCACCTCGTTCTCAATGCGGCGCATCGCTTCCATCTCGGGAATGCACGTGTCGGTCACGCGATTCATGTGGCGGGCCAGCAGGCCGGCCTCGTCGGCGGGCGTCAGATCGCGATAGTGCGGAACGCGCTCATAAAAGTCGTGCGCCACGAGATTGAATACGTCTTCCTCAAGATTCGCGCCCGTGCAGCTGATGCCGTGAATCTTGTCCTGCCGAATCATCTCCGCCAGTGACAGGCCCAGTTCCGCCGTGCTCATGGCGCCGCCGATGGTCACAAACATTTTTCCGCCGTCGGCCAGCAGGTTGTTATAGGCTTCTGCGGCATCCACCAGGGCCGCTGCATTGAAGTGACGATAGTGATGCTTGATAAACGATGTGATAGACGGCATGACGCTTTTGCTTTCTCCCGTACCTAAGCTACCACAGTCATTTCGCTGAAAGACCGTGCCGCCGGGTCCGCAATTCGCCCGCACGCGCGACAGCGCTACACTCTTCGCGGGTTGCCCGGCCACATTTTTCATCCCTCCGCGTATCACCATTTGCCTCCGGCCGGAGTCTCTTATACGCTGAGCCGGTCCGGTACGCAGTCAGGAAGAGAGCAGAGTCGTGCACATCGCTGGCTATCGAAGAGCCCTCGCCTGGGCAATCGCCCTCCTTGCAGCGTGCACTGCATGTCCCGCAATTGCCCAGCAATCCGAGATACAGGATCTCGTGACAGCAGGCCAGCTTGAAGGCATGCGCTGGCCGAATTTCGCCGATGTGCAAAGTTCCCTCCAGAAGTTCTACGAGCCAGCGGGATTCGCGCCCGCCTGGGTCACCGGTTCCCACCCCATACCCCCAGCGCTGTCGCTCATCGCCATGTTTCGAGATGCCGAACAGAAAGGCCTCAACCCGGAAGACTATGATGCGTCCCGTTGGGACGGCCGGATTCATGCGCTGAACGATTCGTCGAACGGCCCGGCGGTCGCGCGTTTTGACGTTGCGCTCACCATCTGCGCCATGCGCTATGTCTCCGCCTTGCGCATCGGGCGTATTAATCCGCGATACCTCGCGCATCAATTAAGCGTGGAACAGAAGAAGTACGATCTGGCCAGCTTCCTGCGCAACCAGGTCATGACTTCTTCCAACTTGAAGGCCACCCTCGACGGCATCGAACCTCCGTTTCCCGCGTATCGCCGTACCGAGCAGGCACTCGCCCGCTACATCGAACTGGCGCGACGCGATGACGGTGAAAAGCTGCCCGCCGTGAAAAAGACCATCGAGCCGGGCCAGCCGTACAAAGGAGTGCCGCGGCTCGTCCGCTTTCTCCAACTCGTCGGTGACCTGCCCCAGAGCGCTTCCTATCCGCCGGACGCTGAAATCTACGATGCGCCGCTCGTCGATGCGGTCAGGAATTTCCAGCGCCGTCACGGCCTCGATGAAGATGGCCGCCTCGGCGCCGCCACCATCAGGCAGATCAACGTCCCGCTGCACGATCGTTTGCGTCAGTTGCAGCTCACGCTGGAGCGCTGGCGCTGGCTGCCCACTGAGTTTTCCGCCCCGCCCGTCATCGTCAATATTCCTGACTTCCAGTTGCGCGCTCTCGATGCCGGCAACAACGCCGTATTCCGCATGCGCGTGGTGGTCGGCAGGGCCATGCGCACCCAGACCCCTGTTTTTTCTGCGGAAATGACGCACGTGATCTTCCGTCCCTACTGGAATGTCCCGCGCAGCATTCTGCGCAATGAATTGCTTCCGCTCATCCAGCGCAATCGCGGCTACCTCGCAAGCAAGAATTACGAGGTGACGACCTACGACGGCCGGGTGGTTTCCACGGGGCAAACTTCCGACGAAGTATTGGCGCAACTGCGCGCGGGCAAGCTCATGGTCAGGCAAAGGCCCGGACCCGACAATGCGCTCGGCCTGGTCAAGCTTGTCTTCCCAAACCAGAACGATGTCTATCTTCACGACACGCCGTCGACGAGGCTGTTCTCGCGTTCCCGCCGCGACTTCAGCCACGGCTGTATTCGCGTCGAAAAGCCCGCCGAGCTGGCCGCATGGGCCCTGCGCAGCAATCCCGTCTGGACACCCGAGCGGGTGCAGCAGGCCATGCAGAGCGGAGAAGACAACGTCACCGTGAATCTCGCCAGGCGTGTTCCCGTCTTCATCGTCTACGGAACCGCCTTCGCCTACGAAAACGGAGACGTCCACTTCCTTGACGACATCTACGGATTTGATGCCCGGCTCGTGGCCGCGCTGGCAAGTGGTTATCCGTACCCGTAGACCGCTCTATCCAACCCAGCGGCGGACGCGCCCCACATCGACGTGTACGAAATCGTTGCTCGCGTAATAGCCCACGCCGCCGCGATGCAGCGCCAGGGCAGCATCCCTCAGCCGCGCGGTAGGAATTCCAGGTATCCGGATGTCAATCGCCATTGCCTGCATGTGCAGGCTTTGCCGCGCAACGTGGTGTCCATGCGTGCGCAGGTACTCATTGCTCCAGGGCGTGCGGTAGCCGCAGATGACGTCGATCTCGCCATCGGGTTTCCCCAGTGCGGTCAACAGGTCGTGCAGAAGGTCGAACACCCGCGGATCATACGTGTGCATTTCCCCCGTGCGCCGGTCCTCAAGATAATTGTTCAAGCGCGTCAGCGCCGTCTGCTTGAATCCGTTCTCATCGCGGTAGACAACGTCCAGACGCTTCCCGCTATGCGTATCGAAGAAATGCAACTGGAAGGGACTGCGCAAAACAGCCTGAGGATTTGGCTCGGCGACCGTAGGGCACACAAGCCCGCAGGCAGAGGTCAACATCAAGAGCGATAAAGTGCAAAAGTTCCTGAACATCAAAAACAATGGTCAAAACCCCGGAAGGAATAGACTGGCCGTGAGCAGGGCGGCCGAAACTCCATTGTACTAAGCAATACGCGCTCCAAACCGCCGCTTACACTCAAGCCGTAGATAACAAAAGGAAATAAAAATGGTCGTCATCCTCGCCGGCCTGCTGTCCTCTGCACTGAGAAGTCATAATACCCGTGCCGTAAAAATCATCACCTCGTTTTGCAGATTATTTCTCGCCTTCTGCTCTAATGGAAATGAGGCCCGAGATCACAGCCTGAACCACCACCTGCATCTCGTCCTTGCGCGCAGTGTTTCGCAGGTCCGGAATTTGAAGGTCGGGAGAAGGGAAGTGGGTGACCCCCTACCCCCCCCCCCTTTTTTATTTTTGTTTTCCACAAAAAGTTTGCAGATTTTTTTTGTGCGGCGCTGTTCGATGCGTCCTCGCCGTCCGATTGATTGTGATCTCTTCACTCCTTGCGTGCCGCCAGCAGCTCGTTTACGCGGGCCATCACCTGAAACGCATCGGCCACGTACACCACATCGGCCTTGCCGCGTGTCCAGCCGCAGTTCGGGTCCAGGCTGATCGCGCGCCGTTCGCCGATGAAGCGCCAGCCCACCACATGCGGCTCTTCGCCATGGCAGCAGGTCGAGAGTCCCTTGGCATGCCGCGGCGTGGAGCCCGTCTGGCCTACCTGATTCATGTGCGTCAGGAAGGGAAGTACCGGCTGGCCATCGCCTCCCTGATCCACAAGAGATTTGCTGCTGCCCAGCGAAGCGCCCGTCAGCCGCAGGAAGTCCAGAATCAGCTCGCCGGCTCGTACGGCGCGCGTCTCGCCGTCGGGCTGCTTCTTGGTCCATCCCGCACCGGCCACAAACAGCAGCCGCGCATCCGGACGAATTGTCTGCGCATCCTTCAGCGGCTCGCGAAACCCGTTCACCGATGTGCGCAACGCAGGCAGCTCCACCGCCACCTGTTCCACGTGCACGTCGCTCATTGCTCCTTCGAATGCGGTGTGCGTGCCCGCATCCAGCAGCAGGAACCACGGGCGCGCATCGCGGGTGATCGTGCCCTCCACGCGTTGGCGATAGAACCAGCGCGTCGCTTCCACGCACTCTGCGCCGCCCAGCGCCGTGATGTGCGTATCGATAACGCCGCCCAGCCGGTGCGCCACGCCCGCCGCAACCCGCGCCATGCGCGAACCCGGCGGCGCAACCACAATGCTCGAATTTGCCGCGCGGCATAGCGCTTCGCAGGCTGCTGCGTCGCTCGCATAGCGCGCCTGCGCAAAGGCTTCGCCGGATACGCCCATCAGCCGCGCCCCGGCTGAAGCCAGCACGCAAGCCGCTGCTTTCGCATCAGCTGCGACAATGCCGATAACAAGAGAAGCGCCAAGTCGAGCCGCCAGTTCCTTGCCTGCCGTTACGGCCTCCAGTGAACCCTTGCTCAGCGCGGAGCCGCTCTCATCCGCATGTGTCAAAACAAGTATGGATTCCATCCTCACTCCGCTCCAATCCACTCAACTATCTCGCTTGCAATCGCGTCCGCGGTCATGTCTTTCGCCACGCGCGTCGTGCGCTGCTGCCGCGGCAGGCTCACCTGGACATAGCGCAGCCCGCGCGCGTCCAGCGTCGCACTCCTGGCCCTTTGCAGCGCGGGCAGGATCGTGCGCATATTCGCCATGCCCACCTGCGGATTGTTGCGCGGCTCGGCAAGATTTCCTGTGGCCCACCCAAGCACGGCCGGCGCGCCCGCGCATAACGAAGCCTGATGCTTTCCGCCCTCCACGCGCTCCAGCACTTCGAACGACCCGTCCTCGCGCACATCAATGTGGTCCACTCCCTGAAACTGGTCCATGATGCCAAGTCGCTCGCCAGCAAGCTGCAGCGTCACGCCCGCGCCGCGTGTGGCCGACTCCCATCCGCCGAACAGCAGCAGTCGTTCGCGGTCCAGTCCCGGCAGCGTCGCAATGGTCTCCGTCAGCGCCGCAGCCGTCGCATGCGCGTCCGTAAATCCGCCGATGGGGCCGTCGACCGGAACGAGTTCAAAGCTCGCCTTCTGCGCCACGGTCATCATCACCTGTTGCAGTTTTGCCCTTGGCCCGAGGCTCACAAGCCAGACCCTGCTGCCTGGATGTGCCGCCGCCAGATGTGCGGCCTCATACAGCGCGCTCGCGGCCCACGGGTCCAGCACCGCCGGCAACACCATTTCGTTCTTCAGTCCCGGACCGGCCGGCGTAGTCACCGGCTCAAGAGTCTGCAGCGGGTCGGGTGCGATGCCCGCGCAGACCACGATATGGAATGTATTCGCCATGAAGACGTCCTTGTATCGATTGAGTTTGAATCAGTAGAGAAAAATCAGTTCTCTGCGGAGTGCAGCCCGCCCGCTCCGGCGCGAAACTCGATATTCGAGTGCTTGCCGTCCGGCGACTGTGCGCAATTCCACAGACACGCGCCGCAATGCACGCACTTCTCGCGCTCGAAGGCTGGCAGCCCATCCGCGCCCTGCGTAATCGCCTGCCCCGAGCACATGGCGATGCAGGTCCTTGCCTCGCAGGCAATGCACAGCCCTATGTCGCGAAAGACCACGTGATCCGCATATCCGGGCACCGCCTGCACCTTGCCGCCCATCAGCAGCGCATCCTGGTGCGAAACCAGCAGCCGCCCATCGAAAACAATCTCCGGCCAGCCGCGCGCGGTCATCAGAGCGTCGTGCAGCGGACGCCCGTCTGCCATAGCCAGGGCCGCGGCATCCTTGCGCAGAAGGCCTTCTTCAACCGAGTACGAATCCGTCCTGCGTATCTGCTTGTGCGCTGGAGGAATCCTTGCGCCCAGCGAGAGCCTGCCGCCGGTAAGTCCAACCAGCGCCATGCCGATCATGCCGCGCACGACTCCGCCATGAAATCCGTTGCGCGCCTTCTCCGCCTCGCGCGCGCCTCGCTCCACCCAGCTCGCGCGCCGCCGTATTCCGTAGGTGGCCGCAAGAGACTCCCGCGTGAAAGGCTCGCCTGCGCGCAGCAATTCCAGCACGGCTTCTCCCAGTTGCACGCCCGTCGTCCACGCTTCGTCCACCCCTGAGCCCGTCAGCATATTCGTGCTGCCTGAGCCTTCGCCGATGCGCGCGAATCCATCTCCCGACAGGAATGGCTCGCCGCGCCTGCCGGACTCTTCCAGCGACTTCGCTCCCCATGAGCGCAACGTGCCGTCTTTCAAATAGCGCCACAGCGCCGGATGCTGGATGTAGTGCTGCAGATAGCGGTAGGTCGTGCGCGACGGGTCGCCCAGCCACGAAGGCACAAAGATGCCCACTGAAACCAGCCGCTCAGGGTGTACGTAGAGAAAGCCGAAGATCTCCGGCTCAGGAAATCCAAAGGTGTGCCACACGGTTCCGGGCTTCAGCGGCGAATCCTCCGGCAGCTCGATCACCATCTTCATGCCCACGGCCCACTCGCGCCGCGCGTGCCCTTTCGGCAGGCCAAGCCGCTCGTCCAGAGCCTGGCCCACTGCGCCCACGGGACCATCGCCCACCACGGTCAGTTGCGCGCGCACGTCCATGCCGGCCATGAACCCATCGGCCTTTGCGCCGTGCTTTTCCACGCCCTGATCCATCAGCCGCAGCCCGGTCACTCCGCGCCCTTCAACCAGCGGCCCGCTCACCGGCGTGCCCGGCCAGACCTGCACCAATCCGGACTCCATCAGTTGCGAGCCAACCCACTGGTTGAATTGTCCAATGGACATCACCAGGCCACCATGCTTGTTCAGGAACGCCGGCGTCCAGGGCAATTCAAACGCATGGTCCTTCATCCCCAGGAGCGTTCCCGCTCCGCGCAATACCGCATCACTCAAGCGCAGAGCGTAACTTCGCCGGCTGGCGCCAATCGGGTCCAGCAGGTACAGGACTCGCTCCAGCTTAACCTCGACGGCCATGGGAATCTCAGCCGCGTTCAGATCAGGAAAGCTCGTGCGAATTCCTCGCGCGCGCGTCACCACACCGCTCACGCCCGCGGCAATATCATCGGCGCGCTCGTAGCAGACCACCTGCAGCGGCATCCCGGGCATCACTCTGCTCTCGAAGGCCGGGTCCGCGGGATTCTCCTTCCATGCCTGCGTCAGCGTGGTCAGAAAGCCGCCCATCGCTGGACCAAAACCCGCGCAGGCAATGTCCACCTCCATCTTCTGCCGGTCGATCTCCGGTGCGCGCATCTCTTCCGATGGCATTGAAGTGCTCATGCGGGATAGTCCAGTGCTTCGGGAATCATTACCTTGCTCACCGTATCGGCTGCGCGGTCCTTGGCCAGCCGCGAGCCGGTCAGGCAGGTAGCCAGCTTGTTCTGCAAGCGGAGAAAGTCGCTGTTGCCTCCGCAGTCTGCGCAGGGGCCGGCTTTCTGCGGATGCCTTCCATCCGCGCCGAGCACATCCACGGCAAAAGCGGAAATGCCGGGCATGGTCTCCTCATACTCTTCCAGTTCGCTGGCCAGAAAGCATCCGGGATGTCCTGCTTCATCCCACGCAGGATGCCGGTTGTAGCCAAAGACCAGTTCGGCGCAGATGCGCTGCACCTCGCCTGCCGCCTGCGCCGCCTGCGTGTGGCACAGGTCGCTGAGGAACTGCACGGTTCCTGCCAGCCCCTCGGCCACGACGGGATCGTTACCTCCCTGCGTCTCCAATTCCAGCACGTCCAGAATCTGGCTTCGCGATGCCAGCAGCCAGCACAGCGCGTCTGCCAGCGGGAAGGTCACGCCCTGCCGCTGTCCGTGATACAGCTTGTTGCCGTCGGCATCTGTGGCCTTCTGCAAATGGTTCAGCGTCCAATGCCACATCTGCATCGCAGAGGCCAGCGTGCATGCGCCCGTGCCCAGCCGGGTTGAGGCAATCCTGCGCATCTCCGCCGTCCACACGCGGAACTGGGCAAGAAAGACCTCGGAGGTCATGGTCACGCTTAATTGCCTTCGCTGAACGGCCTCGGGGCCTTCATAGGTCGCTTCAAGCTGCGCGTCCATCCATTTCGTGGCAAGGAAGCCGGGGCAGTCCTCGGTAATTCCATAGCCGCCCATCAGACTCACCGCCTCGCGCATCATGTTGGCGCCGTGGCCGGTGTTCCACAACTTGGTGGCCGGGCACACCACGTTGGCCTCGGCGTCCTTCAGAACAAAGTCCACCAGCGGATCGGCGGCCAGCTCAGCGCGTCGTGCGTCGCCCGGCCTCAGCGACAGCATCTCGATGGCCCGCTGCTCGCTCTCCCTCAGCGCCTTCATCTCCGCGCGTCCGCCCCGGATGCCGCGCTCCTGCAGTATCCCGTTCTTGCGCTTCTCAATCGGGTCCAATGCGTCAAACAGCCGCGCCGCCGCAAAGCCCAGCGAAGCTGCCGCCTCACCGGTCGCCCACACATCCACCAGCCGGTGCAGAGCATCCTCGCGCTGCTGGATGCCGTGCTCATAGCGCACCGTGCCCGGCTTTGCGCCCTCCGCCCCGCGAAAGCGTCCGCGCTGGTAACGAATCACGGGTTCCACGGCCGAGAGCAGCTTGGCGGCAGTCATCAGGCCCACCGGCACGCGCGTGCGGCGGAAGACCGCCTCAATGATTTCTGCGTGGCTGAAGTTGGGCACAATCACGCCGTCCTTCACCGTGTATCCACCCACAATGCGGCTGGCTGGAACTTTCAGACTGAAGATTGGATCGCCTGTTGACGAGAGCTGATGGACCAGCTTCTTCGTCGCTGTGCCGTGGTCGAACGTGCCCTCGTCGCCCTCTTCCAGAATCACTACGCAGCTGCCCTTGATGCGCGGGTCGTCGGAGTTCACCGCCGCAGTGGCGAAGTTGGCAAACGCGATGTTGGTGATGAATCGTCCACGCTTGTCCACCTGCAGCCACGGCTCTTCGCCGTCCTTCCACTCCGCCACGTGCATTCTGCCGCTCAGCATCCCCGTGTCCACGCCCACGTAGGGAATGGGTTCGGTCAGCACGAAGGCACCGCGCCAGGGCTTGCGGTTCTCGCCCGCGCGCGGAGGCGCAGCCAGGCTCTTGTAACGGAGCACCTGCTCTGCCGTGCCGCGCTCGTGGATGGGCGCAAGAGCCAGAAATCCGGCCAGGCTGGCTGTGGCTGCGCCGCCGTCCACCCATGCCAGCTCAAAGGCTGCCAGAGACAGCGCCAGGTTCTTCGGCCCCACGATGAAGCCGCCCTCTTCAGGCTCCATAAAGGCAGCGGTAATCCCTGCGCGATCAAACTCCTGCAGCATGGCGTTCTTCGCCGGAGTCCACTCGTGGTTGTTGCGCTCTCCGGCCGCCACCATGCACGCCACGGTGCTTCGCGCAACGCTGCGCGCGGACTGCACCAGCATCTGCAGATCAAATCGGTCGGCGAAACGCCATTGAATCTGGCGCACCGCGTCGCCAGGAAGTGTGAGCATGGTCTTTACCTCGGTTGCCACAGCCGTACCCATAATTTGTTCCTCTGGTAGCGGCCATATTGTCCTTGACCGGGCAGGTGATGGCATGTGACCCGCATCACCTTCGCGGGATAGCCTGCCGGCTGCGCACGGGGCAAGGTCCAGCGCAGTCCTGCCCCTGAAAAGCCCGGGGAAATCACCAATCAAAGTGATCCAGATGCAGTTAAAGCAGGGGAAAGCTCGCGCTTCTCAACGGGGCGCTGTGATACGAGTCACTGCGAAAATCCCGCCGAAGCGCTCTCTTCAATGTGCAACCCCTGCAGGAGGATTTTTCACGCAAAGCGGTGCAATCAGCCGCAGGGAGGCCGTGAGAGCAGAAATCGAAGTCCGGCGCTCATGGAGAAAGAAGACGGCAGGATGCCTGAAGCCGCATTAGAAGTTGGGTCTTTGATCGCTGTGCCCGTGCGCTGGGTCGTATGTCTGGTTCGGTGGGGCTTTCCATTTCCAGAGGATGTCACTCAGGATTGTGCCGTACTCGTCTCCGGCGTCGGGTCGCTCATTCGAATCGGGGCCGGACTCCGCAGCGGGATCGTGTCCGTCTGCATTGCGGTGCTGGCTCTTGCCGTGGCTCCCGGCGTGCTTCACGCGCAGACCGACTGCCTGGCCTGCCATGCCGAAAAGAGCATGCAGGATGCCGCAGGGCACAGCATCGCTGTCGATGGGCAGAAGTTCAAGGCGAGCATGCATGGCAGCCTGAAGTGCGGCGCTTGCCATGCCGACATCAAGGCGTATCCGCACCCGGATCATGTGGCTCCGGTGCAGTGCAAGAGCTGCCATACAGGGCAGGCCTCGGATCTCGAAGGCAGCGTGCATGCCGGGGCGTCGCAGCATCCCTGCACCAGTTGCCACGGAGACGCCCACTCCATCTTTCCCCGGACCGATGCGCGGTCGGCCATCTACCCGCTGAACATTGCGCAGACGTGCAGCACCTGCCACGGCAGTGATGTCGTGTCAAAAAAGCATGGCCTGTCCAATGTCGCGCAGCCTTACGTGGACTCCATTCACGGCATGGCGCTTGCGCGCGACGGCCTGCTGGTGGCAGCCAACTGCACAAGCTGCCATGGCTCGCATCGCATCCTGAATCATAGGGATCCGGCAAGCTCCACTTTCAAAGCGAACATTCCCAAAACCTGCGGAAGCTGCCACGCGGGCATTGCCGAGCAATATGAGCGTGGCGTGCATGGCAGGGCCCTTGCTGCCGGCAAGAGCGCTGCGCCCGTATGTACCGACTGCCACACGACGCATTCGATCCTCAAGCCTGACGATGCCGAGTTTCAGTTGCGGACAGCACCGTTCTGCGGCTCCTGCCACAAGGCGCAGTTCACCACCTATCGGGACACATTCCACTCGCAGTTGAGCGTGCTTGGCGGCTATGTGGAGACGGCGCGCTGCTGGGATTGTCATGGAGCACACCAGGTTCTGCCTGCCTCCGACCCGGCATCTCCGGTTGCGCCGGCCAACCTTGTGACAACCTGCGGCCAATGCCATCAGGGCGCCAACCCGCGGTTTGTGCAGTACCAGCCACATGCCAACGCGCATGTCTTCAAGCTGAGCCCCGCGCTCTACCTGGTCCGCATGTTCATGAATATCCTGCTGATCAGCGTGCTGACATTCTTTGCAATTCATACGCTGATGTGGCTGATTCGCTCGCGATACGAGCAGGTCAGGAAAAAGAAGGCTGAAGGAGGAAAGAATGCCTGACGTGGAGACAGTTGCGGGCGAAACAACGGAGCAGGCCAGCAGGAAGGAGCGGTATTTTCTACGCTTCACGCGCAGTCAGCGCGTGCTGCACGCCGTCCTGTTCACCACGTTTCTCGGCCTGGCGGCAACCGGATTGCCCCTGCGCTTCAGCAGCACGCCCTGGGCAGTATGGTCTGCGCAGCAGGTGGGCGGCTTCGGCGCCATCATCTTTTTCCATAAGCTGTGCGCCCTGATTCTGACGCTGGCCTTTCTCATTCACTTCAAGGAAGTGATGATGCGCGGCCTGGCACACAAGGAGAAGGGAATCTTCTGGGGACCCACGTCGATGGTAGCCAACTGGCAGGATGCGAAGGACCTCTTCGGCCATTTCCGCTGGTTTCTCGGACTCGGGCCAAAACCGCAGTTCGAGCGCTATGCCTATTGGGAAAAGTTCGACTACTGGGCCGTCTTCTGGGGCATGGTTGTCATTGGCTTTTCAGGTTATGCCATGTGGTTCGCCCCGTTCTTCGCAAGGTTCCTTCCCGGCTGGGCTTTGAATGCTGTGCTCGTGGTTCACGGGGAAGAGGGGCTGCTCGCCATCCTGTTCATCTTTTCCATTCACTTCGTCAACACCCACCTGCGCCCCGACAGTTTCCCCATGGACATGGTGATTTTTACCGGCGTGGAAAGCGAGGGGGAGTTCAGGAGCAAGCGCCGGCACGAATACGAACGGCTTGCCGCGGAGGGCAAACTGGAGTCGAAAACCGCCCCCGCGCCGGAGGCCTGGCTCATCAAGTTCTCCCGCATCGTCGGGTTCACGGCCATCGCCATCGGGCTGGTGCTGCTGGTGCTCACGCTGAGCGCGATGTTCCTGTGACGTGGTTTCCGCAGCGCAGCCAGAGCGGTCTGCGCGGTTGTTTGCCTGCCGCCGGAGCGTTCAGATTCGCCAGTCGTCGGCGCGCCAGTTCCGAATGCGCTCTTTGATCTGCTTGCGGTTCAGATTGTGCTCCAGCGCCTGCTTGGCCAGCTCCACCACCTCGTCGTCGGCGGCAAAGCGCAAACCAATCAGCTGATCTTCGGTCAGGCGGTAAATCTGCGTATGCCATTCGAGCGGCGTCAGAGACTGCAGCCGCAGCCGTTCTTCGAGGCGGATCACGCGATCCTGCACCTTGAGCGGATACAGGCGAAGCTTGAACAGCGCGACGAACGCCACCACCGACATCACCAGGAACCACGCGGAGATCAAGCTTCGCTGATGCACAAC
>JAGWRX010000052.1 GCA_028876395.1 Acidobacteriota bacterium
GAACGAAGAACTGGTCGGCGAAGCATTGGAGCCGTTTCACGGTTCTGTCGTGATCGCAACCAAGTTTGGCTGGCAGCCGAATCCGGGAGACAGCAATCGTTGGAGTGCACTGAACAGCCGGCCTGAACACATCAAGCACGTTGCGGAACAGTCACTCAGGCGGCTCCGGGTGGATGCCATCGATCTTTATTACCAGCATCGCGTCGATCTCGAAGTCCCGATCGAAGACGTTGCGGGCGCGGTGAAGGAGCTCATTCAGGAAGGCAAGGTCAAACACTTCGGCATGTCGGAAGCGAGCGCGCAGACGATCCGCCGGGCACACGCGGTGCAGCCGGTCGCAGCATTGCAGAGCGAATACTCTCTTTTCTTCCGCGAGCCCGAGGAGAGTGTGATTCCTACGCTCGAAGAGCTTGGCATCGGCTTTGTTCCCTTCAGCCCGCTGGGCAAGGGCTTCTTGACGGGAAAGATCGACGCCAACACCAAGTTCGACAGTGCCGATTTCAGGAGCACGGTTCCAAAGTTCAGTGAGGAGAACCGCAAAAAGAATCAGGCTCTGGTTGAAGTGATCACGGCTTTCGCAGAAGAGAAAAGGGCAACGCCGGCGCAGATCGCTCTGGCGTGGTTGCTCGCGAAGAAGCCATGGATCGTGCCCATTCCCGGAACAACGAAGCTGGGCCGGCTGGAAGAGAACCTGGGTGCGACTTACGTTCAACTGAGCGACTCTGAAGTCGCAGCTATCGAAGAGGCGTCATCAAAAGTCAAGATAGAGGGCGCACGTTATTCGGAGTTTCATCAAAAACTGGTTGGCCGTTAACGCCCGTTACCGGAGGTGATTCGGATGAAGTATCGCGCGCTGATGACGATTCCGTTGCTTTTTGCCGGCATGCTGGCGACGTTGTCTCATGGCCAACAATCTGTGCAGCCCACCGTAGTGGGGACTTGGCACCTCGTGCGTATTGAGTCAGCAGGACCGGACGGCAAGCCTTCTGAGGCCTCGCAGCCTAAAGGAATTCTGATCTACACAAAAGACGGACACGCCGCTGTTCAACTCATGTACCCGCAGACTTCTCTTCAGAACGAGTTTGTTCACGACGGCTACGAAGCGACGTTTGGCACCTATGATCTGGACGAGGGGAAGCATCAACTGACCTACCACATCGAGGGATCGGCGACTCGGGAGAGACTCGTCGGCACCAGCGAGACTCTGCACTACGATTTCCCGGACGGTCGCCACATGATTATCCGGCCCACCCAACCCGACCAGCATTGGTCGGTCAACTGGGAACGCTACTGAGCTGTGGGCGCCTGGCTGCTTTTCGTCTGACAATTCGTTGCGATTTCCAGTAGCTGCGAGCGCCGAGATCGCTGGGCACTAAACCTCAAGCGCCGACTTCAGAGCAACGTGCCATTGGACCTATTCATATCGATTTGCGTTCTCGGCAAGTTGCCGAGAAACGGGCTATCGTTCATTGTGCCCGCAAGCGGCGATTCCGACCCGGCAAATCTGCATATCAGCAATCCCTCAAACTGACCGCTGGCGATCTGGAAGCGGTCGACGCCGGCTCAGGGCACGTCGCCAGGCGGCTTCGTTCAAACGGGCTTGGCACAAACAATATCGATGAGGCGCGAGCGGAGCAGGGAATAGTACGAAAACCGACGACGGCAGTTTGACGATGAACCCAGTTCTTCGTGCCGCATCAGGGCTACGCAAAAAGCAATTCGCGAAGCCCCCGAGTTCGTTCGTTGAAGTTCGCTGTCGTTCTTCAAATTCCGCCAAGATCTAGGGGTATCGATAGGGGTACTAGCGCGTGAGTAGTATGTAAGTTATTCAGAATCAGTATCTATGACTGCCTGGGGGCAGCCAAGTCTAAAGGGCCTGGCTGCCAGTTCCATTGAATTTCTTTCCGCCGTGCCGTCCACCGCGCCGTAGATTCTGTCGCGCGCGCGGGCGATTGGTGCGTTGAACAGTTTCACGATTTCGCCGCATGTTCCTTCCGGTCATGGCCCTAGCCCGCAGTTTTGGAGCTACACTAACGGCCGGCACAAGATCACGCCAAAAACACTGCGCAGGGGACCTGGCTCTGGAACTGCCGGAGCATTGTCATCGGGAAGCATGCCGTTTGTCTCACCCTGTTCACGAGCCTGCAATGGGGCAAAGCCGACAGCGTGGATCGGAGGCGACAAACCCAGGCGCAGCCGTCTCGCTTGCCTGCAACCGGGGATGTATCAATGGCTCAGCGCATCAGGGCTTCCAGGACGCTTGACGCAGGGCAGACGGCAGTGAGGGCGGCCTGCGCCAATGGAACGGGAGGGGCAAGCTGCTCAGTGTACATCTACTGCGCGATCTCCCTCATACTCCATAATGTGGAAGTACGCTTCCCATCCGTTCCAGGCTGCGGGCGCAGGCAGTTTGGCCATGGGATCTTTGATGTGGTTGGCATAGTCCTGGACCAGTTCGCGCGTGCGATAGACGCCCGTCAGCCAATCGCCGCGATACCAGTTCTTCCACTTGCCGTATTCGGCTGCATCCATGGACTTCCTGATCGTGTCCAGTGCCTGCAAAGCTGCGGATGCCTCGGCTTCCGCCTTCTCCGTGCGGCCGGCCTCGTTGTCCTGGAGTGAACGGGCCACTTCCATCAGCATGCGATTGCTTTCGCGATTGATGGTGATCATGGTCAGGACGCCGGCCTGATAGTAGTTGCGGCGCTCCGGCGCAACCTGGCTCTCCGCCGCCAGGGCATCGCGAGCCACCGCATCCCAGCGCGGCTGGGCCGCTGTGCACGCCGCAATATCTTCCTCCAACTCCGCGCGCCGTGTGGCCGCATCGCCGCTGGGCAACGCCCTCGGCTGTGTCCATTTGGGGGACTGGCTGGGAATCGCAATCACCTGGTGCTCGCTCAGTGCATCCAGAATCAAGCGCCGCGCCTCCGTGTGGTAGTGCTGGTCGCCCTCCTCAAGAGGAACATTGCTGTACTTTGGCGGCGGTGGCGGCGGATTGCCTGCCGAAGTCAATCCCGGAACGCGAAAGGCTGCGCGCGGCGCCGGAGCTGCAAAATACTCCTTGTAGACTTTCTCCAGCGCCTCCGCCGATCTGGCGCCAAACTCTTCAGTAGCCCATTGCCGGTAGAACGCGCCATCCGCATCGCTGGTTGTCTTCGGCAAACCGGCCCAGGCAATGTCCATCACCGCTTTCGTCGTCATCGCCACGGGGCGGAAGTCGCTTGTGTTGACGAGGAAATACGAGGTCGCACCCGCCTTGATGTAGCGGCCCAGCTCCTCCTGAATCACGGCCACCGGCACCATCTCCGAGAGCTGATTGGCGTGACCGTTCATCATGGCCACGTGAAAGTACGCACCCTGCCCCGCGGCCACCTTGCCGCCATCCTGCATGTCGCCGTAACCCGTGTCGGCCCACACCAGCAACACCTCAGGCGGAATCTTCAGGTAGCCCTCCTGCATCAGGCGCGCTCCCTCCTGCCATAGGTCGGTGACGAATTGGGCTTTGGGATAGCGCGCCCGCACGATGCGCATCTGCTCGGCGATGGCGTCGTTCACGCGCTTGCCAAGCAGCGGATCGTTGTTGCGCACACTCGGATCGAGCGATGCATAGCTTGAGTCCGACAATCCGCGCAGACCCACACTCCACAGAATCTCTTCGCCGGGCTTGTAGGTATCCACGGCATTGCTCCACGCCCTCTCCAGAATCTCAGGATGCGTGGAGAAGTTGTAGGGCACGCCCTGCGGCCAGCGGGCCACATTTACGCCGAGTGGAATAGCGTGATGTTGATTGATAATCAATCCGCGCTGAGCGGCCGCCTGCACCTGCGCATCATCGGGAAAGATCCAGGTGCCCGGAACAATCATGTTGCCTTTGAGACGAAGAGTCGTCTCGAAGATGCTGTTCCACACCTTCAGCGAGATGCCCGTATGCGCACCTTTCTCCGCTGGAATCCACCCGGTCAACAGGTCCTCGTCGTTGGGGAAGAATCCGCGGTATCGAAAGACGGGACTGGGAAAGACATGGGCGAAGTCCGCGCGCAGCTGGATCGATGTGCGCTTTCCGGGCTGCTTATCGGTCCAGAGATACATGGGGTCAACGCCCAGGACCGACTGCGAGAACTCGTAGATAGCGAAGATGGTTCCGCGCATATCCGCGCCTGTCAAACAGACCACCTGCCGCTGTTTCGCGCGGGGTGATTTCACTATCGAAAACGCAAACGCCTCGGTGTCGACCGTCGTGGTGCAGGGTACTGCCGCCGGCAGATGGGAGCGTTCCGCGATGAGGATCGTTACCGGTCCGGCATCCTCCAGTCTGCCCGCCAGTCGAGGCGCCTGGCCAAAGACCTTGGCGAAGTCTGCTCGCAGATCCTGCGTGGCGCGCTGCACCGGGCCGGTCTCCTGCGCGCTCTCCACCATTGTTACCGAGCTGTCGATCGTGATCGTGTGACCCTGGGGCCATGCCGCGGATACGGCCGCCAGCGGAAGAAGGCCAAATGCCACGGCTGCGCGCAAAAGCCGTGAGCAAGCGTTTACGACTCGGAATGACAGCATGACCCCTCCTTGAACGCGTTGGAAACGGAAAGCGCGCCGCCGACTCCACCGGGCGGGTGCCGGTCGCGGAGCGCGATATTTTATTCGCGCCACGAATTATACAGGACATTCCGCACTGAATTTCGTTCTGCGCGGCGCCCCGGCCTGTTGCATGGCTATGGTAGAGTGCCAACAAGACAGCGTGGCGGCCTCGGCAGGCATCGAATGATATGTGCCGTGCGGAATGAGGTGCTGATTGCAAGACCAGTCCAGCTCGTTTTCGCCATTGTGCCGCCGGTGAGATGGAAGCCCGATCGAGATGACCGTATTTTCTTCGCGCCAGACTGAGAAACTCGTGACTGATAAGCCAACTCGACTGCATCGAAGTGTTGCTTCCAGCGAGACCGCTCGCGAAATCAACCGCGATATCCTGCTTCAAACCATTCATCGTCATCAGCCGGTGAGCCGTGCGGACCTGGCCCGTTTGACCGGTTTGCGGGCCAGCACTGTCTCGGTCATCATCGGCCATCTGATCGAGCAGGGCTGGGTTCTGCCCGGCTCCCTGGGCCACCTGCCTCGCGGGCGGCGCCCCACCTTCGTCGCGCTGAACGACAAGCATGTCTCGCTGGCCATCGACCTGCGCCCGGATCACGCCAATCTGGCGGTGGTGGACATCAACGGCAAGATTCTCAGTCGCAACACGATCCCATTTTCGGCTCCGAAGGGCTCGAGGACAGAAGCACGAAAGGCCATTGTTAAGATTGCACGCTCCGCTCGATCGCTTCGGGCGGCCAGCCGCGGCCGCATCTTCCAGGGCGTTGGCGTCAGCGTCTCAGGACGCGTGGATCAGACGACCCACCGCATGCTTTTTTCAGCCAATGCGCCCTGGGCGCAGATTGATTTGCACAAAGAACTGAGCGCTGTTCTGCAGACTCCCATAGAAATGGAGAATGCCGCAAACGCCTGCCTGTTTGCCGAGCGCTGGTTCGGGGGATTCGGGGATGCATCGAACATGATCGCCATCTCTGTTTCCGAGGGCATCGGCGCAGGATTATTAGTAGATGGCCGGCTGTTGCGCGGCAGAGACGATATGGCCGGCGAGTTCGGCCACATGCCTTATGACGACCGCGGTCCCGCCTGCGGCTGTGGCAATACGGGCTGCTGGGAAACCTTTGCTTCCAACCGGGCCGGTTTGCGCTATTACCGCGAGCTCGTTCCGGAGTCACGGCTCGCGTCGTTTCAGGAGCTTCTGGATCGCGCTGCCGCCGGAGAGATTCAGGCGCTGCGCGCCATTGACAAGATGACGGCTGCCCTGGCCAGGGGCTTGACCATGCTGAGCGCCGGACTGGCCCCGGAAGTGATCATCATCGTGGGCGACTGCACGGCGCTCTGGTCGCGCATCTGTCCGGTACTGGAGAGCCAGCTGATTGCAAAATCCTTTACCGCGCACACTCCGCGCGTGGTGCCTGCTTTGGAGGGCGACGCCGCGCGTCTGCGCGGCGCTGCCGCCCTGGTGCTCCACAAGGTTCTATTCCGGCGCGCTGAATTGGAGTAGCCTGCGCCTCCGACTCAATCTCCCGGCAACACGGCGCCATCGCGCAGGCCAGTTGTTCGTGTCCGGCATGCATTGTCCGCTCAGAGCAACCCGAAGAGTAGATGGGATCGACAGCCCTGCCGCAAAGACGGCCGGCTTCCTGCATCCCGGGCAAATATGAGGCCGGGTTGCTGGAAGCGCAGTCGCGCGCCGCAGCTCCCAGATGCTATAAAGCTGAAGTGCGGGATGCGCTGACTGACAATGCGGCGGAGCGTCTCGCGGGCCTGCGTCGTCGTTGGTGGCATCTGCTGCCTGCGGTTTTCATCACGTACAGCCTGGCCTACCTGGACCGCACCAACTATGGCTTTGGCGCGGCTGCGGGCATGGCGCGCACGCTGCACATCAGCAATGAGCGCACGGCGTTCCTGGGCTCGCTTTTTTTTCTTGGCTATTTCCTGTTTCAAATTCCGGGTGCAGCCTACGCGCGGCGCAAGAGCGCCACGCGGCTGGTCTTCTTCGCACTGCTGGCCTGGGGCGCGCTGGCGGCGCTGACGGGCGTCATCCGCCAGTTCTGGCTGTTGGCCGTAGGTCGTTTCTTGCTTGGCGTGGCAGAGAGCATGATCCTGCCTGCCATGCTCATCCTGCTTTGCAACTGGTTCACTCGCTCGGAGAGGTCGCGGGCGAACGCCGTCCTCATCCTCGGCAATCCAGTCACGGTCATGTGGATGTCCGCGGTGACCGGATTCCTGATCCAGGGCTTTGGCTGGCAGATGACCTTTGTGATCGAGGGCGTGCCGTCCATCCTCTGGGCTTTTGTATGGGCGAGCGCGGTGCGTGACAAGCCCGACCAGGTGCACTGGCTCAACTCATTGTGCCGCGAGCATCTCGCCGGAGAACTGGCCCGCGAGCAACAAGCGCTGCCGCGCCTTGAAAACTTCCGGGCCACGCTGCGTGTTCCCGGCGTTCTGTTGCTGTGCGTACAGTTCTTCTGCTGGAGCGTGGGTGTCTACGGGCTGGTGCTTTGGCTGCCCACCATGATCCGCTCGGGAACGGAGCGCGGCATCGGGGCAGTGGGCCTGCTCAACGCCGCACCGTTTCTGCTGGCGGTGCTGATGATGCTGGCGGTGGCGCACTTCTCTGACCGGTCGCTGAACCGCCGCGGTTACGTGGGACCGTTTCTTGTGCTCTCAGGGGTTGCCCTCTTCGCTTCGTACATGTCAGCCAACCACAGCTTCTGGCTGGCGTATGCATTCCTCATCCTCGCCGGCGGCGCCATGTATGCGCCGTATGGTCCGTTCTTCTCGATCATTCCGGAGATGCTGCCTGGTAATGTGGCGGGTGAGGTTCTCGCTCTGGTAAACAGTTGCGGCGCACTGGGCGGGTTCGTCGGGGCATGGTTTATCGGTTGGCTGCAGGCGCTCACAGGCAACTCGCGCGCTGGATTCCTGGCCATGTCTGTGGCGCTGATGCTGGCCGGCGGTATGATCTTCTGCCTGCGCTCGCCCAGGCCGGAGCTTGAACCGGGTCGCGGGTGAACGTGCGGGGGGACGCGGTAGCTTGCACGCTTTCTTCACCAGTCTGCAGGTCAGTTCGTGTGACAGTTTCAACGCCTCATCCTTATGGATGCCGTGCCCGACCATCCGACGCGCCAGGAACTCCGCATCGATGAACAGGGTGGGAAATTCATCGATACGAAGCGTTGTGACTTCGAGCATGCGCGATGCCATTGCCTTCGAAGATGAAGGCAGCGGCTGCAAAGACTCTCTTGAGTTCGCCGCCCGCCAGGAGTCCGATCCCGGTGGTGAAGATGGCGGGCTTAGTCGCCGGTGTATAAAATCGGCGATTCGATTTTATGCATGACGCGAATTGAATTGCTGATTCCAGCGGAAGTCAAGCGGGACATACATTGCAGCAAGGTCCGGGATCAAAAAGCCACGCTTGACAATGGAACATGTGAGTAATAACTTCGCAGTCGAAATTAAAGATGATCATGCTTGCGTTGGATGAATATTATTAGGGGCATCCTCCAACGGCTCCGGTGCGGCAACAACAGGCTGTTTGTGAATGACGCCGTTGTACTTCAAACGCGGAGATATACAGGGAAGCGAGGAACAGATGGGCAACATTTCGAGTGACCGCCGGGACTTTCTCAAACATGCCGGCATGATGGGATCGATCGCGATGATGACGGGAGTAGCGCACGGTGCGGCAGCGTTTGAAGGTGCGCGCGGTACCGTAATCGAAGATGCAGTGGCGCCGCAGGCGCCGGACGAGGCACCCAGGCATCACATCAGGTTTTCCGTGTGCGGGATGAGCCACGACCACATCTACGGCATGGTCGGGGCAATTCAGCGCGGCGGCGGGGAGCTGGTGGCGGCATGGGGCGGAGAAGAAGACAAGCTTGCGGTCTTTACGAAGCGATTTCCCGGCGTGAAGATTGTCAAGACACAGGAAGAGATTCTGGACGACCCATCGGTGCAACTTGTACTGAGTTCGCAGATCGCCAATGAGCGTGCGCCTCTTGCGGTGCGGGCCATGAAGCTGGGCAAGGACTTTCTTTCAGACAAGCCGGGTATCACCACGCTGGATCAACTGGCGGACGTGCGAAGGACGATTGCTGAGACGAAGCGGATTTACGGGATCCTGTACAGTGAGCGGCTGGAGGTGAAGGCTGCGGTGTACGCCGGAAACCTGATCCAGCAGGGCGCGATTGGCAAGGTAATTCAGACAATCAACATTGCGCCGCACCAGATCGTTCAGCGGCACGGCGATGCGGGCGGCGGTTCGGGGCGGCCGGACTGGTTCTGGAACCCCGAACAGTACGGCGGCATTCTGTGCGACATCGGCTCGCACCAGGTGGACCAGTTTCTTTACTACACGGGCTCGAAGCAGGCGGAAGTGGTGGAGTCGCAGATTGCCAACGTGCGCCATCCGGAGCATCCGCAGTTCCAGGATTTCGGCGACATGGTGCTGCGCGGAGACCGCGGCCTGGGCTATGTGCGGCTGGATTGGTTCACCCCGGATGGGTTGGGAACCTGGGGCGATGGACGGCTGTTCATTCTGGGCACGAATGGATACATCGAGATCCGCAAGTATACCGATGTGGCGGTGAAGCACCAGGGGAACAACCTCTTCATCGTGGACAGCAAGCAGGCGCGATACATCGACTGCAACAACATGCCGTTGCCGTTCGGGCCGCAGTTTGTGGCGGACATTGTGAATCGTACGCACGTAGCGCAGGACCCGGAGGAGTGCCTGCTTGCGGCGGAACTGGTGATCAAGGCGCAGATGAGCGCGAAACGGGTAACCCTGGAGGCCTAGAGGTGCAGAAGACTCAACGAGACGTGCGCAATGGACGAGTCTCGCGTCGCGAGTTCCTGAAGGCCGGAGCGAGCGCGGCAGCGGCGATTGGATTTCCTTCGATCGTGCCTTCGGCGGTTTTCGGCCAGTATGCGCCGAGCAAGCGCATCAATATTGGCGCCATCGGGGTTGGGCGGATCTCGCGTGCGCATGATATGCCCTTGATCATGCAGTACGACCACGCACGGGTCATTGCGGTCTGAGATCTGGATGCGCATCGCGTGGAAGATGGAAAGAAGCTTGTCAACGACTACTACGCAAAGAAGACAGGCAAGCCATACGACGGTGTCACAGGTTACGCGAACTATTACGAACTTCTGGCGAGCAAGGATATTGATGCGGTTGTCGTCAGCACGCCGGATCATTGGCATGCGCTTATCGGTGTCGATGCGGTGCGCGCGGGCAAGGATGTGTATCTGCAAAAGCCGGCGTCGCTTACCATTGCCGAGGGTCGCGCGCTGAGCAACGCCGTGCAGGCCTCGGGGCGGATTCTGCAAATCGGCAGCCAGCAACGTTCGACGGTGCAATTCCGCTACGCGGCAGAGCTGGTGCGCAACGGGCGCATCGGCGACCTGCAGCGGGTGGAGGTGGGTTTGCCCGGCGACCCTGCGGGAGGCGACAAAGCGCCGATGCCGGCGCCTGACTGGTTTAACTACGAAATGTGGCTCGGTGAGACGCCGCATGTGTATTACACGGTGGATCGGACGCATCCGCAAAAGGGGTACGGACGACCGGGGTGGTTGCGCTGCAGGCAGTTCGGCGCAGGCATGATCACAGGATGGGGAGCTCACCACATCGACAGCGCGCATTGGGGCATGAACACGGAGTATACGGGGCCGATCGAAGTATGGGGTCACGCGGAGTTCCCGGATCATGGGCTGTGGGATGTACACGGAACGTTCAAGACAGAGGCGCTGTATGCAAACGGTGTCCACATGAGCGTGAGTGGCGAGTACCCGAATGGCATCAAGTTCTATGGGACGAAGGGCTGGATCTTTGCCTCCCGTGGAAACGAACAGGTCACGAAGAGCGATCCGGCGGCAAAGCTGAATGACGCGACCGCGCTGGCGTCGAGCGATCCGAAGATCATCAAGTCAGTGATCGGAGCGGATGAGATTCATCTGTACAGGAGCGACGAGCAGCATGGCAACTGGCTGGATTGCATCATCAGTCGCAAGGAGCCGATATCCCCGGCCGAGCTGGGACATCGGGCATGCTCGACTTGCCTGATTCACGATATGGCGATGGTACTGAAGCGCAGGCTTTACTGGGATCCGGTGAGGGAGTGCTTCAAAAACGACGATGAGGCGAACGGCATGCGGTCGCGCCCTCAACGCGCGCCGTATATTTTTTCGTAAAGGGGAGAGCCGATGGGAATGACAAGACGCGATGTGATGGTGGGACTGATGGCTATGCCGAGCACGTTGAGTTGTGTGGCTGCCGCGGCAGACTAGCAGCCTTCTCTCGGGCCTACGGTCTTCAACTGGGATGACATGAAGGCTGTCAAGACACAGACGGGCACAGTGAGGTCGCTTTGCAGGAATCCGACCGCGACGCTGGACGAGCTGGAAATGCATGTGACCACACTGGACCCGGGCCGGACGTCACATCCGCCGCATAGGCACGTGAATGAGGAATTAATCATCCTTCGCGAAGGTGAGTGCGAGACGCTATCAAACGGCGAGTGGGTAAAAGTCGGTCCCGGTTCGGTGGTATTCAATGCATCGAATAGCCTGCATGGATTCCGAAACGTTGGAACAATGCCAGCGGTGTATCACGTGGTCAACTGGAACTCCGGAAAGAGCATCGCCAGGAAAGGATGACGGGGATCGAAACTGCAATGTTCCTGCGCCGGAGTCTCCGGTAAGCGGAGGGAGCCGTCACTGCGGTTGTGGCGGCGGATTGCAAGACCAGCAACCACAGTGAATCCAGACACACGGGCTTTGAAGCCTGTGCTCCGGCGAGTGCAAGGAATCCGAAATTCCAGCGAACGTGCGCAACAGATTCCAGACGAGCGAAGGGAAGGCCAATTCGGGCGCGGAGAGGAAATCGATCTTCGCGGCCGTGCTCAAGTACCTGAAATCCCTGGCGTTTATCTTCAGCATGAAATTGATTGACAGTGCCTCCTCAGCAGAGGTAGAGTCCGTGGTAATCAATTACTCCAGGACCCGAATAAATGCGAGCGCGCGACGGCGGGTGCCTGCAGCAGGAGGACGTTATGGGGCGGAAGTCTTTTACTGGAGGCATCAATCTCATGTGGCGTATGCGGATCCTCATTTCCCTGGCGCTGTTTGTATTCGCACCGCTCATGTTCGCGCAGGGAGGCGGAAATGTTGCGATCTCCGGCACGGTCACGGATTCCACGGGCGCCGTGCTGGCCGGAGCGAAAGTCACGGTGACGCAGAAATCCACGTCTGTCAGCCGGACCGTCACCACGAACGACAGCGGCCAGTTCAACATTCCGTCGCTTCCTCCGGCGACCTACACGGTCTCAGTAGAGGCCCCGGGGTTCAAGCAGTATCTGCAGGATGTTGTGCTGCTCGCAGATCAGATTCACAACATGGATGTTCCCCTGGAGGTCGGGGAAACGAGCCAGCGAGTCACAGTGGAAGAGTCGAGTGTGCAGGTCAACACGGTGAGCCCGGTTCTGAGCCAGGTGATCGATCAGTCGCGTGTTATCAATCTCCCGTTGAATGGAAGAAACGCCGCCGACCTGACGCTGCTGGTGCCGGGGGCGAATAACGCGAATGGGCATGGCACGACACAGGGAGATACCAAGCAGGTACCAGGCGCGGAGTCAATCTCAGTGAATGGCGCGCGTCCTGACCAGATCAGCTACAACCTGGACGGAGCCAACAACCAGGATTTGATGAGCAATACGAACAATCCCTTTCCGTTTCCGGATGCACTGCAGGAATTCAGCGTGCAGACCAACAGCTTCGACGTTCAATATGGCGGGAATGCAGGCGCCGTGGTGAATGTGGTGACAAAGTCGGGCACGAACCGGTGGCACGGAGACGCATTCGAATTCGTCCGCAACGGCGTGTTCAATGCGCGCAACTACTTTGCCAACAAGGTGGATCCGCTGAAAAGAAATCAGTTCGGCGGCACGATTGGCGGCCCGATCCGCAAGGACACGAGCTTTATTTTCTTTGGATATCAGGGCACGCGGATTCGCAGCACCAATAATGCGAGCAATGCGATTATTCCGACAGCGGCGAATATGGCGGGAGACTTCTCTGCTTATTCCAGTGCGAGCAACCCGGACAACCCGAAACACAAAGTGGTCACGATCATCGATCCCACCACGGGCCAGCCGTTCCCCAACCAGTCGAGCATCGGGCCCGTCAGCCAGGTCGCGGTGAATATGGCGAAGTTTCTGCCCATCTCGCAAGCCGGCCCGGACGGAAGCGTCACCTTCGCCACCCCGATTCGGCAGGATTTCAACGAGTATGTAGCGCGGTTTGATCAGGTGGTTCGGAATCAGGACCGGCTCTTTGTTCGTGCCTATCTCGACCGGTATGTCCATGCTCCGTCGTTCGACGGCAAGGACCTGCTGACCGTGGGTACGGGTTCCACAGTGCAGACGCAGAATTACGCGGTGGGCTATACGATGGTGATCAATCCCTCCCTGGTCAACACGTTGATCCTGGATTTGGTGCGCGCGGCATCCAATCGCGGCCAGGGTGGCAATGTGCCGCAGATGAACGACTTCGGTTCTTCCATCTGGCAGCTTCCGAAAGCGCTGGGCGGGATCAGGGCCTTCAATGTTTCAGGATTCTTTAACGTGGCGCAATTCACCAGCGCCAAGTTCATCCGGAATACGGGAGACATCCGGGACGATCTGATGTGGACGCACGGGAAGCACAGTTTCGATTTCGGTTTTGATTTCGAGCGCGATCAGTCGAATATCCGCAATACCGATCTGGAGAACGGGAGCTTCACATTCACGGACGACACAACAAATCTTGCGGCGGCCAGCTTCGTGCTGGGACATCTGCGTTCGTTCAGCCAGACCTCGGGCAACTATTCTGATTCCCGGCAGAGTGTGGTTGGTTTGTATGCCGGCGACAAGTGGAAGGCGACCAAGCGACTGACGCTGAACCTGGGGCTTCGCTGGGAGCCGCAGGTGCCGATGAAGGAGATCTACGGGCGCATTCAGCAGTTCCGCCCGGATGCGTACGCTGCCGGCGTGCAATCGTCGGTGATTCCTTCCGCGCCTGCAGGCCTGTTTTTCATAGGCGACAAATACAACAACATCGGTGTTCCTTCAACCGGACAAACGAGCGACCTGAACAACTTCGCTCCGCGCCTTGGCGTTGCCTATGACCCGACAGGATCAGGGAAGACGGTCATCCGCGGCGGAGGCGGCGTTTTCTTCTACTCGCGGCTGCCGGGACTCTTCCTGAACGACGCGTCGATTGTGGCTCCCTTCAGCTTGAGAATCGACCCCGTGGAACCGCAGGTTGGCCCGCTTGACAATCCGCTTGTGGCCTATCCAAGCTTTGTGGCGAATTTTCCTCAGACGTTCACACTTGCCACCGTGCCAAAGGGAGTTAAGTTTCCCGCAATCGTGAGCGTATACAGCTTGCAGCCTGGCGTGAAGTGGGTCACGCCAACGATTTATGACTGGAATGCCACGGTGGAACGTCAGTTACGGAGCGATACGGTCCTGCATGTCTCGTACGTTGGCCTGCGCGGGACTCACCTCCGCCAGGATGTCGATCTGAACCCGGCTACGTATATTTCGGGCAGCACCCTGTCGATTCAGGCGCGTAGACCCTACCAGCCGTTTGGCGACGTGATTGAAAATCGGAACTCCGGTGCTTCCGGCTACAACGCGCTGCAGATTGATGTGGAGAAACGCCCGGCGGCGGATGGAAGAGGCGTTCTTCAGCAGATTACGCTGCTTGCAAACTACACGTACTCCAAAGCAATGGACTACGGATTATCCAGCAATGGCGGCATTACGGATGTTGGATCGAGCAAAGGCTCAGGCATGTCGTTCTACGATCCGCGGCAACATGCGTTCGAGACCGGCCTTTCTGATTTCAACCATGCACACCGCTTTGTTGCTTCTTACGTCTGGACTCTTCCTCGCATGAAGCAGTCAAACGCCCTGGTGCGTTCGATTGCAGGCGGGTGGGACTGGACCGGCATCTATACCTTTACGACGGGAGATCCGATGACGCTCCTTTCCGGAGTTGAGCGCTCGCAGACAGGACTGGGAGGCGACCGCGTAGACTTCATCGGAACCCCGAGCCAGTTTGGAGGCGTGGCGCCGTCAGGCAGTCGTTCGGGTTGCGCGGCGTCCGTCCAGCACTGCGTGCCATGGCTGAATACGTCGTTGTTCGCACAACCGGCGATTGGAACGTACGGGAACGTAGGCAAGGGAACATTCCGCGGCCCTTCGCTATGGGATATCGACACGGGATTGCTGAAGAATTTCTCCCCGGTCCCGGCGCACGAGAACATCAGCTTCCAGTTCCGCGGCGAATTCTTCAATCTATTCAACCATGCGCAGCTGAGTGATCCGAACGTGACGTTCGCCAACGCCGCCTTCGGTGGGATTCGCAATACGGTAGGCACCTCTGCAGATTCCCGTATTATCCAGCTCGCATTGAAGATGCTTTTCTAAACGCATCGACAGCGGGACATCCGACGGGCCATCCGTCAACTGGAGTGAACTGAGCGAAGGATGAGGGGGAAAATCGGCGTGGCCGGTTCTCACCTTCTTCCTCTCTTCTGCCGGCCAAGTCAAATACACCGCCAAATTGGGAAGCTATTCCCGGCGCGTCACTGGCTGGGCCATTGCCTGATTCAGCGCACGAGCCAGGGAGGCGATGGCACAGAATGACGCCGGCGGGCTTTGAATCCGAGCTTGCCCGGTGGGCCGGGCCGCACCGCCTCGGTCCCGGAAACGAATCAATCCTCGTCTCCGCTTTGCGGCATCGTTTCCGGCATCTGCTCAGGATGGATGGCAGGCAGATGCGCGGCGCTGAGCTTGCGATTCAACTCCGGAATGGCGGCGCTCTTCAGTCTCTCCCACTGATGCTCGATCTCGGTAAACTCTCTGCCGATCTCGTCTGCGGCCTTTTGCTGGGCAGCGGTGGGCGCAGCGTCTGCCTGGCTTATCTGCGCGTACAAGCTCGCGACCTCTCCGGCAACTTCATCCAGCCCCGGATCCTCCTCCGCGTTCGAAGAAGCCGCTTTCCCGCGGAGCAACGCGGCGAACTCGGCGTCCCGCTTTTCCAGGGCCTGTTTGACCTCCGGTGATGCACTCTTCGAAAGTCTTTCAATCTGCTCGCGGATTGAGTGCGCCTGCAATGCGGCTTCAGCACTGATGCTCACTATGCCATATAGCTTGTACTCCAGGTTGAAGAGGCTCTCAAGGTCCGTCGCCGAAGCCTGCCCCCGGGGATCCTTTGTGACGGTCAACGCAGCTGTCAGCGTTTTGCCGTTTGCGGTCAGGCGTACGTGATAGGTGCCCGGCAGGGCGAGAGGTCCTTGCGGAGTGCGCGGCGTGTCATGCGGCACTGCGGAGATGGGGTACTCATACTGCGTGGCGGTCGGAGCGGCGTATCGCAAGTCCCACACCCAGCGATGCATTCCGGGCCCGGCGGGCAGCGTCTTCGGCATGCGGAGCCAATAAACAGGGATCAGCTGCCTGGCAAGCTCTTCGGGCGTGGATTCGGGAGCGTCGGTGCTGGCGTAGCGCCGCACTACGTTGTTCCTGTTGTCAAGAATCTCAAGCGTCACGGCGCCCTGAACCGAAGGGGGCAGCGCGTAGTCGATAACCGCGCCGTCTGGCGGGTTTTGTCCGGCCGGCTCATCGGGCGGCAATGGCGTATCGGTGTTGGTGCTGCGGCGCACGCGATATGCCTCCCCGGGTTTGAAAAGCACAGGACTCATGCCAGCGGTGAGGTCCCCCAGCTGACGCAGTGGCGAGATGTCATCGAGAATCCAGAACGAACGCCCGTGGGTGGCGACAATCAGGTCATTGCCCTGAATTGCAAGGTCGCGCATCGAGGTGTGCGGCAGGTTGTACTGCAATGATTGCCAGTGATCGCCGTCATCGGTGGACATCCAGACTGCGGTCTCAGTGCCTGCGAACAGCAGACCTTTGCGCACCGGGTCTTCGCGCACCGTGTTCACGGGCGAGTCATCGGGCAGGCCCGCGGTGATTGACTGCCAGGTCGCGCCAGCATCGTGCGTGCGATAGATATGCGGATGCAGGTCATCGATGCGGAAGCCGCTGACCGACACATAGGCCGTGTTGTCGTCAAAGTGTGAAGCGCTGATCTGCGAGATCTTGCTCCACGGGGTCAGCTTCGCCGGAGTAATGTTCTTCCAGTTCCTGCCGTGGTCGCGCGTAACCCACACAAGGCCATCATCGGTGCCGGCCCACAGCGTATCGGTGTTCAGGAACGATGCTGCCACTGAGTAGATGACGCCGCGCCGTCTGGCAGCTTCCTTTTCCGAAAGGGAAGCCAGCGAGGCAGGCTGGCCGGTGTGTTCGCGCGAGAGGTCGGGGCTGATCGCCTGCCAGCTCCTGCCGTAGTCTCTGGTCTCAAACAAGACGTTGGCTGCGTAGAAGAGCAGATGCGGGTCCGCCGGCGAGAAGAGGATCGGCTCAGTGCGGTCGGCGCGATAGGCGGGGTTGTGGGCCGGCAGTGGCGTCACGTTCTGCACCTGCCCGGTGATCCGGTTGTAGCGAGAGACCTCCGTGCGACCCGCGCCGTAAACAATCTCGGGGTGCAGCGGATCCGGCGCCGCGTAGCCGTATTCGATGATGCCTGCGGGATGCCAATCGCGGAAGGTGATTTCACCGTCGTTGCCGCGGCTTGAGATGCAGACCGATCCGCTCTCCTGCTGCCCGGCGCAAAGCTGATAGGGAAAGGTGTTGGTCACGGCCACGTGATAAAGCTGCGCGGTCGGCTGGTTATACCAGGAGCTCCAGGTCCGGCCGCGATTCACGCTCACCACCGCTCCCTGATCGCTGACCAGCAGGATGATGTCGGGATTCAGGGGATTGATCCACAGGTTCTGGTAGTCGTCGCCTCCCGGCGCGCCGCGCAGGCTGGTCCAGGTTTTGCCGCCGTCGGTTGAGCGCGTGGTCACGATGCTGGCGCTGTACACTACATCGGGATTTTTCGGATCCACCGCGAGAATAGGCAGATCGCCGCCGCCGATCTTCATCGCCGGCCGCGGATCGTCGGTCGCCTTGTACCAGCTCTCGCCGGCATCGTCGGAGCGGTACACGCCGAGGCCTGTGCCGGTGGCGTAGCCGCCTTCGTGCGTGGTGGAGAGTGTGGCATACAGGCGATTGGGATCGCTGGCCGCGATGGCAACCTGAATCTGCACAAGATCGCCTGGCAGCCCCTGGGTGAGCTGGCGCCAGGTATTGCCGCCGTCGGTGGATTTGAACAGCCCGCCTCCCGTGCCGTCGTACTGGTTGCCATCCTCCCATGGGCCGAGTCGCGACTGCCACAACGCGGCATAGACCACATCCGGGTGCAGCGGATCGATCACCACATCCGAGCCGCCGGTGTTGGGATCCTTGTAGAGCACCTGCTGCCAGGTTTGGCCGCCGTCGGCGGAGCGGTAGATGCCGCGCTCCGCATTGGGGCCATAAGGATGGCCCAGCACCGCGGCAAAGAGCCGATTCGGGTTGCGTGGATCGACGACGAGGGAGGGAATCTGCTGGCCGTCGCGCAAGCCCAGATGCTGCCAGGTCTTTCCCGCATCGTTTGACCGGTAGACGCCGTTACCGACCGAGAGATCGGGCCGATGCAGTCCTTCGCCGCTGGCCACGTAGACAATGTTGCTGTCAGAGGGAGCCACGGCAATGGCGCCAACCGACTGCGACGGCTCGTTGTCAAAGATCGGATTCCAGGTGCGCCCGTAGTCGTCGCTCTTCCAGACGCCGCCATCGACCTGCCCCATGTAGAAGACATTCGGCTGGCCGGGAACACCGGCCGCAGCGCGGGTCCGTCCGCCGCGAAAAGGCCCGACGAGTCTCCAATGCAGGTCCGGCATCCACTCTGCGGCGGGCGTGTGGACGGCGGCGGTGTTCTGTGCCGGAGCGATGATTGCGAGCGAGAGACAGATGAGCAAACCTGAAGCGAAATGAAACGCAACATCGCAATGACGGCGGCGAAACCACATGATAGGTATACCCCTTGCGGAGAGCTGAAGTGCAACGCCATTGTAATGCGCCGCCGTTCACTCGCCTGGCACATGATGGCTCAGTCTAGGGTCGAGTGGAATCAGTGGGTCATGCCCCACCTGGCGCGCCAGCCCACCGCAGTTGAGGACACCGGGGCCGTAGAATATGAGATACACTGTTAAGCCGCGCCGCTTCCTGCGGATGAGCCGGATGCGCTGTTTGCCGTCGACGGCGTTGCGGAGCATCCGGCAATGATTCATTGCTCACACGTGGATTTGAGTACCAAAGTCCAAGATAATCTAAGCTCCGACACATCAAGTACTGCTGTAATGACTTTCCTGCGGTTTTCATGCTAAGTTTCTGGGCAGAAGCAGTGGGCAAAACCTGTGGCTCTGACAGGGCCGGAAGAGTATAGTGTCAGTAATTCCCGGAGGGTGGCGCGTTGGAGACTTTCCTGAATACAAGTCAGTTTCTCAAGAACAGGCCCATCCCGGGTCCGGAAGTCAGGCCTGCTTCTGTCTCGGAAACGGGCGTCCGCGAGTCCATTCTCGAGGACATCGCGCTGAAGAACCTGTACCTTTCCGGCCCCTTTACGGTGCTTGAGCTTGCTGACCACATGAAGGTCGGCTTCGAGGTTGCGAACGAGCTGTTCGGCAGGCTGCGCTCAAAGATGCACTGCGAAGTCACGGGCATGAGCGTCAATATCCCCATGATCGCCATCACTTCGCAGGGCAGGGTGCGCGCTCTCGAACTGCTGGCGCAGAGCCAGTATGCAGGCGCGGCGCCGGTTGCGCTGCAGAGCTATGTTGAGCAGGTGGAAAAGCAGAGCGTACGCAACGTCGTGGTCCATCCAGCGGATGTGGATCGCGCCTTTGAGCACCTCGTCATCGATGAGAGAAAGCTGGCCCAGATGGGAACGGCGCTGAATTCAGGTTCTGCGATCTTTCTCTATGGGCCGCCCGGCTCGGGCAAGACCGCGGTGGCCGAGACGATGTCGCGCGTGCTTGCCCAGGACGATGTGTGGATTCCGCTTGCCGTGGAGATCGATGGGCAGATTATCGCGGTCTACGATCCGGCGATTCACAAGCGCAAGGCGGTTCAGGCGCTGGAAACAGGAGATCAGCGCTGGGTTCGCTGCAGCCGCCCCACGGTGCTCGTCGGCGGCGAACTGACGATAGACATGCTGGACCTCCAGTTCAATCCAATTACCAAGTATTATGTCGGCCCGGCACAGATGAAGGCGAACAACGGCGTTCTGATCATCGATGATTTCGGACGCCAGCGCATTCATCCCGAGGAGCTGCTCAACCGCTGGGTGGTCCCGCTTGATCGCAGAATCGAGTTCCTGACTCTGGCGGGCGGAAGAAAGATCGAAATCCCGTTTGAGATGCTGGTGGTCTTCGCTTCCAACATAGATCCCGCCAAGCTCGTCGATCCCGCCTTCCTGCGCAGAATTCAAACCAAGATTCATCTCGGCGAGGTCTCGGATGAGCAGTTCTGCGAGATCTTCCGTCGCGTTGCGGAGGACAAGGGTCTCGATGCCGATTCGGGCCTGCTGGCAGAATTAATCCATATCATCCGCTACCGGCTCAAGCAGGAGTTGCGCGCCTGCCATCCCAGGGATCTTGTCAACCAGATCTGCTGGGCTGCACGTTACGAGGACCGGGAGCCTCGTCTGGACCACGCGGCGTTGTCGCGCGCCATTGAGGCCTACTTCATTGAGCCTGAATGATGCCTTGGGGCTGCTCCGTGAGCCCGAGCTCGCGGAGCAGAAAGGCATAGTCGAAGGCAATCTCTTTCAGATAGTCATATCGTCCGCTGGCCCCGCCGTGGCCTGCCTGCATGTTGGTCACCAGCAGTAACGGGTTGTTATCCGTCTTGAGGGTGCGGAGTCTGGCCACATACTTGGCGGGCTCCCAGTACATGACCTGGCTGTCGTGGAGCGATGTCTTGACCAGCATCGACGGATAACTGGCAGCCTTCAGGTTGTCATAGGGCGAGTAACTCAGCATGTAGCGGTAGTAAGTCTCTTCGTTGGGATTGCCCCATTCCTCGTACTCGGGAACGGTGAGGGGCAGCGAGGCGTCGAGCATGGTGTTCATTACGTCCACAAACGGCACGTGGGAGACGACGGCGCGGAAAAGCTCGGGGCGCAGATTGGAGACCGCGCCCATCAGCAGTCCTCCTGCTGAGCCGCCCTCAATGGCCACGCGGGCCGGATCGCCATAGCCGGACGCCGTCAGGTGCTCAACGGCCGCAATGAAATCTGTAAACGTGTTGCGCTTGGCCAGCATTTTGCCGGCGTCATGCCAGGGCTTGCCCAGGTCGCCGCCCCCGCGGATGTGCGCGTAGGCCATGACCACGCCGCGATCCAGCAGGCTGAGCCGGTTGGAACCGAAGGAGAGCGGCAGGGAATAGCCGTAGGAGCCATAGCCGTACACGTACAGCGGATTGCGCCCCGGTTCGCGCTTGTCCTTGCGATAGACGAGCGAGATGGGCACGCGCACGCCGTCGGTGGCGGTGGCGTGGACCCGCTCACTGGCGTAAAGGCCGCGATCAAAGCCGCCGGGAATCTCAATCTGTTTGAGCAGCGTCGAGGCCCTGGTGGCCAGATCGTATTCGAACACTGAGCCGGGCGTCACCAGCGACTGGTAGCCGTAGCGGTAGGTGGTCGCTTCGAAGATGCGGTTGACGTGCGGATTCGCGCTATATGCAGGCTCAGGGAATGTGATTTCGCCGGCCGGTTCGGCATCGGGTCCCTCGCCGGTGAAGCGCCAGAGGCGCAGGCGGGGCAGGCCTTCCTCGCGCTCGCAGGTCACATGGAAGCCCGCGAACATGTCCACATCTTCAAGCATCACGCTGTCGCGGTGGGGAATTCGTTCGGTCCAATATGCGCGCCCCGGGGTGGCAACCGGCGCCGTGACCAGGCGGAAGTTTCTGCCCCGGTCGTTGGTGCGGATGAACCAGAAGCCGTTGCGGTGGTCAACGGAGTACTCGTGCTCGTCCTCGCGGGGACTGATCATGGTGAACTCGGCAAGAGGCTGGTCAGCCGGCAACACCTGGGACTCGCTGGTGGTATGGCTGGCTGATTCAAGCACCAGGTACTTTCCGTCGCGTGTGCGTCCGGCGGCCAGGTTGAAGCGCTCGTCGTCGTCCTGGTAGACCAGCACATCTTCGGCGTGCGGGGCGCCGAGCGTGTGCCGCCAAAGCTGGTACTGGCGCTTCTGTTCTTCATCCTCGACGGTGTAAAAGAGAGTGCGATTGTCCCCAGCCCAA
>JAGWRX010000053.1 GCA_028876395.1 Acidobacteriota bacterium
CGATGAGGATCACTACGGGCTCAAGAAGGTCAAGGACCGGATCCTCGACTACCTGAGCGTCCTGGAACTGAAACCGGATATGAAGGGCCCGATTCTTTGCTTTGTGGGCCCCCCGGGAGTGGGCAAGACCAGTCTGGGCAAGTCCATCGCGAGGGCGCTGGGCCGCAGGTTCCAGCGCATCTCCCTGGGCGGCATGCACGACGAGGCAGAGATTCGCGGGCACCGGCGGACGTATATCGGGGCGATGCCGGGGCAGATTATCCAGCACATGAAGCGCGCCGGCACCAAAAACCCCGTCTTCCTCCTCGATGAGGTCGACAAGATGGCCTCGGACTTCAGGGGCGACCCGGCCTCGGCGCTGCTTGAGGTGCTGGACCCGGAGCAGAACACCACCTTCCAGGACCACTACCTCGACGTGGACTACGACCTGTCGCAGGTGCTGTTCGTGGCGACGGCGAACGTGATGCACACGATTCCGGCAGCGCTGCAGGACCGCATGGAAGTGCTGCGCCTGCAGGGCTATACCGAGCAGGAGAAGCTTGAAATCGCGCGCCAGTACCTGGTGAAGAAGCAGCGCGAGCAGACAGGGTTGAGCGAGAAGAACATCGTCTTCCAGGACGATGCGATTCTGGAGATGATCCGCTATTACACGCGCGAAGCCGGCGTCCGCAATCTGGAGCGCGAGATCGGCAACGTCTGCCGCAAGGTGGCCCGCCGCGTGGTCAAGAAAGGCGCGAAGCACAAGGAAGAAATCACCGCCGCCAACATCAACGAGTTTCTGGGCGTGGCGCGGTTCCGCGACTCCGAGGTGCACGAGAAGAGCGAGATTGGTCTGGTGACGGGCCTCGCCTGGACTGAAGTAGGCGGCAGCATTCTCACCACTGAGGTGCAAGTGCTGGACGGCAAGGGCAAGCTCACGATCACCGGCCAGCTGGGCGACGTGATGCAGGAGTCGGCGCAGGCGGCGCTGAGCTACATCCGCGGCAAGGCGCAGTCGCTGGGGCTGAGCCGGGAGTTCTATCGCAACGTGGACCTGCACCTGCACGTGCCGGAGGGCGCCATTCCCAAGGACGGACCGTCGGCGGGCATCACCATTGCCACGGCGCTGGCGAGCGCGCTGGCCAAGATTCCCGTGCGGCGCGACATCGCCATGACCGGCGAAATCACGCTGCGGGGCAAGGTGCTGGCCATCGGCGGACTGAAGGAGAAGCTGCTGGCTGCGCTGCGGGCGGGGATTTTTGAGACCATCCTGCCGCGCGCGAACGAAAAGGATATTGCCGAGCTGCCGGACAACATCAAGAACTCCATGAAGCTGCACTTTGTGGACACGATGGACGAGGTGCTGGCGCTGGCTCTGGAAAGCCCGCTGCCGGCGCCTGTGACACCGGAGACGGACGTGCTGGCGGCAGTGCCGCCAACGGAGATGGGCGGAAGCGTCACGGCGCGGCAATAGCCTGCAATTCATTCGAGCGATTTCCAAGTGTCCCGCCTTCATCGACCGAATCCGCGGCGGACAAAGGTGGGACGTCCGCTTAAGCGGCGAATCCGCATGTCCTGTATCCTTGAATCAGATGGTTTGCCCGCACGCGCGCTGACTCGCCAACCTGCTGACTCGCTATCCTCAACATTCCATGAGCTATACGACTCAATTTCTGCTTTCGGCCATGGCGGCGGCGCAGTTCCCTGCGCCGGGCGTGCCGGAGATTGCGTTTCTGGGGCGGTCGAATGTGGGTAAGTCGAGCCTGCTGAACGCGCTGGTGGGCGAGAAGGCGGCCAAGGTCTCGCAGACGCCGGGGCGGACGCGGGCGATTAATTTCTTCGCTCTTCTGGATCAAAGCCAGCGGCGCAAGCTGGTGTTTGCCGACTTGCCGGGCTATGGCTACGCCAAGATTTCGAAGTCCATTTCGGCGGGATGGCCGGCGTTTATTGAGCCGTATCTGGCTGAGCGCGATACACTTGGGCTGTGCATCTGCCTGGTGGACTCGAATGTGCCGCCACAGCGGGGCGACCGCCAGCTGATCGACTGGCTGCGGCACACGGGACGGAACTTTGCCGTGGTGGCCACCAAGATTGACCGCCTGAGCGGCAATGAACGCACACGCAACCTGCTGGCCCTAAAGAAAGGCCTTGAGCTGGACGAGTTGCTGCCGATCTCTTCCAAAACCGGCAATGGCGTGAAGGAACTCTGGGCCCGGATTGAGGCCACGCAAAGTAAGTAAACTACTGAATCAAATTTGGTTGGCCGGACCGGCCGGCGGCGAGAAAAGGTGCAGGTGAGACTCGCCGCCGCTGATGATCTGCATCTCCACGGGGACGGCGATTTCACCGCTGGCGACGCGCTCGCGTACCTGCTGGAGCAGGTTTGCCGCCAGCTTCTCGTCACAACGCAGCAGGCGCACACCCTGCGCCAGCCTTCCCAGATAGCGGGGCGCGAGGCGGAGCCAGCGGCGGGGGGCACCCTCCGGAGCAAGGCAGTCCGGAGCCATGCAGTCCAGGGCAAGGGTGTCCAGCCGGGGCAGCCAGAGGGCGGGCAGAGCGGCAACGCGCCAGGCGACGAGGACGGTGCCAGCGCCAGTCGGGTTCGGCCGAGTCACGCGCGCGCCCTGGCGCTGGAATGCGGTTCCGGCGGGGTGGTTTGCCATGCCCGGCGCGAGGAGGTCAGGCAGGACGCCGCGCTCCAGCATCTCGCGTTCGACGGCGTCGGGAGTAGCGGCCACGCAGACAGCCACGGTTGCGCGCTTGCGGATTTCATTTTTCAGGATGCGGAGGGCTTCGTCGAGCGAGGTGACGAGGAAGTCTGCCACGCCGTCGCGGATGGCCTGCTTCTGCGCGGCTGGGTCGGCGGTTGCGGCCAGCGAGGCTGCTCCGGCGACGTTGCCCGCGACCATAAGGGCGCGACCCGGCTCATCGAGTTCACCGGCATAGAGGAGCTTGCCGCCGAGGGCCGGCTCCCCGGTTGGGTCACTGATTGGCTCCGGTCCGTATGTGGCCTGCATGAGGCCCGCATACGCTCTTTCCGCCTGCGAGATGAAGTTGAACGCGGCTGAGGGTATGGGATCGAGCGCCAAGGGAAGTTTGTCTCCACAGTGCCGTTTGCCGCGCAGGCTGCGGCGTGCTGCGTTGCGCTACTCCTGCTCGCGCCATTTGCGGCGCCGGACAAAGATGTCGAACTCACCGGGCTTGGGCTCCACGGTGACCTTGGCGGCAACCTGGGGTTTGACGCAGTTGTTCGGCATGACAACGCCTTCGGACAGTATCGCTGAAATCGGGTACCAGTGTTCGGCTGAGGTATCTCTCTCTTTCGCCGCGTCGCAATTGACGTAGTACTCAGTGGAGTTGTCGTAGGTGGCGCGAACCATAATATCCGCTGAGCCGGGAGGCACCGTGATGCTGGTCGATCCGTCGTCGTTCTGCCGGACCCATTGATTGTCCGAGGACGGCTGCCGGTCGAGGCGAATCTGGACGTTGGAGGGCTTGATAACGTCCCCAGTCTTGCCGTCGAATACGCGTATTTTGATGGTCTTGCCGGTTTGCGCCTGCAGGGAGGCGCAGAGCGCGACCAACAGCACGAGCAGGGAAAATGCGCGATAAGCCCGTCGAACCATGATGACCTCTTCGTTTTACCAGGCGGAGTAAGGTTGCCCGTCGGAGCCCGTTTCATCCGAGCCGGAGTGAATGTCGGCGATGCCGGGCTCAGTCTGGTCAAGAGAATACAACGCATCGCTGGTTTCGGTCACCCAGGTGTCCTTGCTCTTTGTCATGGGGTCGTCAGGAATACTGCGCAGATAGCCTTCCTGTACCAGGTCGTCGAGCGACTGCGGGGCCTTCTGCTTGTCCATGGTGTAGGAGTCGATGGCCGCCCGCATGACGTGCAGGTCTTCCTTGAGCACCGCTTCCCTGGCCGACTTGATGGCACCGATGAAGCTGGGAACCGCGAGCGTGGCCAGCACGCTGATGATGGCCATGACGATCATCAGCTCCATCAGCGTAAAGCCAGCGTCCTGTTTGCGAATCGCGCGCATGAAGTCTCTACCAGTCAGAGTATTTGGTGCCGTCCAGGGCTGTTCCCTGGGACTTTGAGTACACATCGAAGACGCTTTGCCCGCCGAAGGAATCCGATTTCGGATCGTCCTGCATGGAGTGGAGCCCCCACTCGGTCTTGCCGGTCATGGGGTCCACCGGGATGCGGCGGAGAAACTTCACTTTCTTGCCCTGCACATCCACGCCGTTGACGAGCGTTTCCAGGTCGGGCGGATAGTTCTGGCTGTCCACCTTGGTCTGAAAAGCACCCTTGTCGGCGGCATCCTTGTAGTGGTCGATGGCGTCGCGCATCTCCCACAGGTCGCGGCGCAACTCGCGCTCCTTTTCCCGCTTGACCTTGAAGCGGGCGATGGGCACAGCCGCCGAGGCGAGGATTCCCAGGATGGCCACGGTGACAATCAGCTCGACCAGCGTAAGGCCGCGCTCCGAGCGTTTGCGGATTGGCCTGTTCAACATCACCGGCTCTGCACCCTACTTCACCACAACGGTCGTCTGCGCACCCTGGGCCTGCACGGGCTTCTGCGCGCTGGTCATTGCTCCGGGGCGCGTGATGGCGATCGCGGCTGCTCCCGGCGCTTTTGCCTGGAATGTGAGCATGCATACGACGCCTGCTCCGCTCACGCCAGGCGCTCCCGGCGGCAGCGATGCATTGAGCGTGATGTTTCCCGGGCCGTCGTCGCGATGCACCAGGGCCACGGCTTGCCCGCTGCGGCCGAGAAAGTCTCCGTTATCGACATTGACCAGCGAGAGTTTTGCCGCGTCGTACTGAATCTGCAAGGGAACCGCGGCGATATCGGCCGCGCCGGCGATGACGACGGGGACCTGGAATGTGGCGCCCGCGGCCACTGGATCATGCGGCGCAACCAGGGAAAAGTTGAGGCCCTGAGGCGGAAGCGCGGTGGTCTGCGGCGCGGCTGCAGGCGCCTGCTGCGGAGCGGGGGCGGCTGCGGTTTCGGTTGCCTGGGCGGCGGCGCGCATCTGGGCCAATGCAGCCGGGCCGGCAGCCTCAGCCGTCTGGCCGGGAACCGTTCCGGTAATGGGCGCCGCAGCCATGGGACGAGCAGGCGGAATGGGCGTGATGACGGCGGGGCCGGCACCCTGGGTGGACACATGGCGCAGATCAATCGCCTGTCCGACACCGGTATCGATGGAGCGCAGGTTCACGGGCGTCAGGATGGGCGAGCGGACAATGTGCGGGACCAGGAGGAAGACGATTTCGTCGTCGGTCTTGATGTGGTCCTTGGAACCGAAGAGGTACTTGAGGATGGGAATGGAGCTTAGGCCGGGAATGCCGGTCCAGTTCTCCTGCTCCTGCTGATTGAGGATACCGCCGAGGATGCTGGCCTCGCCCTCGCGCAGGCGGATGGTCTGCTCGCTGGTTTTCTGGGCGATGATGGGCTCGGTGACGCCGCTGATGGTGACGCTGCCGCTCTGCGAGCTGACATCAATCTTCATCTTCAGGGTGACGTCGCCGTCGTAGTGCACGGTAGGCGTCATATCGATGTTGACGCCGACGTCGATGTACTGGAACTGGGTTTCCGCCATGGGGCTGATGGCGGCGGCCACGCCCACGCCGGACTGGAAGGAGCCGGTGGCGATGGGGATGCGCTGGCCGATCTTCAGCGTGGCCTTCTGCGCGTCGGTCGAGCGGATGCGCGGGTTCTGCAGAATCCTGGTATTGGAGTCGTTCAGCAGCATGTTGGCCGTGGCCGTACCGATGGTGACCGCGAAATCCGAAGCCTTGAGGTGGGCCAGGTCATAGATGGTCGGGGTCGAGGTGGTGGTGGTGCCGGTGGTGGTGGTTGAGGTGCCGGTGGTGGAGGTGGTGCTGGAGGAGGATTGTAGGGTGACGCCGACGCTCTGCGGCCAGGCGATACCCAGGTTCTGCTCCCAGTTCTTGGCCACCTCGAGCACCGAGATGTCCACGACCACTTCGGGGCGGGCCTTGTCGAGATCGTTGATGAGCTTCTGCGCCAGCAAAAGCTCGTCGGGGGTGGCCCGCATAACGATGGCGTTCTGGCTGGCCACGCCGTAGACCTTGGCGCTGGGCAGCACATTGCGCAGGGCGGTCTGCACGTCGTTCAGGTCGTTTGCCTGCCAGGCGTTGGTCAGGTAGAAGGTCTGCACCGCCTGCTCCTCCATCTCAGTACGCTTGGCGCGGGTGTTTGCCGCAACGAAGATGGTGTTGCCGGTGACCGGCCGCCAGAAGGTGCCGGACAGGGTGCCAACGATGCGCAGGGCATCCATGAGCGAGACGTTGTTCAGGTCCACCTGGATGCGCTTGCCGATATAGTCGGGGTCGAACAGGACGTTGACTCCGGCGGCCTTGCCCACGGCCTGATAGACGACCTTGCTGTCCTCCACCATGTGGAGGGTCAGGGGTTCGCTGGACATGGGCCTGAGCTCGGTTGGCGAGGCCATGGCTTCAATGGACGCCTGCTGGCCTGAGGTGGCGGGAAGATTGGCGGCGGAGGTCTGCGACTGGGTCTGTGCCTGCTGCACGTAGCGATTGCGGACTTTGACAATCTCCTGCTGCGCGGCTTCATTGCCGGGATCGATTTCCGCGGCGCGGAGGAACTCGACCAGCGCTCCCTGCTCGTCGCCGGAGTTCACCAGCTTCCGTCCCTTGGTGACGTGCATTGCGGAGGCCGAGAGCCGAACGCGGTAAAGGGAGGCGCGGTAGTTCAGGTTCTTGGGCGACGCAGCATAGGCACGCTGGTAATTGAGATAGGCGGCGTCGTAGTCCTCGGTGGCCTCGGCGGCCTGCCCGCGTTTGTAGTAGTCCTTGCCCGCATCCGCGCGCAGGGCCACGGAGCCGGGGCCAAGCACGGCCAGAACAGCGAAAAATGCGACCCAGAAAACAAATCTGGAAGCAGCCGGAGTGACGGCGCGGCGATTCATCGAACTCCCAAGCGTCTTTGCCGGCCCGTTTTCAGCACCGGGCTCCTGCGGGCTGCCTTGGCCGCCCATGACGCAATTTCTGTTTCTGGCGAATCCCATCCAACGATGCCTCATTTTAGCAAAGCCTTGCTGAAACAGTATTCTGGAGGGCCTTTCGTAACGTCCGGGGGCCCGGCATCGGGGCGGTTTGCGCAGGCAGCGAAACCCGCACCGATGCTACGATGAAGACTCAAGGATGCATTCCAATGGCGCGTCAGACCAGCCACGTTATCGTACAGCCGGACCGCTCCGGCCCCCAGAAGCCCGCCCGGCCCCGCGACCCCGTGGCCAGCGGCGAGCGGGATGCCACGCAAAACCGCGCCGCCAGCCATAACTACTTCCTGCTGGAGAAGTTCGAGGCGGGCGTAGCCCTGCGCGGGACCGAGGTGAAATCGATCCGCGAGGGGAAAGCCAATCTCAAGGACTCCTATGGCCTCATCAAGGACGGCGAGGCATTTTTGCTCAACGCTCATATCGGGCCCTACTCGCATGGGAATATAGCCAATCACGACGCCTTGCGCACGCGCAAACTACTGATGCACCGCGATGAGGTTCGCAAGCTACTCTCCAAGACGCAGGTGAAGGGCCACACGCTCATCCCCACGCGGCTTTACTTTCGGAACGGGCGCGTGAAGTGCGAACTGGCCCTGGCCAAGGGCAAGCAGGACTGGGACAAACGCGAGACCGAGCGCCGCCGTGAGGCCGACCGCGAGGCCCGCGCCGCCGTGAATGCCAGCAAGCATCGCATGGGGCGATAGAGGCCACCGAGACCAACCGACTCAATCGAGGCAAACATGAAGACTCAGCTGTCTTTCGCGAACCTGGCCGGCACGGAGACTGAGCTGCTGGCCGTGCTGGCTGTTGATACCCAAACCGGCAAAGGCCCTGACGCCAGACCGCAGCCCGAGCTGCTGACCACCGACGAGGCCGTGAAGGCTGCCGCGGCCCCTGTGCTGGCCAGCGGAGAGTACAAGGCCGGCGCCAATGAGACGCTGCTGCTGCACTCGCCGGCGGACCTGGCAGCCAGACGGCTGCTGATTGTGGGCCTGGGCAAGCAGGCCAAAGCTACTGTGAACAACGTACGCAACGCCGCCGGAACCGCCGCACGCTTCGCCAAGCCGCGCGGCATCCGCGAGCTGGCGTTTGCGCTGCCGGAAACAGTGTCCCTTTCTCAGGCCGCGTGCGCACGAGCGGCCGTTGAGGGTGGTTTCGTAGGTGATTTTGACCCGGACACCTATCGCAGCGACCGCAAAGACCTTAGCATTCAATCTTTTACGGTGGTTGTTCCCCGGAAAGCGGCGGCAGTGGAAGCGCCCCCCGCCGAGGAGTTCGCCGAGGCCCGGATTGAGATTGCTGTCGAATTCGGAGGCGGGACAAGCGAGCCGGCTCCGGAGCCTGCATCCGAGTCTGGTTCTGCATCCGGCGCCGCAGCCGTTGCGCATGCCGACTCAGAGGCTGCCATCCAGGCGGCCTTTGACGAGGGCGCTATCGTGGGCGAGAGTCAGAACTTTGCCCGTTCCCTGGTGAACGAGCCGGGCAACAAGCTGACGCCGACGATTCTCGGACAGCGCGCGGCGCAGATGGCCCAGGGGGTCGGCCTGAGCTGGGCCGTCTACTCCACCGACAAGCTGCACGAGCTGAAAATGGGCGCGTTCTGGAGCGTGTCGCAGGGTTCGGCGGAGCCGCCTGCGCTGATTGTCCTGCGCTATGAGCCTGATGGTGTGAAAGACGGACCCGTGCTGGGTCTGGTCGGCAAGGGCATCACGTTTGACACAGGCGGCATCTCAATCAAACCCGCCGACAACATGGAGAAGATGAAGTACGACATGGCGGGAGGCGCGGCCATGCTGGGCGCGATGCGCGCCATTGCCCTGCTGAAGCCCAAGGTGCGCGTGATTGGTATTGTGTGCGCCGCTGAAAACATGCCCGACGGGAAAGCGCAGAAGCCGGGTGACGTGCAGACGGCCATGTCCGGCAAGACGATTGAGATTATCAACACAGACGCCGAGGGGCGGCTGGTGCTGGCCGACGGCCTGACCTATGCTAAGCAACTGGGCGCGACGCACCTGATTGACGCGGCGACGCTGACCGGCGCGTGCGTGGTGGCGCTGGGCATGGTGAATGCCGGGGTCTTCGCGAACGATGACGCGGCCTATCAGAAGTTCAGCACGGCGCTGGGGACCTCCGGCGAAAAGTTCTGGCGACTGCCGCTGGGCGACGACTATGTGGACATGATCAAGTCCGACATTGGCGACATCAAGAACACGGGCGGGCGCTGGGGCGGAGCCATCACCGCAGCCGAGTTCCTGCACACCTTTGCCGAAGACACGCCGTGGATTCACCTGGACATTGCCGGCGTGGCATGGATGGAAGAGAACAAGCCGTACATTGCCAAGGGTCCGAGCGGCATTGCGGTGCGATCGATTGTGGAGTGGGCGCGCAGCTTCAGCGCGTGAGCTGATTTGGATCAGCGAGATTCGGGATGACGGCGCTGACCATCATCCCGATTTTCTTTGCGCGGCTTCTATTCGTGGGAATGCGACCTACATCGCTTCAGGGCTTTCTATGCCCAGCCATCCGAGCACGGTGACCAGCTCGCGGAGCGCGACGGCGGCCGTGGCCAGCAGGAACGTCTTCCGCGCCGGGTCTTCTTCCGTGAGGATGTGGTGCTTGTGGTAGAAGTTGTTGAACTCCTGCGCAAGCTGGAAGCCGTGCCGGGCCAGATGCGCGGGCTCGGATGTGGCGATGCACTGCTCGAGCACGAGCGTGCGGCGGCCCGCGCGCAGCCAGAGGGTCCAGATGTCTTCGGCGGCCTCGCCGGTAAGATAGCCGCGCACTGCCTCGTCTGCCAGCTTCGCGAACTCCGCCAGCACCGCTTCCGGCGTTGTGTTCCCCTTGCGGAAGATGTTGCGTGCGCGCACCACGGCATATTGAATGTAGGGGCCGGTCTCGCCCTCAAAACTCAGCGCATCCTTGAAGTCGAAGGCGATGACCGAGTTGCGCGTATACTTGAGCATGAAGTAGCGCAGCGCCCCAATGGCAATCTGCTCTGCAATCCGCTGCCGCTCAGCCTCGTCGCGGCTGGTCTGGCGCGCGTCCACCTCGGCGCGCGTGGCGGCGATGAGCTTGTCGATGAGGTCGTCGGCCTTGACGCCGAAGCCCTTGCGCCCGCTGACTTCAATGTAGGGGCGGCTCAGGTCTTCTTCTGACACGTCGTAGCCCAGTTCGACGGCGCAGCGCGGCGTGAGCGCGACCATCTCATAACTGAAGTGCGTGTAGCGGTCGGCTTGCTCCACGTGGCCCATGCCGCGCAGCGCCTGAATCACGTTGGCCTGCGGATCGCTCTGGCGCGAGTCAATGACGTTGTAAATCGCCTGCGCGCCGCCAAAGTGCGGATGGGGCTCCTCGCCGTTTTCCGTTGAAATCCAGCACTCGTGGTTCGGGTAGGTGAAGAACGGCTTGTAGCCGAAGTCGCGTCCCAGGAGGCCGAACTTCCAGAGGTGATAGGCAATGTCCTTGCCCACATAGGTCACGGTGCCATTGGAGCGCACGATCACCTTCGCATCGTCCTCCGGACCGGCCTGGTTTTGGACAGGATTCGTGGCACGGGACATGACCCAGCAGCCCTTGTTCTTGCCTTCGTTCTCAAAATAGAGGACGCCGGTCTTCTTCAACTGGTCAAAGGCCGCTTCCCAGAATTTGAGGTGCAGGATTTCGCTTTCGCGCGGAAGGAAGTCGTATTCGATGCCGAGGCGCAGCATGGTTTCAAGATGGCGGCGCAGGACGGCGGTTGAAATCAGCTCGGCAATTTCGGCCGTCTCATTGCCGCCGTGCTCGATCTCGTGCAGCGTGGCGTAGCGAAGGCGCTTGCGCGCGGCCTTATCTTCTTCGATTCCCTGTTCGTACCATGACGAGGTGCGCGCGTAGAGGTCCCAGCAGTAGTAGTCAATGCGCGCGCCCTTGCTCTTCAACTCCTCAAGCAGCGCACGAACGTCGGCTGCCGACTTGCCTTCCAGATGCAGAAAGCCTACCACCACATCCGCCACCTGCACGCCGGTGTTGTCGATGTAATTCTGCACATCGACCTTCTGGCCAGAGGCGCGGAGCAGGCGCACAAACGTGTCGCCCAGGATGGCGTTGCGCAGGTGGCCGATGTGCGCGGCCTTGTTGGGATTGATGCTGGTGTGTTCGACGAGGGAGTGCAGGCCGCTGGCGACGCCTGCGGCGGCGCCGGCTTCTCCGCCTGCCGCCATGCGCGCGCCCGCGGCGCGATCCAGCCGCGCATTGATATAACCCGCACCCGCAACTTCAAATGACGCAAAGCCATCGAGATGGCCGAGCGCGGCGACGATCTCCTGCGCGATGATCTTCGGAGCCTTGCGCAGCTTGCGCGCCAGTTCGAAGGCGATGGGGGTCGCCAGTTCGCCCATGCGCAGGTCCGGCGGCGTCTCCATTGCGATGGTGTCGGGTTGCAGGTCGTATTTGGCTTGCAACACACCACGCAGGTGCGCCTCAAGCCGCTTTTTCAATTCCTGATACACGTCGCAGGGCCTCGATGGCGTCGAAGGAAACCGCCCCAAAATGCTTGTTTTTCAAAGGTGATTCTAACAGGCCACCTGCAGTGGAGCGGGTGTTGGAGCTCATCTCGCTGCACAGGCGTGCTTTTGAAAGTGCGTGCGTGGAGGATGCCGTAAGATAGAGCATGACAGCAGCTTGCGCCCTGCTTTACGGATGAGGGCGATTGACCTGCGCGTACACTTCATGACCAACTCTGCCAACAGCCCTGAGCGCTTTTATCTGACCACGCCCATCTACTACGTGAATGCGCGGCCGCACCTGGGCCATGCGTATTCGACGATTGTGTGCGACGCCATTGCGCGGCGGAAGCGGGCGCTGGGCATTGACACCTGGTTCCTGACCGGCACCGACGAGCACGGGCAGAAGATCGAGCGCTCTGCCAAGCTGGCCGGGCGCACGCCGCAGGAGTTCACTGCTGCGATTGCGGGCGAGTTTCGTGGCCTGTGGGACCGGCTGGGGCTGAGCTACGACGACTTCATCCGCACGACGGAGGAGCGGCACAAGCGCGGAGTGCAGCACCTGTTCGCCACGCTGCGGGAAAACGGCTACATCTACAAGGGCTCGTACACGGGCCAGTATTGCGTGTTCGACGAACTCTATGTGGACGGGCCGCCGGGAACGCCGTGCCCCGACTGCGGGCGCATCACCGAAACCGTGAGCGAGGAGAACTACTTCTTCAAGCTCTCGGCCTTTGAGCACAAGCTGCTGGAGTTTTACGAAGCCAACCCGGAGTTCATGGGGCCGGAGTCGACGCGGCGCGAGGTCATCTCGTTTGTGCGCGGCGGGCTGAAGGATTTGTCGGTGAGCCGCACGAGTTTTTCGTGGGGCATCCCGGTGCCCGGCGATGAGAAGCACGTGGTGTATGTGTGGCTGGATGCGCTGGCCAACTACATCACCGCTCTTGGCTATGGTTCAGACGATCCTGCCGACCAGGCGCGCTTTGCGAAGTTCTGGCCTGCCGACATGCACCTGATCGGCAAGGAGATCAGCCGCTTCCACTGCGTGTATTGGCCGGCGTTTCTGATGGCGGCGGGCATTCCCGTGCCACGCTCGGTGCGGGCCAACGGCTGGCTGCTTTTTGACCAGGGCAAGATGTCGAAGTCGCGCGGAAACATCGTGCGCGCTGAGACCGTTCACACGGTTTTAGGTTCTGACGCATTGAGGTACTTCTTACTGCGCGAAATTCCCTTCGGGCAGGACGGCAACTTCAGCTTTGACGCGCTGGTGCAGCGCTACAACGGCGACCTGGCCAACGGGTACGGCAACCTGGTGAGCCGCGTGGTCAACATGGTGCACAAGTATTTCGGCGGGGCGGTGCCGGAGGCGGGCAGGTTGACACCAGCCGAAGTCGCGTTGCACGCCAGCGCCGAGGCCGCGATTGCCGCATTTGTGCCGGAGTTTGATGCGCTCAACTTCAGCGACGCGCTGAAAGCGCTGTGGGCACTGGTGGCGGAGACCGACGGCTACCTCACCGCCAACGCGCCTTGGAAGAAGCCCGAAGGCCGCACTGAAGAAGACCACAAGGCTCTGCAGGCTCGTGTACTCGCAACTGCTGCTGAAGCCATTCGCATCATCACCGCGCTGGCGTATCCCATCCTGCCGGAGTCGGCTGCCAAGGTATGGCGGCAACTTGGCCAGGGCGAGATACAGGACGCGGCAAAACAGGCATTTCTTACGCATCTCGCATGGGGCGGATTGAAGGCCGGGACGAAATTCCTGGAGCCCGCGCCGCTGTTTCCTCGCGCGGAAAAAGACGCCGTCGAGCGCATGATTGCGATCGAAGAGCAGAACAGCAAGTCTGTGATTGAAGCCGCGGGCGGTGCTGCAGCCCCGGAGCAACACACGCCCAAGGCGCAGCCAGCCGCGCCGCACGCGCCCGAATCGAAATTGACGAAAAAGGCAGAGAAGAAACCGATGGAAGAGACCAAGCCCGCACCCGCACCGGAAGCAGCCGCCGAGCCTGCGGCCGCCGCACCTGCTCAGACAGCGCCCGCCGCTCCGGCAGCCGCGCCCGCCGAGGCTCCAGCGCCAGCAGGCGCAGAAGAGAAGCAATACATAAGCATCGACGACTTCGCAAAGGTGGAACTGCGCGTGGCGCAGGTACTCGTCGCCGAGCGCATACCGAAGGCCGACAAGCTGCTGCGCCTCGAAGTCGACCTCGGCTACGAGAAGCGGCAGATCCTCGCCGGCATCGCGCAGTACTACGAGCCGGAAAAGCTGATTGGCCGCAAGATCGTGATCGTGGCGAATCTGGCTCCGCGCAAGATGCGTGGCCTCGAGTCGAACGGCATGCTGCTGGCCGCCTCGTTGCCACCGGA